>CAZTES010000001.1:0-3062 GCA_964612275.1 uncultured Rikenellaceae bacterium
ATGGAAAAGCTCTTCCATCATAAAATAGATTGAGGCAGCTCCGACATTTCCAAGCTGTGTAAGATTGGTATACCACTTTTCCTGGGGGATCTCAGCCCCCCTGGATTTGATTTCATCCGCAATTTTTTCACGAAAATACTCTGATGAGAGGTGAGGCAGAAAATAATCAATCTCATCGAGGTTCACATTTCTCCTTTTTATCACATCGATATAAAAATCGGCGCCTCTTTTCACGATGTTTTCATCCAGAAGTTTCACATCTTGTCGCAGGGAAAAAGCCGATCGGCTTAACAATTCTTTGGGTTCAAACTCTTTCCAGCCTTTCATCCCACCATTCCCATTGAGTTCACCACCAGCATACATGCAGGTTCCGACCATATTTGCATAGGAGATGCTTTCAATCCATTCAATTTTCAAAGAGCGGTTTTTACCGGGCTTATCCTGTAGTAAGGCAGCCCCGGCTCCATCAGAAAGCATCCATCGGAGAAAGTCCTTTTCAAAGGCAAGTATCGGTTTTTTCTCAAGTTCTTTCCACGATTCTGCTTCCATTTGGAAATTCCTGGCTGATTCCCAGGAGGATAATTTTTCTGATCCGGCACAGACGGCATATTTTGTCTCTCCGGCCAACACGGAGAGGTAGCTAAATTTTAAGGCTTGCATTCCGGTAAGGCAGGCGCCCGACATGGAAATAATTTCAACCGGTTTTGTTTTAAGTTCACCATGTACCATAGCAGTATGAGAGGGTAAGAGCTGATCGGGAGAAGTTGTCCCACATGCCAGCAAATCCATATCATTCAAATCAAACCCGTCACCGACAAGTTTTCTTATTGCCTCAGCGGTCAGTTCTGCATTCGAGTGGGTTGAATTCCCGTTTTTATCCAGTGCATAATACCGGTTCTTAATCTGATTATTCCGTAAAACAAGAAATTTAGCCCTGGAGGGCATATTTCCAATTTTTCCAAGAATATCTTCCATCTCCTCATTGCTTACCGGATCATTTGGAAGAAACTTTGAGAGTCGTGTAATGTATACTTCACCTGGCATATCTACAAACAAAATTGTAAACTACAACAATAAATCAACCCGCAAAGATAAGAATTGTTCAGTAAGTATGCATCCCAAATGACGATAAGGGGGATATCCGGTTCAGGCTATTCCTGAATAATAGCGGATCAATTGCCTGGTCTTTTTTCTGTTTATCGCATGGGCCAGGTAAAAAATTACAGATGCAATTGGGGAAACCAGAAAAATAACGGTAAACAGGTAGTACTTGAACACTTTCAGCCAAAAATCTCTTCCGGGGTCCCCGTATGGTCCTTTTTTCAGGATAATTCTTGACCAAATTTTGAACATCATGTGCCCGCGCTTTTCAATACTGATCAGCACAGGATCTGGTAATACAGCGCCAAGGTCAACCCATTTTTTCTGCAATTCCTGATAATCGTTTCTCTCACACGAATCGGCAAGAACAATTCCATATTTGGTAGATTCCCGAATATCTGCTTCAGAAACACCTGCCCGTGGAAACAATCGTCCCCATATTCCTTTCCCTTCTCTCTTCCCCTTGACAAGCCAGCGGATGATGGTAATGACACTGATTAAATTTGGGGCTTTATCAAGCAATACAATATTCCCAACGAGATGGCCGCCAGCATGACCGATTTTCTCCTTTACATTTTCATGTGCCATCGCCCACATGTTGCGACTGCCAATAATGGTTGCCACCGGTTTTCCCAGCAAAATTTTTTTCGCCTCTTCGGATTGAAGAAACGAACTAACAGGGATGGAGGGAGACAGGTACCAGATTTGATAGGCCAGGATAATGAGATCATAATGCTCATCCGGGTTATGTTGAAGAGGTTCCAGTTCACAGGTTATACCGGCAACCGATTCCGGGAAAACCTGGAAAAACTGCTTCCCGCTCCAGGGAAAGGGATAGGGATCTTTCGGTTTCAACTCTTCAAACTTCAGTACAAATTCTTCATCTGCTTGCAATGAAGCTGTGACAGCATGTACAATCTCGGTTAATTGTCCGGTCTGGGAATAATAGATGACAAGGATCCTTTTCATGATATTCGGATATTCATGAACACATTCAGAGCTTGCACTTTCTCTGGTTATCTTCCTTTACGCAGTTTAATCTTTTCAAAATAGGTGATGACTTTACGTAACAGATCCATAATGAGGGTTAAGTAAAAAACAATGGAGGTCAGCCAAATAAAAAAGAGGTTGAACCATTTTGTTTCTATGTACCTTCCGTTGATCATTTTAAAGGGTGCATAAAAGTGAGCCCTGCCAACATTTGATTCGGGCATCATGAAAACCGGATCTTTTTTCCTTACCAACCGGTCATCCATCTCAACAATTTTATTGACCGCTGTTCGGTTGGTTACAATATCAGCCAGTTTGTTGTTGTAATATATTTGTTTAAACTGATACGCCCCATCCGCTCCGAGAGAATCCGTCAGGCGGTTATAAATATTATCTTTTCTGTTATTGGCTTCCTGGGCCATTTCAGAATAAAATATTTTTGCCAGGTTCAGGAATTCTGCCGTTTGTTCACCCACTTCTGCAGTAAATCGTTCCCGGGTAAGATCTTCAATGCCCTCATAGGGGTAAAAATCATAAAAGCGGTATAACCGATTCAATTCGTTTTGTATTATCGTCAGGTTTCCCGCTAGGATGGATTCATTATCTTCTTGCCCTATAATGCGAAAACATTCCTCAATTTTTATCTCAAGCTGTGGAATGAGGAAAGAGGTTACATAAGATGCTGAACTGATGGTTTGTTCCTGTTCGAAGAACAATTTTTCAAATACATTGTTTTTAAACTGCTCCACAGCCATGGCCTCATATGCCCAGCGGGTCGTCATAAGGTCTCCAACAACGGGAACATATTCTTTGTGGGTCAGGCTCTTATGAAGGTCATCAAAATGGATCATTGCTCCACCCAACAGCAATTGCGGGACCAAAATAAGTGGGATGAGAATATAAATTGTTATCACAGAGTTCAGCCCGGCAGATATGTTTAACCCGATCATATTTCCGAAGCAGGATGTAGT
>CAZTES010000001.1:3162-90657 GCA_964612275.1 uncultured Rikenellaceae bacterium
AGTTCAGCCCGGCAGATATGTTTAACCCGATCATATTTCCGAAGCAGGATGTAGTAAAGAGAATTAGCCAGAATGAGAGGAACATTCCTCTAATCTCAAGCACAGCATTTCCAACCAGAACAAAACTTAGGGTCTGGATTGCAGATAACACGAAGAGATAGGTGATCTTTGAATTAAGGTAGGTGGTTCGGCTCAGGTTAAGGAATGATTCCCTCTCAAGAATTTTTCTGTCCCTTATGATTTCCTCTGCACTAAGTGTAATTCCCATAAACAGGGCCACAACAATAGACATAAACAAAAAAACCGGAAGGTTTTTGTTTTGTTCAAAGATATAACCGGCTTCGTTGATATATTTTGAAAAGTATCCAAGAATAAAGGCCAGTAGCGGAGCTTCAAGGAAATTTATCAACAAGTATTGTCTGTTGGTGATTTTCGAAAGAAGATTTCTGATTCCGAAGGTAAAAAACTGCTCTCCCACGTTTGCAATTTTAAAATTGCTTGGGGGCAATTTGTATTCTGTATCATCAACGATAATTCCGGAAGTGATATTTTTCTGGTATTTTTGAAACCATTCCTCCGGTGATATTCTCCTGCTTTCCAGGGGATTGCCAAACTCATCGATGTTTTTTGTCTCAATTATTTGTAATATTTGATCCGGATCAACATTTCCACAGGCAGGACACTCACTTTCGGCGGCATTCACCCGTGCACTGATCTTTTTAAAATAGACTACTGCATCAATTGGATTTCCGGAGTAAATGGGATACCCTCCCTTATCCAGGATCCATAACCGATCCAACATTTTAAAGACCGTTGAGGATGGCTGGTGAATATTCGCTATGACGAGTTTCCCCTTTTCGGTTTGCTTTTTCAATATCCGGATCAGCTTTTCGGAATCACTGGAAGATAATCCGGAGGTGGGTTCATCGACAAACAAGACAGCCGGTTCCCGAATTAATTCCAATGCAATATTGAGCCTTTTTCTCTGCCCTCCACTAATGAATTTATTCAACGGATTGCCAACAGGCAGGTCTTTCACATCAAACAATTCCAGATCAATAAGAATGCGATGAATACTTTCAATGATTTCCTTTTTTGAAAAATCACTCAGGCACAGTTTAGCATTATAATAGAGGTTTTGGAAAACCGTCAGTTCCTCAAAAAGCAGGTCATCCTGGGGAACAAACCCCAAATAACTTTTCAGCCTGTTTTTGTATTTGTAGATATCATAACCGTTGATCTTTACCGTTCCTTTGTTCGGTTTTTGTTTACCGCTCAGGATGTTTAACAGGGTTGTTTTCCCAACTCCGCTTCCTCCCATTATGCCGATCAACTGTCCGGTTTCTTCTGAAAAATTTAAAGTGTGTATCCCATTCTTGCTTTTCTTGAACCGGAATTCGATCTCTTTCCCGGAGAAAACGACCTGGGGGGTTTTTTCCTCAACAAGAAATTTTTTAACGATATCACTGAAATAGATGGATTCTATATTGGGTCCTTTGATAATGGATCCATGATTCAGGAAATAAGTCCGGGAGGCTTCAATCTTATGTCCTTCCAGATAGAGATTCAATTGCCCGAAGTAACTCAAAACGTAGGAGTTGATGCTTTGAATGTAAAGCACCAGGATTTTCCCGTAGAGGTTCTCTTTATAAATATGCTTCTCTGCCGGTTTTTTCTTTTTTTTCTTGTCCATAAACCAGGCAATGTTCTCTGACCATTCCTTGATTTGATTATCAATGATCAGGAGTTTATCTTTCTCTATTTTGCCTGATTCCGGTTCTACAATAAAGCTTTGAATATTATTTAGTTCTGAATCAGAAATATTAAACGTTCTGGCAACCGTTTCGATAAAATCATTCTCTTCAGGGGACAAAACATTATCTTCAATGACGAATTCGATCAACTGAAGAATGACAATGACCCGTTCATCCCGCAAAAGTCCTTTTTTGATTTGCCGGCACACATTGGTTATCTGAAACGAAATGAGCGAATCACTTTCCTTTTGATCTTGCTTTACTTCAAAAAGTAGTTCTCTTTTATAAAAATCCAGGTAGTTATCAAAAACTCTCAAATACTCCCCGGTTAATTCCTCGTTCAGGTAGCGCCTCAAATACATACTGACGATCATTCTTCCCTTTTCAGAGATTCCCTTTCTATTTACCATGGCAACGATGGCAAATAAATGAATCAATGCATTCAGAATGGACTCACTCATTGGATGATTGATTTACCTGCAGAACTATCAGGTAATATTATAAAAAAAAAGCCCACACGCAAGCGCAGGCTTAGGATTTTTTATTGATAATTAATCAGGCTATAATTTTTTCCCGGAGTGTTTCAACAGCAGATGAAATTTCAAGGACCTGTTCTTCAGTCAGTGTATCTCCAATTGAATCGTAAATTTCCTTCAATGGAGCCAGATCCTCCAGGAATTCCTGGATGGCCTGTTCCTCCTTATACTCCTCAAGCACGGTCATTAATTTTTCCAGTGGTTCTTTTTGTTCATGAATGATCTTTACAATTTCATAATTGTGGTATACGTTGGCCGAGACATGTGATGTAAGGAATAATCCTTCTATCCAGCTGCCACTGACGACCAGCAGGGAGAGGCTTGCCTTACCATTTCTGTTTAAAAAATCATACGTTTCGTTAAAGGAATCGGTAATGATTTGTTTTAACTCTTCTTTATCATCAAGTTGTTTTTCAATACTTTCCACCAGGGTTTCATTAAAAGCGGTGGAAATTTGCAATTCATCGGTCAATTTTTTAGTAGCCTCCAGGTAGAGCATCACTTCCTGTTTCATATGATAGGTGCTTGCATAGGCCAGGTCTGCACCATATACTCCCAGGTTGAGGGCTTTGCTCCTCTCGGTAAAATAACGATCCACTTTACTTACCGGATTGGAAAGGCCCAGAATGTATGAAATGCCTATATCATTAAGCATCTGTGTAATTTCGAAGGAACTGGGAAGTGGAGAAATAAATTCTTCAACCTCTTTCTCTATGGCGTCCTTTACTATCGGTTGAAATCGTTCTTTTTTATTCGCGGTATCCTCATCGGTTGTTTTCCCTCTGCAGCTTGCAAACAGGGCAACGAAAACGATCAGTACAATGCCCGAAAAAAATAAAAAAGAAAATGAAGCAGGCTTTTTCATTTGTTTTGTTTTTAAGCGTAATTGAACTCGGCCTCAAATATACAATAAAATCATTGTTCTGTAGATATGCTGATCTTAAATTTATGAAGTTACAAAATAGTCCGGTCGCCCAGGTCCCTGGACAGCTGTTTCTTCAGGTTGTTCAACACCATGAATTGTTCCTGTAATCCTTCAATTTCTTCCGGTTGATCGGTTTCCTGTGCCATTTTTATCCGGTTCTGAATCTCTTTGATTGCCAGGATAATTCGTTTGTTTTTAAAAGCGGTTAACGTTTCCGGTAAGATCTCTCTCAGCTTCATCTCTTCCGATTCGATATAGTTTTCGTGCTTTCTCCAGATCTTGCTAAGATCATAGGATATGCTCAACAAATCAGCACTGGTATCCCGAATGCTTTTATCCTGGTGATGAATAAAGTACTTCTGTCCAATGGATTTATTTTCTATCAGATGGTGCTGGTACTCCTCAAATATCTGCTTGAAGACGGGATTACTCATCTCCAGGTCATCATTGATTATCTCATTAACTATAAACTCAGCAACGGTTGTCTGAATTTCCTTTTTTTCATTCTTTGAAGGTCGAATACGAAACTCCCTCTCTCCATAATTCAGCAACAATCGGATAATCTCTTTTTCCTGTGCTTCAGTATCTTCAATGAATGAGGTTTGTTGTTTTTGGGGAATGGTTTTTATGATCTGGTCTTCGATCCTCCGGAGCCGCATGTAGTTTTGTTCTGCAATTTTCCTTCTTGCTTTATTGATCTCCATGTAAAGGATCCCCTCCTCAACCTGTAACCAGTTGCTGCACTCTTTTATATATTCAGAACGCGTGATGCTATCGGGTATTACTGCTATGGTTTGCACAATATCACGGATCAGATTGGCACGTTTCACGGGATCTTTTTGTGCATCTTCCAGCAGGAGACGGGTCTTAAAATGAATAAAATCCTGCTGGTTTTCCTGAATAAACTGTTGAAATTCTGTTGCGCTTATTTTCCGGGAATAGGAATCCGGATCCTCACCATCGGGAAGCAAAATTACCCTGACATTGAGGTTCTCCTGGAGGATAAGATCGATACCGCGAAGCGAAGCCTTTACTCCTGCCTCATCACCATCGAATAAGACAATGATATTATTCGTAAATCGCTTGATCAACCGTATCTGCTCAGCAGTCAGGGCTGTACCGGATGATGCAACAACATTTTCAATGCCCATCTGATGGAGTGCCAGAACATCAGTGTACCCTTCGACCAAATAACATTTATCACCGGCAACTATTGATTTTTTCGCATGATAAATACCATATAAGGCCTTGCTCTTATGGTACAGTTCAGATTCCGGTGAGTTAATGTATTTCGCTGCCCTGGGATCTGCTTTCAGAATTCTGCCACCAAATCCTATTACGGAACCGGAAAGGCTGTGTATGGGAAATATGATGCGTCCTGCAAACCGGTCAAAACTGTAGAATTCTTTTTCGATAGTCAAACCCGATTTTACCAGGTATTCCTTTTTATAACCGGCTTTCAAAGCAGTTTTGGTAAATGCATCCTTTTGATCGAGGCAATATCCCAGCTGAAATTTTTTCAGAAACTCCTGCCGGATCCCTCTCTCTTTAAAATAGCTCAAACCAACCGCAATTCCCTCCATACTGTTGTGAAGGGTTTCCATAAAATATTTTTCAGCATAGGTAGAGACAATCTGCAGACTTTCCCGCTCATTTTGTTGCTGAATCTCTTCCGGCGTTCTTTCTTTTTCAACAACCTCTATGTTGTATTTTTTCCCAAGGAATTTCAGCGCATCAGGATAGGTCATGTGCTCATGCTCCATAATGAAATTCACCACATTCCCTCCCTTTCCACATCCAAAACATTTGTAGATGCCTTTTGAAGGGGATACCGAAAATGAGGGTGTTTTCTCATTATGAAAGGGACACAGACCAAGGTAGTTCGCCCCCCGTTTCTTCAGGGTGACAAAATCCTGAATGACTTCCACAATGTCTACCGTATTAAAAATCCTGTCAATGGTCGCGGAATCGATCATGAATTGATAATGAGACAATTAAGATTTTCTTCTCTGCTTGTTAAATTTAACATTATTAAATGAAATCATCATCTCTTTCGTTTCGAAATTATTACCCATCCCATTCCGGGTTTCGTTTTGCTTCCTATATCGGGAAAATCTCTTATTTTTGTATCGGAAAAGATGAAAAAACTTGTTGTTTTAACCGGTTCGGGTATCAGTGCAGAAAGTGGCCTGAAAACCTTTCGTGAAATGGGCGGCTTATGGGAAGAATATGACGTCATGGAAGTAGCCAGTCCGGAAGCATGGGAGGCAAACAGAGAGCTCGTATTGCGTTTCTACAACGAACGACGAAAGCAGTTATTGCAAGCAGAACCCAACCCGGGTCATGTGGGACTGGCAGAACTGGAAAAATATTTCGATGTTGAAATCATTACACAGAATGTAGATGATCTGCATGAAAGGGCTGGAAGTACAAAAATTCTTCACCTGCATGGTGAATTGAAAAAAGTAAGAAGCACTGTTGATCCGAATCTGATCTATGAACTGGATGGCTGGGAGCTAAAATCCGGCGAGAAGTGTGAAAAAGGATCTCAATTACGCCCCCATATCGTCTGGTTCGGCGAACCGGTACCCGCTATCGCGGAGGCAGCAGAAATTGTTCAACAGGCGGATTTTTTCGCTGTTATTGGTACATCACTCGTCGTTTATCCCGCTGCAGGTTTGATCCATTATGCTCCTTCATCTGTTCCAATTTATGTAGTTGATCCAAATCCAGTGCAAACACCCTTCCATAAAAACATTGAGTTCATCCAGGAAAAAGCAGGTGTTGGGGTGGGGCTGTTAAAAGAAAAATTGTTAGCACATCTGAACGAATAGGACGCTGACGCTGTTGGTTTGACGAAGAAACGATCGCTCGCGAAGAAGGATAAGCTGCACTAGGCTATTGCCAAAGTCACACAACTCACCTTCGTTCCCTCCACATTAAGAATAGCCCGTGCACAGGCTTCCAGGGTAGATCCTGTGGTTATGACATCATCCACAACAAGAATGTGCCTGTTTTGAAGCATTTCGGGGTGGCTCACCTGAAATATATCCTCCACATTTTTCCATCGTTCATACCTGTTCTTTTTTGTTTGTGAAACAGTATCAACAGCACGGTAAACCGATTTAATATCAAGGGGTTTTTCCATGCTCTCAGCTATTCCCCTTGCTATCCATTCACTCTGGTTGTATCCACGTTTTCTTTTCTTCCTGGGGTGTAAGGGAACAGGTAAAATCAAATCCACACGATTATAGAATCCCGATGACGTTAACTCGGCCCCATATATCCGTCCCAATTCAAATCCCAGCTCCTTTTGTCCCCTGTATTTCATTTTATGTATCAATGATTTAAACCGGCTTCCTTTTTCAAAAAAATAGTAGGATGCTGCACTTTCTATTTTCACTCTCCCCCAGAATAAACGCGATACAGGATTATCTTTGAGAAAATGAAAGTTTGTTTTGGGGATATGATAGAGACAATGGGTGCAAATCAGTGATTCGTTACGGTATAGATTTCTACCACAAACCACACAAAGAGTAGGATATAAAAGGCTTACAAAATCGTCTATTAGCCGGAATAAACCATTCATCTGAAAGGGTATGGTAATGGATAGCTAAATTAATAATAAATAGCGCATTATATCCCCTTTCTCTCCTTATAAAATGATTATCTTTGATGGAAATCCATTGCGCACCGAAGAATAGTACAACATGATCAAGGATTGGTTTTCATTCTTTTGGATTATATTATCGTTTACGGGTTTTTTTCTGTTCTCTCATTCTACATTTTCGCAAACCGATCAAAAGCGATCATTTATTAAGCTTGACCCCAACGAGTTTTATATTCAAATGAAATTAAAAGAAAACGAGGTTTTAATCGATGTCCGTACCGTTAGAGAATTTCAGAAAGAACGCATACCAAATGCTCTCCTGGCAAACAATAGCAAGATTCTGTTTTCTATTACCGACACCCTCGACCTGGAACAGCCGTTATTCATTTATTGTGACGATGAATCCCGTAGTAGTACTGCCTGTACTTTCATGATTGAACGGGGGTTCAGAAACGTTAATCTTCTCAAAGAGGGAATGATTGGTTGGAAGAATCGAAATCTGGAAATTGACGATTCCAGGATCAGAAGGAGATATCTACTCCATTAGTGGTGTTTTTTCACTGGGTGAAGACGACCAATTTACCCTTCATTGAATTCCCATCAATCCGGGAGAGATCATCTATGTACACTCTTTTTCTTAGTGATCGATTGTCACCTGGATAGAAAAGAATGAAAAGTTGTCATTTACTGGTAAAATACTGTATGTTAGTTTTTTACCGCTTTTTATCCGCATATCAATTAATCCCATGCCATGCTTCAGCGGGTTGGAAAAGTCATCATCGGTCAGTTTTTCAACAAAAAGATTTTCTAATTCCTCGTTGTTTAACCGGTTGATGTGATCCAGGTGATTCCGAAGAAACACTTCCTCTTTCTTTCGAATGATATTCCCTGTAATAATTTTGTTGGTATTCCCTTCCGAGCCCACCAGCAAAATTCCGGTCTTTCCTTCCATGCCATCAAGATCAGTAGAATGCTGAGAAATATTCTGTAACATCTCAACCAGCACGCTAAAAATTCTTTTTCTAATGACATACTTCTGGCTTTTGTTCAACTTCAAATTCTCGATGATATCCAGCATATCGAATGCTCTCTGTCCTGAAAACTGACTGCAATAGACCAGGTTGAGATTATTTTTGCTCAGGACATCCATCAACTCCTTGGTGATATCAATCCCATAAAAATCAACATTTTGGGATGATTTTTCACCCAATGGATCACCGATCAATGTGTCCATAAAGAAGTAGGAATATTTGTCGTCAACCGGATCAAATTTAAACCGGATCTTGTTTCCTGATTTCCGGGCAATTTCAATTAGGCCCAGACCTGCTCCACCTTTGGATGAAATCACAGTTTCCCTTAAAACCGTTTGATAATAGGCCTTTAACTCTTCCCTGTCCAGCTTATTGATGCTTTCCAGTTTCTCTTTGAGGGAGTCGATGTGGTCATTAACGATCAGGTTTCCCTGAGAAATATTATACAATTCGTTGAAACTCTGTATAAAGAAAATCCCATCACTTTCCGGTGGATCCTCATCCGGGATTTCCTGATGTCTTGTAATATTCTGAACACATTCTACCAAAATATAAAAGACCCGTTTTTTCATCTTTCTACTGACATCGGCCAGGTCGAAGATACTCTGGGCAAATGAGATAAATCCATCAGTAACAGCACGGGTAAAAATTCCCCGGTAACCATAATTGATACTGTATTTGATCATATCCCTGAACAGGTCGTAAATAAAGGATTGATCCAATGAAGCCGGTTGTTCCATAGGAATTTTCATCGAGTGGCTAATACAAATTTAGAATTTATTTTGGTTTTTCAGCAATGCAGTGTGTTGAAGTATTCACGTTTTATTTTGAAAACGGGTTATCAGTAATGGAGCAACCATGAAAATAAAAAACACAGACGGTGACAAGGTGCTATTTTTTTTTCGTGCAAACAACGACAAAATCCCTGGCATCCTTGAATAGTTCATTTTTCCATGCAAAACATTGATCATTGCCGGGCTGATATCAATTCCATAAATATCAACTCCCCGGTTCAATGCATTCAGAAAAAGACGTCCTGTACCCACTCCAATTTCCAGCACTTTCCCCCGGCTATGACACGCTTTGCTTAGAAAAAATTCGTTGTCAGTACCGTTCCTGACGTGTTGATAAATCAAATCATAGAACCGGGCTATGAATTCAGGGTATACCATAAACAGAAGCCTTTGATTGTAATCCGATTATTGTATCCTGAAAAGTACGGAAAATTCCAGGGGCATAAAAATGTTCAACCGCTTTTGGTTTCTGACTGATTTATCATGGCTTCTGCAATAGCCAGATCAAGGGAGGTTGTAATTTTAATGTTACAGGGATCTCCTTCCAGCAGGCTGATCGTGTATCCTTTTGATTCTAACACTGTAGCATCATCGGTAAACTGAGGGACAAAAGGCTGATGATAGGCTGTCTTGATCTGTTCAGACAAAAAAACCTGCGGGGTTTGACACACTTTAACACGGTATCGTTCAATTGATTTATTATGTTTGTTCTCGAGCAACCTGACAGACTCACTCAGGGAAATAACAGGCAGGGCATTCCCATGTTTTAATGCGTGATCAAAACACCGTTTTATCATGAATGGGCTGATTAAAGGCCTTGCTCCATCATGAATGGCCACATGCCCGGTATTTCCGATTTGTTCCAGTCCGTTTTTTACGGATTCAAACCGGGAAGTTCCTCCCTTCACGGTTTTATGCAAAACAGATAAAGAATACGTTTTGCATAATTCGTTCCAGTAGGCCAGCTTATCTTCCGGTAATACAACTACAATTTCTATACCGGCCGAATACTCAAAGAAAGCCTGGATTGAATACATCAGTAAGGGTCTGCCCCCGAGCAGAAGGAACTGCTTTGGTACAGTGCTGTTCATGCGATGGCTTTTCCCACCTGCAACAATAACCACACTCTGTTTCATATTCCCATCCGTTTTACAATCTGATCGGATTGATCAAATAAAAATAGAAATATTTTCCCATTTTACATGTTATGTTAAATAGAATTGGTGCCGGAACGTATCCAATCGATCATGCAACGCGATTTGGCGAAGAGGGATTTCCGGAATAATGGTTTGATTTGTTCGCTACTACATAAATAAAGCAGAATGAACAGCCAATTGTTCATAACCCGGGATTTGTTCATGATGCTGATATTCAGTGGATATCAGTAAAAGAGCTGTATCTGATAAAAAACATAAACCAGGTAAAGGATGGTAAGGATAAAAAAGATGAAGAGAAAATAGTTGTAAAATGTTCTTGAACTCTTTATTCTTCGTCTCATCATCATTCCGCCGTTCGGAATAAAAAGAGCTAACAGGATCAATACGAAATGCAGGTCGGTGATTAAACCGGTCAGGTCTTTATTTACAAAGATCAAATAATAGAAAAAAGTAAGGGTTATGATCAGGTAAACCAGGTATCCAATTTTAAGGAACATGGTCGACACCATTCGTTTTCTATTGATCATTAGTGGTTTAGTAAAAACTGTAGCCAGGACGAAGATCAATAAAAAAGCGGAGATCACTAAGAGGTGAAGCAGGAATTGAACGAAATGGCTCATCTTCCAGGATTAATCTATTCTATTTCATCATTCAAAAATAACACATCTGAATTAATTCAATTCTTTTTTGCCCGATTTTATGGTGATGATCGTCATTCGTCGTTAAACCGTTTCAAATCATCATAATCGAAAATCCATTCGGGGGTAACCAGCTTTCCGGAAGACGCTACTGGATACCAGGGAGAATTCCCTTTGGGATTCATCAAGATGTGGATTTCCTGCGCCGGCATATAGCTTTGCGCCAACAAAAACTGTTTGTCTCCGGTGGTTTCTTTGATGATCATATCGACCACGATAACGGCATGACCCGGGAATCCCCCCTGGATGAAAATGTCACCAATTTCCAGATCCTCTCTGTTCCGAACCGGTATAAGTTCCCGGCTCAACGAATAGGAGCCGGCATAGGTAAACACCAGTTCCAGGTAATTCAGAAAAGTCTGATGGGAGTAATCTCTTGGGGCTTTTTTTACCCACTGCATATTATTGTCGATATCGATAACCCGGAACCCCTCAGCATATCTTACATAATCTACTCTCTCCCCGTTTGTGAAATGAAAAGAAATTTTTGCGAACTGATTGCTTTCAAACAGATATTCCGCCCTTAGTCGGATGATGGCATCGGCACATTGTTGAAGGTCTTTATCGCCAATATCCATTCTCACAACCGCACAGTGAACTCCTTCTCCCGGTTTAACGGATCCGTCATAGAGCAATACGTCTGTGCCATGCGGTTTGAGTGGAAGGTGTCTTAAAAATGAACCAAAGGAACCCGTTTCGGCAATTGTTCTTCGATAACTCTGTAGGGGTTTAAACCGGGTTAGAACGGTTGTACCATCAGGGTTATAAACAGAATCCTGGCCGGCGTTGTATCCCCTGTGAATCGATTTCTCCGAACTCCGGTCATGTGTATCATGGATAGCCTGGCAGTGAAACAGAAGGATGATTGCCAGACCATACAGGGTGACGATTTTCATTGGGCCTGTTTTTCTTCCTCATTCCATACCAGGGCACTGGCACCCAGAATGGCAGCATGAGCACCATTGAGTTGTGAGGGTAACAATTTTACTTTGTTTTTATAGATCTTCAGGAGGTTCTCTTCCAAATAATGTTTGGTGGGTTTAAAAATAAAATCGCCGGCATTGGCTAATCCGCCAAACAAAAAAATGGCTTCCGGGCTGGAAAAGGCAACACAATCGGCCAGTACCTTTCCCAGGATCTCTCCGGTAAAATTAAAAGCATCGATAGCAATTTTATCGTCATTCTTTGCGGCTTCATGAATGGTTTTCGCATTCATTTTATTGTAGGCTATGCCCCGCAGTTGGCTCGGTTGTGATGTGTCGGCAAGCAGCTCGAACACGGTTCGTTTTATTCCCGGTGCTGATGCATAGGTCTCCAGGCATCCTCTTCTCCCGCAGGCACATTCCCTTCCCATGGGGTCAACCAATATGTGTCCAATCTCACCGGCAAAACCGTCATGTCCGTAAACCAGGTTCCCGTTCACCACTATGCCACTACCCACGCCAGTTCCCAGGGTAATCATGATAAAATCGCTCATCCCCTGAGCACCTCCATACATCATTTCACCTATGGCTGCAGCATTGGCATCGTTGGTCAGAACAATCGTTGAAAAATCAAAATGCTTTTTCATGAGATCAACCAGGGGAATGACACCTTTCCATATTAAGTTGGGTGCATATTCAATGGTCCCCAAATAATAATTCCCATTCGGAGCACCAATGCCAACCCCTTTGACCTGAACCTTATCCTTCAGGTTATTCAGCATCCGGTTGACATCCTTTGCCAGTGCTTCCAGGAACAGTTCTATCTCAGCGTGTGCCCGTGAGGAGATAGCGCTTTCAGCCAGACACTTCCCCTCCCTGTCAATCACTCCCAGAACGGAATTTGTTCCACCAATATCAATTCCAATTGCAACCTCGTTCATGTTAACATCATGTTTAAGGATTACATAACGGTTTCCAGATCGATTGACCGGTTAGCAAATGTAAAAAGTATTCCGAATTCACACTCTTACAATTTCTCAAATTCTACAACAAAACAGTCCGGATAATCACCCTGTAGCTTTTTTAACAGTCGTTCCGCTTCATTACGGTTTGAATATATACCAATAATAATCCGGTAAACCTTTACCCGGTTAACGATCACTACCTGTGCAGTAATTTCATTCTGGTATTTGTTTTTCAGGTTGTCGGTTATCCTCATCAGGTTTGCCAGCTCTTTAAAACTACCAATCTGTATACCAAAACCAGCAGGGTGAGCCCGCCTGGCAAGCAATTCATAAAACTCCTGTTTTCCTGCTCCCTGCTGTGGTGGCTGCACTGTTTCCTGATCGGATTCTTCTCCCTCTATACCAAGCACTTCAACCCTTACATCAATGATGCCCAGCGGTATAAAATCCAGTTGTTGGGCGGCCCTTTTTGACAGGTCAATGACCCTTCCCTCAACAAATGGCCCCCGATCATTGATCCGTACAATGGCTGTTTTATTATTTGAAAGGTTGGTAACTTTTACCTTTGTCCCAAAGGGCAAAGAAAGATGCGCAGCAGTAAGCTTGTTGTGATCATAGCGCTCCCCACTGGCAGTGGTTCTTCCCTGAAACTCATCGCCATAGAACGATGCTTTCCCATATTGAATATAAACATCCTGTCCGTTTAACGGTACAGACAGGGTTGCTATTAGGAAACACAATGCAAGATAATACCCTGTTTTCTTCATAAGATAGGGTTTGTTAGCGTGAACGGATATAACACCGGAATTAATAACCAAATAGTTCCTTAAGTGTTAATTCCTTCACGGGTCCAAGGTTATTCAAAACATCCGTATCGATCATTTCTCTACTGCCCAATACGAGGAAGTTAAAATGTTTCCCGTAAACATGCTGGTTGACGAATTCTTCCAGTTCTTCCAGGGTGACTGTTTGCATGGTTTTATACACATCCTGGCGAATATCGTATTCAATACCACGATCCTTGTTTGTCTGATAGGTGCTGTAAATGTTTGTTTTTGTAATTCTTTCGGTTTCGATTCGTTTCATAATGGTCTCCCTGGCTAAATCGAATTGTTTTTGTGCTTTTGGCATATTATTCATTAAATCCAGTATGGCATCGGTTGCGGTTTTCAGCTTGTCTGCCTGGGTCCCAACATAAGAATAAACGAAATGAGATTTATCTGGTTTTGCCGGGGTACTGAATGTAGCAAACGCTGAATAGGCTAAAGCGCGGGATTCCCTGATCTCCTGAAAAATAATATTGTATCCAAAATATTCATTGTATAGCTGTGCCATGGGTATCAATTCAGGATTTAGTTTTGTGTCTTTGGTCAACAACAGGATATTAGCCTGAACCATATCATAATCCACAAAATAAACCTGGTTTTCGCCAGTCTCTTTTTCCTCAAAATAGACCGGTTCCGGATACTCTTTTAAAATGGCCGGGGTGATATGATAACGATCAAGGATAACACTGGTTTCAGACAGATCATTTTCCCCATAGAAAAATACCCTGTGTTTGTACTCAATCAAGTCTTTCAACAGACCGGTAAGTTCCTTGGGATCAATATATAATAATTCATCCTCCGGAATAAGATTTGTAAACGGCGATTGTTGGCCATACATTCCATAGTTAAACAAACCGCCCCATAAAATCCTATTCTTGTTCAGCTTTGCATCTGCACGAGATTTCAGAATTCCATCAACATAATCCTCGTATGCTTTCTGATCCGGCACCACATTAGACAACACGTGTTCCAGAAGTTCAACCCCTTCCTCAAATGACTTTTCCAATCCGGAAATATAGATAAACGATCGTTCATTTCCTGCATATACACCCATATTGAGACCCAGTTTAAACCATTCTTTCTGAAGTTCTGCTGCAGAATAGTCATCCGTCCCCAGGTAGGGTAAGTAATTCACCGCAAGTGGCAATTTTATGTTATGGTTCTTGCCCATATCCAGGATATATTGTAGAGTGAATATATCATTGGTTTTGTTTTCGATGTAACTGATATCAATTCCACTACCCAATTTTCGGGAGGTTATTTCTCCTTCAAAATCAATAAAAACCGGTTCAATCGGTTCGGGTTGATCTTTAATAAATTCTTTGTAAAATCCAGATTGGTCTTCCCGGTTTATCGGCACCGATGTAATTTCAGGTTTTTCAACCTTAAACAGCGCATCATTTTCACCGGTTTTCTTATAAACAAGCACATAGTTTTCAGCATAATGCTTTTGTGCAAACTCAATGAGCTCGGTTTTGGTAATCTCTTCCAGGTCATCCAGGAAGGAAATCAGATAGACATAATCGACATCTTTTACGAAAGCGTCAGCATAGTTAAATACTCGGGCAATATTGCTTTCCTGCTGTCGCATTTCAGAAAGTTTCAGGTCATTGATCACGGCTTCGATGATCCAATCCTCAAACTCTCCTGCTTTGATGTTTTCGATTTCTGCCAGTAATAGATCTTTTACCTCTTCAAGTGTCTGTCCCTCGCGGGGTGTTCCATAGAATTGATGGATTCCATAATCGGCAAGAAAATAGGGATAACACCCGGCCGTCAACACCTTTTGTTCCTGCACCAGGTTCAAATCGATTAATCCTGCCTGGCTATTGCTCAGAATCATATCGATCAGAGTAACGTATTTATAATCTTCAGAATTCATTCCATTAAAGCGATAGGAAAAGATCAGGTTTGCAGCAGATGGTCCGGTGACGGTATCAACAACCGGTTCACCGATTACCGGTGCTTCAGGGCGCTCCTGTTCAGGCAAATCACCCGGCTCCATTTCCCCGAAATGCGCATCAATGATTTGAATGGTCTCTTCAAAATCAAGATCTCCGGACAGTACGATTGCTATGTTGTTTGGTACATAATAGGTTTCAGCAAAATGATAAATATTAACCAGTGAGGGGTTTTTCAAGTGTTCCGGCAATCCAATGATCGAACGTCCATAGGGGTGTTCACCAAACAATTTTGACATCAATAGTTCGTCGGCACGAACATTATCATCATCCTGATACATATTAAACTCCTCGTAAACGGTTTCCAGTTCCGTATGAAAGATCCGCAGGACCATATCCTTGAACCGCTCACTTTCCAGTTTTGCCCATTTATTCAGTTCGTTCGACGGGATGTCATTAATATAAACGGTCATATCATAGTCGGTTCCGGCATTGGTCCCCTTTGCTCCTATGCTGGCAGCCAGTTTGTCATAATCATTTGCGGCTGCATACCTCGCTGCAACAGTGGATACGCTATCGATCTTAAAATAGACTTGTTTCTTTTTCTCCGGATCCTGGGTGTTCCGGTGTTCTTCAAACAGTTCAGAGATTTCATCCAGGAGTGGTTTTTCTTTCTCCCAGTCAAGTGTGCCGATTTCGTCCGTGCCCTTAAACATCATGTGTTCAAAATAGTGTGCGAGGCCCGTTGTTGCAACTGGGTCGGAGGCGGATCCTGCTTTGACGGCAATGGCGGTATAAATTCGTGGCTCGTCTTTGTTATCGGACAGGTAGACCCTTAACCCGTTTTCCAGTGTATAAATCCTTGCTTTTACAGGATCGTTGGTGACGTATTCATAGGTAAAACCGTTTTTATCAGTTTTCTGTTTTACCTCATACTTTCCTGTTGTACAGGCAGAAAGAAGAAGTACAAAGATCAAAATTTTAAAGAAGTGTTGTTTTTTCATGATTTGTTATTTAATGAATATTGTTTGACGTGTCGTATTGTCTTGTCCGGTATGTGTTAATCATCCAGTCAATTTCATATTCCCAGTTCGATCTGACCTCTATCTCTTCACTATAATACAGGACTTCTTCGGGTTGAATTTTCCTGGAAAAGTCCCCCGGATCCCATCTCCCATTAGTATTCCTGTCAATAATCGTTTTCAATTTGTACTGTCCCGGTTTAAGATACCGGAAGGTGATTAAGGAATCCGCTCCAACAAATGTTTCTTTCAGGATTTCATCTTTCCCATCCATTAGTTGAATAATAAGATCCTGTGTTACATTGGACACAGAAAGCAGGATGGCACCATAATAATCCATGGTCTGTGTTTTCAAACGAAATGCTATGGTATCATGGGTAACCTGGTAGAGATCTGTGAAAGCACCGGGAAATAATTTGAGGTTGTATAAACTGTTTTCCTTCCATGACGGGGTGATGAAGAACGTACGCCGCCCCAGCGTATCCCCTGTGAGTTGAAAAGGAACGGGATACTGCAATGTATCTTCAACTTCAACCAGTTCGATCCTTGAGGTGTCGATTTGGAGAATCGGTGTTGTTGTACCCAGCCTGATTTTACCGTTCAGATCCATAACTCTGCCACCGGAAAGATTCAGGGTGATGTTGATTTTGGGCGCCAGCTCCTCTTCTGGTTCGGTATTTCTCCCTCTTGTTCTTGGTTCGATCGGTTCGGTGTAGCGAAGGGTAACGGTGTCCCTGAATTCAACCAGATTATTGGTGCTGTCCTTTCCTAAATAAAGAACCTCAAGAGTAAGAAACTCAATGTTGCTAATGGCGGTGTCCCGGATCCAAAAACTGACCGAGTCCCCATTAACATATCGTTCAGGAAGGTACCAGGCTGTATCATCATCCCTTTCCAATAGATTGATTTCGGGAGTCGTCTTGAGCGACTCGTTAAAAATGAACAACAAATGCTCCGATCTGTTTCTCTCGGTGCTTTTTAAATATTGTTCGAATTTCTCTTCCTGAAACAGGTACAACTCAAGGTTTTGAATAACAGGCGCATTTATGGTGATGGCTGTTGAATCCAATCGGTTTGTATCCAATAAGGGCTGGAGGTTGGGCCTTACAATGATCATCGAGTCTAAAAAAGCAATCAATTCCGTAGGCTGGTCATACCGGTAATTCATGTTTGCATCCTTTAATGCATAAAGCCTGAAAGTATCTGCTTTTAAATTATTGAGCCGGAAACCCCCTGATTTATCGGCTTTACTGACATAATTGGGGACAAGATTGGTAAAAGCAGAATCTTCCAGGTTTTCATGTAGAAGAATGTAAACATTTTCTTCTGTTTCAAGGTCAAATGCTCTGATTGCCTTGCCTGAAATCGACAATGAATCAATCTCTTCACCCGTTGAGATAACAAATTCAAAATTTTCCAGGGGGTTTCCCTCGTTGTAATCCGCGATGGCGTCGAAAAAGTTGAAGGTATAAGTGGTATTTGTATCCAGTTCCTCTGTAAATTCAACAATAAGAGATTTACCTTTCAGTCGTATTTCAGGCCTTTCCTGAAGAGGTGGAGAAATGAGTAGTTTCTGATTAACCTCCTTCAATTGAATATATTCGTCAAAGGTGATTTCAAACTTGTTGGTCCGAACATTGGTAGAATGGTTTTCCGGGATGCTTTTTTTTATTTCAGGAGGTGACTCATCCAATTTACCACCGGAAGGAGTCCCGACTTTTGCACAATGATAGAGGGAAAGAAGAAGGGTTCCGATGAGCAGTAATATGACATGTTTTGCCTTCAATCCGGGTAAATGACTTTTACAGTGATCTCTGCAAACTTACAAAGAATATGGGGATTTTGATGACAGGACGAAAAGTATATTGGATATATTTTGTAGTTTTGAAGAATAAACCTTTTGATGATGATTTTGGCTTATATCGACTGGAACGTTAATCCTGAAATATTCAGGATTGGAAATTTTGCCATTCGCTGGTATGGCTTATTATTTGCCTCTGGTTTCTTTTTTGGCTACTTGATCCTTGCAAAATTTTTTAAGAAAGAGGGCATTCCCATTGAAGTGCTGGATAAATTAACCATCTATACTGCTGTAGGCACCATCGTTGGGGCAAGATTGGGACATTGCCTCTTTTATGAACCGGGTTATTACCTGAATAATCCCATCGAAATTCTGAAAATCTGGAGAGGGGGACTTGCCAGCCATGGCGCAGCCATCGGGATCTTACTGGCCATTTATTTCTTCGCTAAAAATACAAGAAAGACCTACCTCTGGACCATTGACCGCCTTGTCATAGTTGTTGCATTGGCTGGATTTTTTATCCGTACTGGAAATTTAATGAATTCCGAAATTTATGGCGTGGAAACAACATTACCCTGGGGGTTTGTTTTTTTACGCAATGGGGAAATCCTGCCGAAACACCCCACTCAAATATACGAGGCACTAACCTATTTCATTATTTTTCTTCTTCTTTACATAGTCTATATCCGAGCCCAGGGAAGAATAAAAGAGGGCGGGCTGTTCGGCCTGTTCCTGATCCTGGTCTTTACTGCCCGGTTTTTTATTGAATTCATAAAAGAAGACCAGGTTTCATTTGAAGCGGGCATGAAACTGAATATGGGTCAATGGCTCAGCATTCCGTTTGTTTTGACAGGTTTGGGCTTCTGGATCTGGTCGATGCTTAAACCAACCACCACAAGTACGTAAAAAATCCCCCATTTACCCCCGTTAACCTGTGTAAAAGATAAATATTTTGTTTTACAACATGTTTTATTTAAATTAACATGTTGTAATTTAGCTCAATATTTAATAATTCTGAATGGTTGTGCTCTTCATGCGGAAAATAGCACGTTTCTTTATTCCGGTAATGATTCTTACCGTAGCATGTTTCTTTGTGAATTCAAACCTGAACCAGCACTACCATAAACTTGCCAGCGGATCAATCGTTAAACATGCTCACCCCTATAAGAAAGAAAATTCCGGTGTTCCTTTTCAATCTCACAACCACAGTTCCTTTGAATTCCTTCTCCTGGATAATATCTCCATTGCTCTGGTTACTGTTGTCTCCGTTTTGCTAACATTGACCCTTTATCCCAGGTTTCTCAATAACACACAGCCTCCGATCATAGAAATCCACAAACAGACGGATCTCTACTTTTTAATGAACTATCACGCCCCCCCCGTAACCCGCTATTAAGATTCCCATAATACTTCAATCCATCGGTTACAGCCTGGTTAGAATGCATGTTACTTGTGGACTTAATAAAGGGTAAAAAGATGAAAAAATCTGTTTTTATATTTATGCTGTTGTTTTTTCTTGTTTTCTGGCAAAATATTCATGCACAGGAAGAAGGTCTTTCTGACTCATTAATGCTGCTCAGGCAAGAACTTCGATCTCTGCAACAAAAATACGACCGGGAACTGTTAAAGCTCGACAGCCTGATGATGCAACTTGAAACTAAAATACAAATTGGGAAAAAAGAGGATGATCTGCAAAAACTGCTTGACGAGGCGAATCAGCTGGCTGAAAAGGAGAAGGAAGATGAGATGGATCTATCCAAGAAGTTTCACACGGGTGCTCGCCAGCAACAGGGATTAAATCCCAACATAAGTCTTGGGGGTGATTTTTTTGGTGCATTCAGCTCATCTGACCATGAATTCATTACTGAACCGGGTGATTTTTCCTACGGAAACAATGGGTTTTTCTTGCGGGAAGTGGAGCTTGCCCTGGTTGCACCGCTGGATCCGTTTACACGGGGTAAGAATTTCATTTCCATTACCCAGGATGGCATCAGCATTGAGGAAGCTTATATGGAATGGCTTAACCTGCCCCTTAAGATGAATCTAAAGATTGGTGTTTTTTATACGGAGTTCGGGCCATTGAACAGGTATCATGATCATGCGTTGCCACAATTTGACCGCCCCAGGGCACTTGTGAATTTATTCAGCAATGCAGGACTTGGTGGTGTGGGTTTTGCAGCAAATTTTATGTTACCGAGAGTTCTTTTTTCTGATGCCAGCACCTTCGATATATCCATAATAAACGGTGGTAACGATGCTAGTTTCGATAGCGATCCTTATACCGGCTTTCTCTATATCGGCCAGTTCAAAAATTACTATGATATCTCAGAAAACAGTTATTGCGAATTCAGGCTTAGTGGCGTTACCGGGAAAAATCCTTCCATTGGAGATAACAGATCCTATGTTGGAAGTTTGGGTCTTACCTATAAATGGGTTCCGGTGGGAAGGTCGAAATACAGGACGTTTGATTGGAAGACTGAATTTTTGTACAGTTACAGAGAAGAAGCTTCCGGAGTCATTCAGAGTAAGGGTTTTTATTCATCCATTCAAAATAAACTAAGTGCCCGGTTCTGGATTGGTGGCCGGGTTGGTTATTCGGAATTGCCTGATGATAACAGGCAACAGGAATGGGACTATACAATCAATCTCGATTTCTGGCAAAGTGAATTTGTCTTTACCCGTATTCAATATCAATACAACTGGAGGAACATTGTCAGTTGGGAATCCGACCCTGTAGGGTTGCTTCCCAACAACCACACTGTTCTTATCCAGGTATGTTGGGCATTGGGACCACATAAACATGAAGCATACTAATAAACGTTTAATGCAAACATCATGAAGAAAGAAAAACAGAAAGAATGGTTCTATACAACCGTTTTTATGTTGATATGCATGCTGTTGTGTGCAGGAACATTCAAGCTCCCGGCACAACAAAGAAACCAGCAAAGGACACAAACCCGGTATCGTGGAGGAGCATCGGATGGACCGTTGAACATTATTTGTTCGTTTTCCGATTACGCTGCCATTGCCGGTCAGATTACAGGAAACCAGGCAAACATATCGTTTATTGCCCATGGTGAAAACGATCCTCATTTCATTCCCCCAAAACCCAGTTATGCCATGATGCTAGCTGGTGCAGACATGTGGGTTACCACTGGAATGGACCTTGAGATGTGGTCCACCACGCTGCTTGACAAAGCCCGTAACCGGCAAATCATGGATGGTGAAATCGGTTTTGTTGCCGTGTCGGATGGAATTAAAATTCTGCAAAAAGTTGAAAAGGGAGATCGTACAGAAGGAGATGTTCATTTAATGGGCAACCCACACATCAATACCGGCCCGCTTAATTGGAAAATTATTGCTAAAAATATCACCATCGGGTTGATAAAGATCGACCCTGTAAATTCTGCTTTTTACGAGATGAACCGCGATGAATTTTTAGAGAAGGTGGATCGTGCACTGTTTGGTAATAAACTGGTGGATCTTTTCGGGGGTGAGACATTAACCAAACTGCTTGAAAATAAGACCCTGTTTACATTTCTTGAAAATTCCTATGAAGGAGGTAAATTGATTGATCATCTGGGGGGTTGGTTAAAGGAGGCACTGCCATTCAGGGGTAAGAAGGTTGTGGCCTATCACAAGAACTGGGCGTATTTTGCTGACATATTCGGTCTGAATATCATCGGATACATTGAGCCAAAACCCGGTATTCCCCCATCAGCAAAACATGTACAAAATGTGATCCAGATGATTAAAGACCAGAAAATTAAATTGATGCTGGTTGCCAGCTATTTTGAGAAAAAATCCCCTCAAATGATTGAGGATAAAACGGGTGTTAAAGCGCTCTATCTTCCTCTCTTTGTGCAAGGTATTCCGGGAATCCATGATAATTTTCAACTGGTTGATTACTGGATCCAACAGATCAATGCCAACATCCAGTAAAAAGAATAAATAAATTGATAGCTTTATATTTCATGTTTAACCTAATACATAATGCTGGATAATCTGGTCTTCCTGGCAGCTCCTATTACTGCCTGCATACTACTTGCTGGTATTCTGAGCTATTTTGGCAACCACATTCTTTCGCGGGGTATCATTTTTATTGATATTGCCCTTGCCCAGATCGCAGCACTTGGAACTATGATCGGACTTCTATTGGGATTCGCTGAAGAATCACTTTCCGTTCAAATCATTTCTTATGCCTTTACTCTTGCAATAATATCCCTGTTTGCATTAACCAAATTCAGAAAGCAGGTCATTCCCCAGGAAGCAATCATCGGAATAATTTATTGCCTTGGCCTGGGATTGGCCATGTTGCTTGCCGAAAGAATTCCCGGCGGCTCCAATTTCATAACGAAAACCATAACCGGTAATATTTTATGGATAACCTGGAAAAACGTATTATCCTGTTTCATTTTATTTGCCGTCATTGCCGTTATTCATCTTTTCTTTCAGAAATCCTTTATTCAAATATCCAGTTCGAATGATGGTCTGCCTTTTCCTCCGGGAAAGACACGGTTATTTGAGCTTCTATTTTATATAACCTTTGGCATTGTCATTGTAAAAGCTGTCCCGGTGGGTGGTATTTTCCTGATCTTTATACTGCTGATCGCTCCCACGGCTACTGCAACTTTATTCACACAAAAATGGAGGGCCCGGTTCATCTGGAGCTGGATCATTGGAATCCTGGGATCTTTCAGTGGTATCTACATATCCTATAAACTGAATATTTCAAACGGTCCGGCGATTGTTTGTCTTCTTGGTTTAATCGCTTTTCTCCTTGCTTTCTTGAAGCTTTCCATCAAAAAAATTCACTCCCTGAAACGTAACAACAAAAGCTGATGTTCACTGCATTAGAATTTATGCTTGCGCCCTTTGTGGCCTGTCTTCTTCTGATCCTTATCATGGTGTATTTCGGAATCCATGTGATCGAGCGGGAAATTATATTTATCGATATTGCACTGGCACAGATTGCTGCATTTGGCAGTGCTGTTTCCCTGGTCCTGCATGAGTTGAATATCGTCCATCATAACCAGGGTGGCGAGCATGATTCAAGAACATTTATGGCCTATCTGTTTTGTACCCTTGCTGCAACAATTTTTACGGTGCTAAAAGATAAAAAGATCAAAATCCCACTCGAGGCAATTATTGGAATAGCATATGCCGCTGCAGCCACCGGTGCTGTCATCATACTAGACAAGGGTGCCGGCGGGGATGTACACATTCATGATATGCTTGCCGGTGCAATTCTATGGGTATCATGGCCCCAGAATCTTCGCTTTCTGATTGTGGTGGTGGTCGTGGGAAGTTTTCACTACATATTCCGTCACAAGTTTCTTGGTTTAACAAAACATTACCATTCCGAAGAAACCGTGGTTTCAAATCCCAAATTGTGGGATTTTCTTTTCTATCTCAGCTTTGGAATTGTTATCGTTGAGGCTGTCAATGTAGGCGGAATTTTGACCATATTTGCCTTCCTGATTATTCCTGCCTCCATTTCCGCATTGTTTGCACAAACCTGGTCTTCACGGATCTTTATTGGCCTTACTGTTGGAGGCCTTGCAACCATCCTCGGGCTCTATCTTTCCTGGGTAATGGATATACCCTCCTCTCCTGCCATCATTCTTTTCCTAGGCGTTTGTTTGCTGATTTCCCTTCTGTTAAAATTATTCCATTTCACAAAAAAATCAGCGAAGTCAATATAAGTCATATCCTGCCGGGTCCTGTTTTTCATCCATTAAGGCAACCGATCCTGTCTCCAAATTAAAATTGTTATTTTTACCACCGGGATGTTACTTCCGGTGTATGACCAGGCAAAAAAAATTAGTTACAAGAACGTACCATATAAAAAATATGGTGTCCAATTGTGCTATTCACCTGCTGAAAGAAAAATTCAAACAAGCCCATATCCATGCCGAATATATCACACTGGGATTGGCTGTATTACGCTTCGATCCCGGAGTCGTCACTGAAAAAAAAATCCGTCACATCCTTCAAAAATATGGTTTTGATATAATCCTTGGCCGTGAAAAGATCGTGGTTGAAAACATTAAATTAGCAATCATTGAACTGATCCACCAGTTAAATAATGTTGATTCCATCATCAGAAAATCAGATTACCTGGTGGAGAAACTGGGGATGAGCTACCAATACCTCTCCAGGGTTTTTTCTGCATCCGAAGGAATAACCCTCGAAAAATACATTATCCTCCAAAAGATAGAGCGTATTAAGGAACTGGTTCACCAGGATGAATATACATTGAGCGAAATCGCCTATATGATGGATTACAGCAGTGTCCAATATCTTTCCAATCAATTTAAAAAGATTACCGGATTATCCGTTTCAGAATTCAAGAAAAACGAAAACCCCCTTAAGAAACCCCTGGATAAGCTGTATTGATCGAAATTGAATAACCCTGATTTTGAAATGGTTGGGAGTTAATCCGGATGGAACCGAACGGCTTCCGTACGATAATTTTGTAACATTATTACAAAATATTATTACCCGGTTTAAAAGAATTTGGTTTGAATTTTGTAATGCAACCCTTACAAATCCGTTAAACATAAACAAAGAATTTAAAAAAATGAAAGACACCAGAGCCATTTGCGGCTTTTTGTTACTATCATGAAAGGAAACGGAGTGGAATATATCCCGGAAATTCTGAGCAGGGAAGCGTATACAAATATCCTGATTAAATGATGTATTATAACATTTTTACAAAATTTTATAATAAAGATATGGCGGATATATCTTATTATTACCGCGGCAATACATTAAAAACAATAGCATGAAGCTGAAAAAGAATATTGCAATTAGCGAATCCGGGTTTGTTTTTGATCCTAACTCCGGTGAATCTTATTCCTTAAATCCCATCGGGACTGAGATTATTGAACTGCTGAACACAGAAAAAAATTATGATGAAATAGAGACCATCATGCTGAAAAAATATGACACGGATGTTGCTTCCTTTGAGCGATATTATTATGATTTCATCAGCATGTTGGAACAATACGGATTGGTGGAAAAAGATACACGAGAGGGATAACCCTTTGTAATGGGTGCATTATCCGGCACGTTTCACCCGGTTTTAATGACCCTTCAGGATCGGTTTCATTCCAAATAACATGCCTAAAAATCACCCTTCATGAACAAAATAAAACTAACACTGGCTGCTACGGGACTCAACAATACGGATAACCCAGGTCCTGGTATACCGGTTATTCGAAGTATCAAAGAATCCACGGAATTTGATGTTCGGGTTATCGGGCTTGCCTACGAAACACTGGAACCCGGAATTTACATGCACGACCTGGTGGATAAAGTATACCAGGTTCCCTATCCATCCGAAGGGTCAGACAACCTGATCAAGCGGCTTGAATTCATTAATTCAGTGGAGAACATAAATGTGTTAATCCCCAACTTTGATGCGGAACTTTATACGTTCATAAAATCCTCTGCTATGCTCGAAAAAATGGGGATTCATACTTTTTTACCCACCCTTGAACAACTTGAGCAACGACATAAAGCGAACCTGCCTGAATTCGGTAAACAATACAAGATTGACGTTCCGCTCAGCAAAACCATAGTCAATCATTCTGAAATTTTAAGCCTTAAGGATGATTTTGATTTTCCCCTGATGGTGAAAGGGAAATTTTATGATGCATATGTCGCCTACAATGAAGAACAGGTGAAAATGCATTTTAACAAGATTAGTGCAAAATGGGGTTTGCCCATTATTGTCCAAGAGTTTGTCAAGGGAACGGAAGTAAATGTTATTGCACTGGGTGATGGGAAGGGAAATACAGTCGGGGCGGTCCCCATGCGCAAACAATACATCACCGATAAGGGGAAAGCGTGGGGTGGTATCACCCTGGCTGATGAAAATATGTTAACCCTTACCCACAGGATCATCAAAGCTACAAAATGGCGGGGTGGAATGGAGCTTGAATTGATAAAAACGACCAAAAATGAACTCTTTGTTATTGAGATCAACCCGCGAATCCCGGCATGGGTTTACCTGGCTGTGGGTGCAGGACAAAACCTCCCTGCAGCACTGGTCAAGCTGGCTCTGGGTTATTCCGTAAAACCATTTGAGCATTACGATATCGGCAAAATGTTTATCCGCTATTCGTGGGACATGATGGTTGGCTTAAAGGAATTTGAAACCCTGTCAACCAAAGGAGAATTATAAGAGAATGCCTTACAACACAAATAAACAGTAAAAATACCATGGAAAAACTACCATTTGAAAGACCATACATTAAGAAATTAAGTTCCGGAATGCCCAGTAAGTTTGGAATTAAAATGGAATTTGATCCAATTACTTCGATCGATGATCAATTGGTAAAAGACCTGATTAATGAATATGGCTCTCCCCTGTTCATCCTTTCAGAAAAGACATTGCGAAAAACATTTAATGATGCCAAACGTGCTTTCTCAACCAGGTATCCCAAAGTACAATTTGCCTGGTCATATAAAACAAATTACTTAGACGCTGTGTGCCGGATTTACCATCAGGAAGGCGCCTGGGCTGAAGTGGTTTCCGGATTTGAATATGATAAAGCACGGAACAACGGTGTTGAAGGAAAATACATTATTTTTAACGGTCCTGACAAATCACGGGAGGATCTGGAAAAAGCGATCAAGAATGATTCCCTGATCCACATTGACCATTTCGATGAATTATATCTGCTGATTGACGTCAGCGACCGGCTGAAGAAAAAACCAAAGGTTGCTATACGTGTCAATATGGATACCGGAATATATCCCATGTGGGACAGATTCGGGTTCAATTATGAAAACGGCGAAGCGTGGGATGCACTGAACCGGATCATGATGAGTGATAAACTTGAACTCGTTGGTTTACATACTCACATTGGTACATTCATCCTTTCGGCCAATGCTTACCGTGTGGCAGCCATGAAGCTGGCAGAACTGGCCGTGAGCCTGGAGAGAAAATACGACCATGTCGTCAAATACATTGACCTGGGTGGCGGTTTTGCTTCTCAAAACACACTGAAAGGTGCCTATCTGCCTGGAACCGATACAGCTCCTTCTTTTGATGAGTATGCAGATGCCATTACCTCCGGCTTGATCAATTCCCAGATTAAACCTGAAAACATGCCGGTATTAATACTCGAAACCGGCAGAGCACTCATTGACGATGCCGGTTTTCTCCTGGGAACCGTCCTGGCCAATAAACGGCTGGCTGATGGCCGTCGCTCAACCATTCTGGATATCGGTGTGAATATTCTTTTTACATCCTTCTGGTATGAGCATCAGATCACTCCTGCTCAGCCCTTTTCTCACCACACGGAAGAGACCGCTGTATACGGCCCCCTGTGCATGAACATTGATGTATTGCGAGAGAATATGCTTTTTCCTCTCCTGAAAAAAAGTGACCATGTGGTTATTAACAGGATTGGCGCCTACAACATGACCCAATGGCTTCAATTCATTACCCTGCGCCCGAATATTGTACTCATTGATCCGGAAGCACAAACACACATTATCAGGGAACAGGAAACATTAAAAATTTTTGAATCCCTCGAAAGAATTCCCGGTCACCTGAAAGAGATAAAATTATAAGAACCAGTAATTGACAACTATGGAATTGGACATTAAAACGGATATCAGGCTGTTTTTCAAGGGAATATTAAACAGTTATTCGCAGGTTTTTTTCTCTGAACATAAGCTGTTTGCCCTGATCCTTCTCGTGATCACGTTCATTGATGTGGTTGCTGGTTTCTGTGGCTTATTCTCTGTTTTAATTACAATAGCTGCTGGTTATATCATCGGGCTGGATAAAAACAAAATCTCCCAGGGTATTTATGGCTTTAACAGCCTTCTTGTCGGTTTGGGGCTGGGTATTTACTATGAAATGAATTTCTCCCTGATATTTATCTTGTTCCTGGCAGCTATACTTACCCTTTTTCTGGCTGTTAGTTTTGAAGGAATTATCGGCAAATATGCCCTCCCCTATTTAAGTGTTCCCTTTATTTTTTCCTTTTGGCTGGTAAGCCTGGCAACATACCAGTTTGAGGCATTGGGAATAAGTGAGCGTGGTATTTACATGCTCAATGATCTGTTTGTTCTGGGTGGCAACAACCTGATTCAGGTTTATGAGTGGTGGAATGATCTTTCCATTCCTGAATCACTGCATACCTATTTTCTAGCTCTCGGAGCAATTTTCTTTCAGTTCAATGTGCTTGCCGGAATCATTATATCCATCGGATTGCTTTATTACTCCAGAATTGCTTTTTCCCTGTCTCTGATTGGATTCTATTCTGCTTTTCTTTTCTATAAAATCATTGGTGCAAACCTTACCGATTTACATTACAGCTATATTGGATTTAATTTTATTCTTACTGCAATTGCTGTTGGTGGATTTTTCGTCGTTCCTTCCCGTTTATCCTATGTCTGGACAATTATTCTGATCCCGATTGTAGCCCTGTTGACCATTAGCCTGAATGCTATTTTTTATGACATATTTCATCTTCCGATCTATTCACTGCCCTTCAACATTGTGGTGTTAATGTTTCTTTATATTCTGAAGTTCCGTACACGCCAGAGTATCCATTTGCGGGAGGTGTTCATTCAGCAATACTCACCCGAAAAAAATCTCTATTCCTTTCAGAATGATATCGTTCGTTTCAGACATAAATTAAAGACCCCTTTCAGACTGCCCTTCTGGGGAGAATGGACCATTTCGCAGGGACATGATGGTGAACATACCCATCAAGGTGATTGGAAACACGCCTGGGACTTTGTGATTACCGATGATGATGGAAATCAGTACAAAGGCAAAGGAAATGTTACGGAAGATTATTTTTGTTTCAACAAGGAAGTGTTGGCTCCTGGGGATGGTATCGTTGAAACTATTGTTGATGGCATAGAAGACAACGACATTGGTGAAGTAAACCTGAAAGAAAACTGGGGCAACACCATCGTCATAAAACAAACCGATTTTCTCTTCTCAAAGCTCAGCCATCTTAAAAAGGACTCTATCTTGCATAAGGAAGGGGATAAAATAAAACAGGGTGATGTGGTCGGGCGTGTTGGCAATAGTGGAAGATCGCCCTACCCACACCTCCATTTTCAATTCCAGTCTACTCCTTTTATCGGCTCCAAAACACTGGATTATCCATTCAGCTATTATATCGTCAATTCAGATAAAGGATATCAATTCTGTTCTTTCGATAAACCTGCTTTGCACGATCGGGTTTCCAATATCGATACCATGGATATTCTTAAAAATGCATTTCACTTCATTCCCGGAAGGAAATTTAAATTCGAGACTGTCCGTTCCGGTCAAAAGGAGGTTGTTGAATGGGAGGTATTTACAGACATGTATAATAATTCCTATATCAAATGTAAAAAAACAAATAGCATAGCTTATTTTGAATCGGACGGTTCCCTGCTTTATTTCCGTCATTTTGAGGGGAATAAATCGTCCCTTTTGTACTATTTATTTCTTGCTGCCTATAAGATCCAAATGGGATACTACCAGGGTCTGACGCTGAAGGATCGCTTTCCGGTAAATCTTCTTTTTGGCAGAATTAACCTGTTTTTTCAGGATTTTGTTGCCCCCTTCCTGAGCTACCTCAATGCAAAATTTGAAATAGAATACCGATCGATCGATAGTACACTGTCACCAACAAAAATCGAACTTGAATCCGTTGCCAGGAAATATTTCTTTTCAAAAAAACTGAATGAGACAAAATTTCATATCGTGCTTGGTCCGTCGGGCATTGAGCAACTGGTTTACCATAAGAACAACAGAACCATTCGAGCAGTATGTATAAAAGAGGATTATTCATAGGATTTTTTTGGCTGGTCTCGCTGATCGGCTTCGGCCAGTTGTCTTCGAATTTTGTCTCGCTGGACAAGGCAACGTATGATTATTACCTGAAAAAAGATTGGGAAAACCTTATAACATATGGTAAATGGGGGCTTCAAAACGGATTTGACTACTATTATTTGCGCATGAGATTGGGCATAGCATACTACGAACAAAAGAATTACAGAAAAGCCATTGCACATTTTCGTAAAGCCCTGGAATTCAACCCTAAAGAAACTACTGCTCTGGAATACCTTTATTATTCATACCTGTTTTCCGGAAGAAAATCTGATGCATATGCCCTTGTCTCCAATTTCCCTCAATCCCTTAAAAACCACCTTCATTTGACTGATAAAACAGCGCTTACAGGGCTTTCAATCTATAACACCTACCGTTGGAATCCAGATTATACGACCATCACATCCGGTTTTACCCTGCCCTGGGAACTTGTCGATGACGGCTGGCAGGCAATAGAAAAAAACCTGAACTACTTTAATTTTCGGTTTGAACACCAACTCGGCAATAAGTTCTCTTTGCTGCATGGATACGGTTATTTAACCAAAATGCGGAATATGTTTGTCCAGAATAATGTAAACACAATACCGTATATCAATGACCGTTTCAATCAGTATCAAATTTTTGTTTCAGGCAACCTGTCCGTTCATAGAAGCATCAGCCTGAAACTAACCATTCATTATATTAACCTGAGGCCAAAAACATATGAATCATCATCCTGGGGTGGTGGTCTTTTTTCAAATAGTGACTATGCCACGGTTTCGCCTCAAAACAACTGGGTGGGTTACTTATCCGGCAACCTGGATCTGGGATTATTTACTTTTCATGGCGGCCTGGGTTATTCAAACCTGAACAACCGGTATCAATTTCAAAAAGACTTCATGCTGAGTTTTTTTCCCCTGGGTAATCTGAATTTATACAGCGTGACAAAAATCTCTCACCAATCCAACTATTATCAGTCGCTGGTCTATAATGACCATTTTGTTTTTGACCAAACACTGGGATTCAAGACGTTTAATCCACTTTGGGTGGAATTGTATGCAACCTGGGGAGAATTATCAAATTTTTCCGTTCTGGACGGGACGGTTATTTATAACGATATCAACCCGATACAATATAAATTTGGATTAAATTTGCTGATTCCCTTAAGTGAAAAAGGCATTGAATTATCAATACTTTACGAATACATGGGGTCGGAAAGCAGATATTTTACAGACTCGGGAGAATCGCTTGATATAAACAATGCTATTCATCATTCTGTTCATTCAATAACTGGAGGTATAAAATGGAACATATCAAAAAAATGAAAACGTTTGTTGTGACCCTCTTCATCCTGTTTACATTTCATCACACACAGGGCCAGGATGTGTCAAAAACCATCAGTGCATTTCAGCAAAGTTACATTCATGAAGCATCGGGTGATTTCCAGGAATCAATGAATGTTCTGAAAGAGGTGTACGATGAAAAGTCATATGAAATCAATCTTCGCCTTGGTTGGCTGGCTTATCTTTCTGGATTGTTTTCTGAATCTATTGCTTTCTATAACAAATCAATCTCCCTGATGCCCTACTCTATCGAAGCCCGGTTTGGTATCGTCTATCCTGCTTCTGCTCTGGGCAACTGGAATATGGTAATCAACCAGTATGAGAAAATTTTGGAAATAAATCCCAACAATTCCATCGCCAACCACCGCCTGGGTCTTATCTATTATGGCAAAGAGAATTTTGATGTAGCCTATACATACTTTGAAAAAGTTGTTAATCTCTATCCGTTTGATTATGACGCTTTGATCATGTTTGCATGGACCAACTACAAATTAAACAAACTGCGAGAGGCAAAAATTTTGTTTCAAAAATCGTTAATGCATACTCCCGGAGGATCATCAGCACTTGAAGGTTTGGAGTTAATTAAATAGTCCGCCTTCCATTCTTTCCATCCCTTGGATTATGTTCATGGCATAATTACAAAATATATGTAGCTTTGAAACGTTTTATAAGTAAACCTAATCACCCGTTACGATGGTGCTGAATGATAAGAATAAAACAGTTCAGGTGAACCCTAAACCCCGGGGTAAAAATATTGCCTTGTTGGTTACTGCTATTATCGTGCTTGCTGTTAGTCTTGCTGTTATAATCTTTTTCTATTTTGACCAGAAAGATAAAATGGCAGAGATGGAGTTTGTCCTGACCGAAGAAAAAGATTCCCTCACTAGAGAGCTTCAAAATCTTATTTATGAATATGACACCCTGAAAACATCCAACGACAGTTTGAACCTGAAACTCCAGGAGGAACAAAATAAAATCAATATGCTCCTTCGGGTTCAGGCTTCCAATGTACAGAAGATCACACTGTATAAAAAGGAACTAAGCACTCTCCGCCAGGTTATGAAAAGCTATATCGTGCAGATTGATTCACTGAATACCTTAAACAAAGAGCTTGCGGCAGAAAACATACAGGTTAAACATGACCTTCAAACTGTGCAAAAGGATAAGGAGGAACTTTCCCAGATCAAAGAAGAACTTTCTGAAAAGGTCGAAATGGCTTCGGTCATTCTTGCTAAAAATATCGTGGCAACACCCATTAATGCGCGGGGCAGAGAAAAGGACAAAATTCAAAAGGTGGATAAAATTAAAATATGCTTCCTGTTAAGAGAGAATCCGATTGTTCAAGCCGGTAAAAAGGATGTGTATATGCGTATCGTAAGACCGGATGACCTGATACTTGCCGAATCCCCGGATAATCTTTTTGAATTTGAGGGAGAACAATATATCTTTTCCGCAAAACGAACCGTAGAATACCTTAACCAGGACATTGAAATGTGTATCTATTGGAATAATAATGGCGATTTAATTCCTGGAAAATATACTGTCAATCTCTACCTTGAAGGAAATCAAATTGGTTCCACTGTATTTAATCTCAAATAGCCCGCGCTATAACAGTACTCCTCTTATTCTATCATCAGCAACTCAGAAATAATGTTATCTGATATAAATTGCCCCTGTTGTGTTAAAATCAGGCATTCCTCTTTTCTCTCCAACATACCATAATCGATAAACCGTGTTGATAATGACACACAGTAATCCCTTGCCTCTTTACTAAAGGCTTCTTCAATATATTTAAGATCTGCTCCCCACATGGTGCGTAAAGAGGTCAGAATATACTCATTATACCGTGTCTTCGGGTCCAGTATCTCCTTTTTACACGGCATTTTATTTCTGGCTATTCCTTCAATATATTTATCGTTATCAGAAACATTCCATTGTCTGCTGATTCCATTAAAGCTATGTGCTGACGGACCGATCCCCAGGTATTTTTTCTTTTTCCAGTAGTTTGTGTTGTGTTTTGAAAAAAAACCATCCTTGCAGAAATTGGATATTTCATAATGTAAAAATCCATGGTTTTCCAACGTGTTTATCAGCGTCCTGAACTGTTCAATACTCTCCTCCTCATCCATAAGATTTAATGTTCCTTTTTTAAGAAAGCTGGCAAATTTTGTTCCGGGTTCTATGGTTAAATGATACGCAGAAATATGCTGGACTGGCATTTTAAGGGCTGTATTGATGCTCTTTTCCCAAAATGTGCTGTCTGTTCCGGGAATCCCATACATCAGGTCAATGCCGATGTTTTCAAAACCAGCATCCACCGATTTTTTAATGGCATCCAATGATTGTTCGGCTGTATGCCTTCTGTTCAAGATATTCAACTCTTCATTGAAAAATGACTGTACTCCTATACTAATCCTGTTTATCCCGTTTCTTTTTAACACGGTCAAATAATCAGAATGTAAATCATCCGGATTGACTTCAATGGTTAGTTCAACCTCGTTATCTACCGTGTAATATTTTTTAACCTCCTCGTATAAGGAAAGTATTTGTTCTGTCGATAATACACTCGGCGTTCCTCCACCAAAATAAACCGTTTCTATCAACTCTCTGTCAAGGTAGTTTTCCTGCAATGTGATTTCCTTCCTCATTGCATCCACCATGATGCTTGCTTTGTCTGATAAAAGTTCTTTGTGAAAATCGCAATAATGGCAAATCTGTTTACAGAAAGGAATATGGATATAGATGCCCGCCATGCGGTAATATGTTTTTCAACGCGTTAAAACTTTCCGGATGAGTAAGGATCGCTAAATCACTATCTCTTTGTATTTCTTTATATCCCTAACAATGCTTCCAATGGTCTCTTTTTCAAATAAATCCTTTAGCTTATTCCGTATGGGGGCTAATTTTCTGTGCATCGTACAGGTGGTTTTCCCATTTTCAAAATCCTTACAGCTGACATTATTTATCAAACACATCTTAAACAGATCTTCGCCATCGATGATTAATACGATATCCAGCAAGGAAATGTTATCCGGCTCTTTTCCTAATCCAAAACCTCCATGCGGTCCTTTTGTTGAACTCAATAATTTTTGTTTCGCCAAGGATTGTAATATCTTTCCAAGAAATGGTGTTGGGATATTCAGGTCTCTTGAAATCTTTTTTATCCCTATCTTTTTATCATTCCTGGTATTCATCGCCAGGTAAATAACTGCGCGGATCCCGTATTTACATGTGTTTGACAACATGGAAAATAACTTTGAATATCCTGATTAAATGTTCTTTAACGGAATTTTTTTTATTCTTCTATCATGTCGCCCACCATCGAAAGTTGTTTTTAAGAATATTTCGATAATGACAATGGCTTCTTCAATTGATAGAAACCTCCCCGGCAAAGCACATATGTTTGCATTATTATGTGCCCTTGCCAGTTCTGATATCTCCCCGTTCCAACATAATGCAGAGCGAATCCCCTGATGCTTGTTTGCTGTCATGTTAATTCCGTTCCCGCTGCCACAGATGCTAATACCAAAATCGAATTCTCCGCCTTCGATTGCTTTTGCTAATGTGTGCGCAAAATCGGGATAGTCAACACTTTCATTTGAATCTGTTCCAAAATCTTTTACTGTGTGTCGCTCCTTTAACAAATGCTTTATAAGCCCTTCTTTTAAATAGTAACCTGCATGATCTGAGGTAATTGCCAATTTCATATTTGTAAATATTAAACCTACTTTATACCAAAAGTAATAAAATAAATTAATTTCGTATCCAAATATATTTTTTGAGATTTCCTGGTTATATTGAATGAATCCTTCTTCTGATTGATTCAATATGTTCTTAATTTTTTGTTCAATAACGGTTAATTTCTTTATTATAATGATTGAAAAATATATTTTTATTTTTCACCTGTCCATTCAAGTAATATTTTTTTAGAATTTTCAAAATTTATTTTTCAAATTTCAATACCAAATATTCCACACTATATAAACAGCTTTTCTCGTTAAAAGCATAAAGATTTTATTAATTACATACTTTCTTAACACCCGTTAATTGGATATATAATTTACTCTTTTTCAATTCTTTTTTTGGTGTATTGCTGTTCATAAAGTGTTTTTATTTTTTTAATTTCAAATTTTCCAATCATATGGATAATTTTTTGTACACAAAGTGAACAGAATAATATTATCATATATATTTATTTATAATATATTAATATATTATTATGGTTGTTAAAAAAGAGGAGATTATAAAGGATGGATTTGTCAATGCACAAATTGAAGAGGGCATTGATATCGTAGCTGAAATAAAAGCATTACAAAAAGAAAAGGATGCAATTATCTTAGCACATTTCTACCAACAGGGCAATATACAGGACATAGCGGATTTTGTTGGTGACAGCTTGGCATTAGCACAACAGGCGGCTAAGACAGAAGCAAAGATGATTGTTTTTGCAGGTGTGCATTTCATGGGTGAAACGGCAAAAATTCTATCCCCGGATAAGAAGGTTTTATTGCCTGACCTGAATGCAGGTTGTTCACTGGCTGAATCTTGTCCGCCTGAAGAGTTTGCTGCATTTAAAGAAAAGCATCCTGATCACATTGTGGTTTCATACGTTAATGCAACGGCAGAAATAAAAACATTGAGTGATATAGTGTGTACATCATCAAATGCGGTGAAGGTTGTAGAATCGATTCCAAAAGAGAAGAAGATTATATTTGCCCCGGATAAAAACCTGGGTAAATATGTATCCAGGGTTACCGGAAGGAAAATGGAGTTATGGGATGGAGGGTGTCATGTACATGAAGCATTTTCATTAGAAAGAATATTGGAAATAAAGAAGAAGTATCCGGATGCAAAACTGGTTGCACATCCGGAATGTGACGAAAAGATACTATTCATTGCTGATCATATAGGATCAACAGCATCTCTGCTTGCGTTCACTACGAAAGATACTAATGATCAATACATTGTAGCAACTGATTCTGGAATTATTCATCAGATGAAAAAGAAGAGACCTGAAAAACATTTTATTCCAGCCCCTCCTGAAGAGATCAATTGTGATCATAGTGATTGCAATTTCATGAGGCTCATAACACTGGAGAAGATATACAATACATTGCGTTATGAAGTTCCTGAAATTTTATTGGATGAGGAAATACGAAAGAGAGCTGAAAAATCAATTCTTAGAATGATGGAAATATCAGAAAAACTTGGATTATAAAATGGATAAAGGAAAAGACAATGAGTTTAGATTACAGGCAATTGGCAGGAAATAAAAGGATGCGTTTTATAGTCGCTGCAATATGGATTTTATGCGTTTATTTACCCATTGACGGACAGACTGATGAAACCTTAACGGATGGGAATACGTGTTTCTATTATCCGAACGGACAAATATCCAGTGAAGGGTTTATACGGGATGGTAAACCGGATGGGTATTGGAAGACGTATTATGTTACTGGAGTCATAAAATCAGAAGGAAAACGGAATAATTTCTTATTGGATAGCGTTTGGGTTTTCTATGATGTTAAAGGAGATACAATTGAGAAAATCAATTACATGTACGGAAAAAAGAACGGATACTATTATACGTATGACACAAAAAATAAAGAAATTACATCACTGAATGGAAATATTGTATCGAAAGAATTGTATGTAAATGACAAAAAGGAGGGACCTTCCTACTATTACTATAAGGATGGAAAAATTCACGAAACAATCAACTATGTTAACGGTAAAAAACAGGGTCTGATAAGAGAGTATTCTCAAAGCGGAGAAATCATAACACTCCAGGAATACCACAATGGATATATAGTAAACCAGGAGCGGATTAACCGAACTGATTCAAGTGGTTATAAACAGGGTGTCTGGAAAGAATTTTATCCGGATGGGAAGATTAAAACAGAAAGAAATTTTTACAATGACCAGCTGCATGGATTTTATAGGGAATATGATAAAAAAGGAAACCTGACCATTGCCATAAGATATGATAATGGAAGGATTATGGAAGAAGGTGTTGAGGAGGAGAAGGATGTCGAAATAAGAAACAGTTATGATGAGGATGGTAACCTTTTAGCAAGCGGACCTTATCGAAATGAAACACCCATTGGAGTTCATCGGGAATATGCAAAGAATGGAGAAATTATTGGATCAAAAATATACGACGATTTAGGACGGGTAATATCGATCGGTATTGTGAATGAGGAAGGAGAACGCATAGGAAAATGGGAGAATTTTTATGCTTCGGGAAAATTGAAATCCGAAGGGGATTATACAAACAATTTGAAAGAGGGACGATGGGTTTATTATTACGAAAATAGTAATATCGAACAAACAGGAGACTTTCGAAATGGTTTGGAAAACGGCACGTGGAAATGGTATTACTTTAACGGCAATTTACACAGGGAGGAGGAGTATTTTAATGGGAAAGAGGATGGAATCGCTACCGAATACTCAGTGGAAGGAGAAATAATTGCGCAAGGTGACTATCTGGAAGGAGAGAAAGAAGGAAAATGGTTTTACAATGCAGGTGATTATACGGAAGAAGGAAAGTATGTAGTAGGATTGCGGGAAGGAACCTGGAAACATTATTACGAAAACGGGAACATGAAATATCAGGGAGGCTACTTGCAGGGAAATCCACATAAACGGCATAAAATCTATTGGGATAACGAGGTGTTAAAGGAGGAGCGATATTACGATATGGGAATGAAAGAGAAAACATGGAAAAAGTATAATGAAGAGGGAGTTTTATTAATGACAATCACTTACAAAGATGACATGGAGCACAGGATTAATGGTGTTAAAGTTGATCTCCCGGAAAGTGATGTTAAGCTTATTAAATAAGATCTATTGGTAGATGGATGATTCATTACACATACGGGAAAATGAATTAACTTCAACGGACAGGGAGTTTGAAAAGAAATTAAGGCCGTTGGATTTTAAGGAATTTTTCGGGCAGGATAAAATTATTGAAAACCTCAAAATCTTTGTTGAAGCAGCCATGATGAGAGGAGAGTCACTGGACCATGTCCTGCTTCATGGACCACCTGGATTGGGCAAAACAACACTGGCGTACATCATAGCACACGAGCTGAATGTCAATATGAAAATTACATCCGGACCGGTTCTGGATAAACCGGGAGACCTGGCCGGATTGTTAACCAACCTGGAAGATAAAGATGTGCTATTCATCGATGAAATACACCGCCTGAGCCCCGTTGTGGAAGAATATCTCTATTCAGCCATGGAGGATTATAATATTGATATCATGATTGATAAAGGACCAGGAGCACGATCAATACAACTCAATCTGAATGCATTTACGTTGATTGGAGCAACAACAAGATCAGGCCTGTTAACCAGTCCTTTGAGGTCTCGTTTTGGGATAACATTTCACCTGGAATATTATGACAATAAAATCCTGGACCGAATTGTTAAACGATCGGCTGGAATCCTGAATGTATCAATCGATAAAAAAGCCTCTATGGAAATTGCCTCACGAAGCAGAGGAACGCCACGAATAGCAAATGCCTTGCTGAGAAGGGTTCGGGATTTTGCGCAGGTAAAAGGAACCGGTGATATTAATCTTGAAATATCAAAATATTCACTCTCAGCCCTGAACATTGATCAACATGGGCTTGATGAAATGGACACAAAAATCCTGCTTACCATCATTGAAAAATTTAAGGGGGGACCGGTAGGTATATCTACCATTGCAACGGCTGTTGGTGAAGATGCTGGTACGATTGAAGAAGTATACGAGCCCTTCCTTATAAAAGAGGGATACATTAAACGAACACCCAGGGGACGGGAAGTAACCGATTTAACCTATAAGCATTTGGGTAAAAACAGAATAGGAGAAAACGGAACACTGTTTTAGTAATTTTGTAATACCAGGCATTATATTTATATTTATTCCCGTAATCAAACCCACCAAAATTTCTGAAATAGTATATTATGAAAGAATTATTTAAAAGAATTGGCATTTTTTTCATCATCGCAGGTATTGTTATTCTGGGTTATTCGGAATTCAGCGGGCAGGAAAGCAATAAACTCTTAATCCTGAGCGGAGGATTGATTTTTGGCGGATTTCTGGTGTATGTAATCCTGAATAATATTCTCGATTAGAATGGAGGCTTAAAAATGATTTCCGATTTTTATAAGGGACCTGCTGTTTAAGATCTTTATTTTCCTTCCATTTAATTCAATAAGACCATCATTTTTAAATTCTGATAAAAGACGAATTACTGACTCTGTAGCCGTACCCACGATATTTGCAAGCTCCTCACGGGTTAACGAGATCTGCAACACCTGGTCATCATCCAAACCGAAATTATCTTTCAGGTGTATCAATACTTCAGCCAATCTTTCACGGACCGTCTTTTGTGCAATATCGGTAATGTATGCATTTGCCTCACCTAGCTCCTTGCAGGTTAGTTTCATGATTTCCATAGAAAAATTGCCATTGTTTTTAACCAGGGAAAAAAGGATGTCTGAAGAGATATAACAGAGCGTTGAATCTTCTATAATCTTTGCCGTCGTACAGGCCAGTTCATTACTTAAAATGGATCTGTATCCAATAATGTCACCGCGCTTTGCAAACCGGATGATTTGCTCTTTTCCATCTATGCCAGTTTTATATACTTTTATGATTCCACTGTGCATACAGTAAAACCCATTGATCCTACTTCCTTCATGGTAAATGATTTCACCCCGTTTATAGAACACAGAATTTTTCTTGTAGTTCAAATGATCCAATTCATCCTGGGTCAAATGTTTAAAGATGGAATTAAATTCCAAGGAGCACCTTCCGCAAACCGGTGGATTTTTAACTTGTTTCATTAAAAAAATTGTAGCAGAAAAATTAAAATACAGGTTACTTTCTTGCTTTTTGCAATATACGATTAAAAAGTATATTTGTAAACCTAAGTATTAAAATATCTAAAGATATGAAAGAAACCATAAATTGTAATTGGTTGGGAAATATGGCGTTTGAAGCTGAGCTGGATGGTCATAAGATAACGTTGGATGCTCACCAGGATGTGGGAGGAGAAAACCGGGGAGCAAGGCCGAAACCATTAATGATGATCGCTCTGGCTGGCTGTACCGGCATGGATGTCATGTCAATTTTGAAGAAAATGAGGGTTTCCGTTGACCGGATGAATGTCACAGTCGATGGTGAGCTAACCGAAGAGCATCCAAAACATTTTCATAGCATGCACATTACCTATACATTTTATGGTAAACAACTGCCGGAAGGGAAAATTCAAAAGGCAGTAGATTTATCGCAGGAACGGTATTGCGGCGTTAGTGTTACATACCGAAAAGCCCTTGAACTGACCTCGGAAATAAAACTGATCGAAGAATAGGGAGAATGCGTTTCTGTTAGAATGCCGATTTAAATTGCCTGAGAAACCGTATATCGTTTTCGAAAAGAAGGCGAATGTCTTTGATTTGATATTTTAAAAGGGCTATTCGCTCAATACCCATGCCGAAGGCAAAACCGGTGTTTCGGTGGCTGTCGATACCGGTGAAATCCAGAACATTCGGGTCCACCATTCCGCAACCGAGTATTTCCAGCCAACCGGAATATTTACACAGGTTGCATCCTTTTCCTTCGCAGCTACAGGAGATGTCCATCTCTGCGGAGGGTTCTGTAAATGGAAAGAAGGAAGGCCTGAGACGGATGCGGGTTTGTTTTCCAAACATCTCCTTGGCAAAATAGAGCAGGGTTTGTTTAAGATCTGCAAATGAGACGTTTTCATCAATATAAAGGCCTTCAACCTGATGAAAGATACAATGCGAACGAGCAGAGATGGCTTCATTTCTAAAAACGCGACCGGGGGAGATTGTGCGTATCGGGGGTTGCTGATTTTCCATGACACGAACCTGCACTGATGAGGTGTGTGTTCTCAATAAGACATCCAGGATTTTTCCCGTTTCATCCTCACTTTTTTTAATGAAGAAAGTATCCTGCATGTCTCTTGCCGGATGATTTGGAGGGAAGTTTAATTTCGAAAAAACATGATCATCATCCTCTATTTCAGGACCTTCTGATACTGTAAATCCAAGACGAGTGAAAATTTCAATGATCTCATTTCTAATGATCGAAACCGGATGTCTGGAACCCAGCTCAAGGGGCTCGGCAGGAAGAGAAAAATCGGTTAATGATGTTTCTTCAGTATGCTCTTCAAGGCCAGTAAGGGATGCTTCAATTTTTTCGTGTATACGGCTTTTAAGCCGGTTGATTTGTTGCCCTAGCCGCTTCTTCTCTTCCGGGGTGATGGACTTAAATTCAGAAAAAAGACCAGGAATAATTCCTTTTTTGCTCAGGAATTTTATCCTGAACGATTCAATTTCCTCACGGCTTTTGGCCGAAAAAGCCTTCACCTCATTCAATAGTTCTTCAATTCTTTCTTCCATCTGCAGTCAGGATTTTTACAAAGATATAAGAAATTCAATGAGCTACCACTAAAGGGCTGAAAATTATCTCCTTACCTTTCTGATTTGGATGCGAACCGGGTTGAGGGGACAATCCGAATTATCGGTCGGAACAGCAGCAATACGATCGATCAATTCAAGACCCTCCACGACTTCTCCAAATACGGTATAACTTCCATCAAGATGAGGAGTACCACCAATAACTTTGTATGTTTCCCATTGTTCTGACGGAATGTTGTATGGTATATAATGTTTTAATTGCTCTTCGGTTTTGAGTGTGGCTGCCAGTTGAATTTCAGCATAATCGAGTGGTTCGTCTTTTTCAAATGCTTTTTGCTCTTCTTCCTTTATATTCTTAAAAAAAAGGGCCTGTTTTCTCATATTGTTGATGCGGTCCTCCAGTTGTTCTAATTCCTGATCATCAAAAACTTTTCCGTGTACAATATAGAATTGCGTGCTGGAGGATGCCTGATCAGGATTCACATCATCACCCATCCTTGCGGCAGCAAGAGCGCCTTTTTTATGGAACAGACCGGGATGAAATTCCGCAGGTACGGTATAATTAACATCTATGCCATCCTGTTTCAATTGATCTGAAATAACAGCAGCGGGATTACCTGCCTGAATCATGAATTCATTGATAACACGGTGAAAGGTCATGCCGTCGTAAAATTTTTTATTGATCAGTGATAAAAAATTATCGCGGTGAAGGGGCGTTTCGTTGTAAAGCCTGATTTTCATGGTTCCCAGATTTGTTTCGATCGAAACAAACCATACTTTTTCTTCTCGGTTTGTGCTACAAAAAGAAAAGGATAGAATCACAACAAAGGCAAGGAGAAATTGGAATAACTTGTTTGATTGCATCGTAAAAAAATTAAAAAGAAAGAATTCGTTATCGAATGAACACACAAAATTATGATTATAAATAGGGATTCATAAAATTTATTGAGGAAAACGTAACTTCAGGAAAAATTGGAAAAATAGAACCATGCGTGATGATAATGCGATTATTGATTAATTTTGGGAAGCATGGGAAAAGTAATAGCCATCACAGGATCTTCTGGTTTCATAGGAAACGAAATTATCCCTTATTTTAACAGACAAGGGTATCAAATTATACGGATGAGCCGGGAAATGATCAGGGATGGGGCGAAACTGCAGACCATTGTTAGTGAAGCAGATGCTATAATAAATCTTGCCGGAGCATCCATATTGGCTCGATGGACAGGAAAAAAGAAGTCAGAAATAATGGATAGCCGGGTTGAAACCACCCGGAGGATCGTATCTGCCATTAACCTTGCTGATGAACCACCAGCCCTGTTTATATCTGCTTCAGCGATTGGGTTGTACGATCAGCATCATGAGCATACAGAAGCAAGCCGTTATGTGAAAAAGGATTTCCTGGCACAGGTAATACTGGAGTGGGAAAAGGAAGCTGAAAAGATAAGAAATGCGAAAACAAGAGTCGTTATTTTTAGGCTTGGTATTGTATTGGGAAGAAACGGGGGGATGATGAAAAAGATGCTAACAATCATTAATTTTGGACTGGGAACTATACTGGGTTCAGGAAAGCAGAGCTTTCCGGTGGTTCATGTTGACGACGTGATTAGCGCAATTCAACACGTCATGATGTTTGAACAAAGTGCGGGAACATACAATCTGGTTGCACCATTCCGCGCAACCAACAAAACGTTTACAAAAATGTTGGCAAAGAAAATGAAGAAGCCTGTTTTTTTACGAATTCCGGAACAAGTATTACGGCTTGTTTTTCTGGATGGGGCAACGGTTTTAACTGAAGGACAACAGGTTGTTCCTGAACGATTGCTGGGTGAAGGATTTGCCTTTCGCCATGAAACCCTGAATCAGTGCCTTGATAACATTTTAATACCACAATCTCTATAATTCATGCCTAGATTACTCGATAAATCATCAAAATACAGACTGGGAGTACTGGAAGGATGGATCTCCTTATGTGGCAATGTCATACTGTTTGGACTAAAATATTGGGCGGGAGTGGTTACGGGATCTGTTGCCCTGATTGCTGATGCATGGCATACCCTGAGCGATTCAATCTCGTCCGTAATTCTTCTTATAGGGCTTACAGTTGCGAGGAAACCGGCTGATAAAGAACATCCTTTCGGTCATGGAAGGGCCGAGTTAATATCATCGATTGTCATTGGTTTTATACTGGCGATGATTGGGGTTAATTTTTTCAGGGAATCCGTGTTGAGATTACTAAAGCATCAGGAGGTCGTTTTTGGAACAATTGCCATTGTTGTTACCGCAATTTCAATCGTTGTTAAAGAAGCCCTGGCAAGATTTGCCTTTTGGGCTGGTGAAAAAGAGGGTTTAAAATCAACCATGGCCGACGGATGGCATCACCGATCCGATGCCTTGTCGTCCCTAATCATATTGATTGGAATATTCTTGGGAAAATTCTTCTGGTGGATAGATGGGATCCTTGGACTCCTGGTGTCTCTATTAATATTTTACACAGCCTATACAATTATTAAAAATTCAGCCGATTCCCTGTTGGGAGAAACACCAGATCGTAAAATGTTACGTAGTATTGAGAAGATTGCCGGGGAAGTCTATCCCTACAACCTTGGAATGCACCATTTCCATATACACCGGTATGGTGAACATACTGAAATGACATTTCATATCGTTTTGCCTGAGAAAATGGAACTTAAAGAAGCAGGAGAGCTTACAAGAAAATTATTTGAGAGAATCAATAAAGAATTGAATATCATTGCAACGATACACATCGATACGGAAAGCAACTATGTGAAAGAGACAAAGGATGATTGAGAAAAACAACCTATCTTTCAGCCATAATTCATCATTCATGTTTCATCCCATTAAACAACTTGCAGGACAAACAGCCGTTTACGGCCTTGGAACAATGATCCCGAGGTTTTTAAACTATGCTCTTCTAACACCATTTTATACGCGGATATTAGGACTAGGAGAGTATGGTGTCTTAACAGAATTGTATGCTTATGTTGTAGTTTTATTGGTGGTACTGACCTATGGTATGGAAACCGGATATTTCAGGTTTTCGACATCTGATCAGGAGAAGGATCGGGTGTTCAGCACTGCCTGGATCTCCCTGTTTATTACATCATCCTTATTCATTCTGCTGGTAATACTGTTCAATAACCCCATTTCTGATGTGCTGGATTATTCTGCCAACAGAGAGTACATTGTGATTTTTGCAGTTATTGTTGGCATGGATGCTTTTTCAACCATTCCGTTTGCCAAATTGCGAAGGGAAAACCGGGGGTTACGATTTGGAATCATTAAGTTAGTTAATGTTGCGGTTATCATTGTGCTTGTCTTTTTTTTCCTGCTTTATGTTCCACGAGTTGTCGGAAGGAATCCTAACTCCTGGTTGAGGCTGATTTACGATCCTGATTTTGGTGTGGGCTATGTTTTTGTTGCAAACCTGGCGGGAAGCACGATTTCATTGCTTCTGTTGCTTCCGGAGATCATCAGCACGAAACCGGAATTTAACACAGCATTGATGAAGCGGATGTTCCGATATTCATTTCCGCTTTTGATTGCAGGACTTGCCGGAACGCTGAATGAAGCACTGGATAAAATACTCTTAAAACACCTTTTACCGGATGAAATAGACGGAATGGCTCAGCTGGGTATTTATGGCGCCAGTTTCAAATTAGCCGTTTTTCTAAGTCTGTTTATACAGATGTTCAGGTATGCTGCCGAACCATTCTTCTTTGCAAGGGCAAAGGAGGAAAATGCTAAAGAACTCTATGCACTCGTGATGAAATACTTTATCATTGCAGGGTTAATGATTTTTTTGGGAATTACACTATTGATCGAGGTTGCAAAATATTTTATAGGACCAAAATTCTGGATGGGACTTGATATAGTTCCGGTCGTTCTTATGGGATACCTGTTTTATGGGATATTTGTGAATTTGTCCATCTGGTATAAGTTGAACGATCTGACAAAATATGGTGCTATTCTAACCGTGGTAGGAGCCATTGTGACGGTAAGCGTTAATGTGATTTTTGTACCGATTTATGGATATCATGCAAGTGCATGGGGCCACTTTTTATGCTATCTGGTCATGGTTATCTGTTCCTATTTCATGGGAAGACACTATTACCCAATTGATTACCCGGTTAAAAGAATTTTGTTATACGGAATAATAGCAATTGCCCTGTTCTTTATCGATAAGCTTGTTTCCATTGAGAAAGTACCATTAGAAATGGGATTTAATCTTTTGCTATTCGGTATTTTCGCTGGAGTTATCTGGGTAAAGGAAAATCTAAGAACATTGATTTTAAAAGAGTGAAAGGAAACAGATAAGGTTGTTTAAGGGGAGAAGAATAAACTTGATGTAAACGAAGTATTGGGTAAATGAAAATTAAGATTGTAAATAAATCGAAGCATCCGATACCCGGATATAGCACAAAATTTTCTGCAGGAATGGATATTCGTGCAAGCCTGGGAAGCCCGGTTGTTCTTAAACCGATGGAGCGGTCTTTAATACCTACTGGGATATACATAGAATTACAAAAAAATTATGAGGCGCAAATTCGGCCAAGAAGCGGACTGGCACTGAAACATGGAATTACGGTGTTGAATACTCCAGGTACTATTGATTCAGATTACAGGGGAGAAATTTGTGTGATCTTGATTAACCTTTCAAAAGAAAATTTTGTTGTGAATGACGGAGAAAGGATATGCCAGATGATTATCACAAAACATGAATCGATTGAGTGGGAACTGGTAGATACGCTTGAAGACACAGATCGTGGAGACGGAGGATTTGGACACACGGGTAGTGAGTGATCGGAAATGGATAAGCGATAAGACTGAAAGAAAGAGAGATTCATTAAAAAACGAAAAATGATGAAGATTAGATGCGATTGGTATATAGTAATGGTAATTTACTTGGTTCTGGTCGGTTGTGCGCGTAAAACAATTCCGGCTGAAACAGAGACAGAAGATAAAGCGCTTACTAGAAAAGAGGAAATAAACTATCAATATACTTTTACAGAGGGAATAAAAAAGAAAGTAACAGGAAATCTGCGGGAAGCCATTCCCTATTTTACGGAGTGCATAAGAATTAACCCCAAAAGTGATGCAGCACACTATGAATTAAGTTCTATACTGACCATGGGAGGGAATTATAATGAAGCCCTGAAATACATGAAAAAGGCCAATAAGATTGATCCGCAAAATGTTTGGTACCAACTGCAAATGGCAAGCTTATATCATGCCATGGGCATGAGGGATAGCACCATTTTGATGTATGAGGAGATCCATGAAAATTACCCGGAACGAACGGACATCTATTTTAATCTGGCAACCCTTCATGGCGAGTATGGTGATGAGGAACGAGCCATTAAGATATTTGATGAACTGGAAGAACAGTATGGGTCGAACGAAACCATATTGTTGGCCAAGCAACAGATCTATTCAAAATCAGGGGAGCTGGATAAAGCCATTAACGAAGTATTAAAACTCATTCATGCCTATCCAAACGAAGTAAGATTTTATGGGATTTTAGCCGAGTTGTATTGGTCAGAAAAGAGGGATGATGAGGCGTTGAAAACATATGAAAAACTGTTTGAAATCGATCCTGATAATGGTCTGGGACAATTATCAATGTTTGAATATTATAAAAATAGAGAAGAACAGGAGAAGATGCTGGATGTGGTGGACAAAATAATAAATAATGATAAGATTGGTGTAAATAAGAAAATTCAGATAATGATTCAGTTCTTTACAAATGAGGATAATTTCGAGAGAAATAAGAAAAGAATAGGACGCGCAATAGGAGCACTTGCTAAACGGTATCCGGAAGATACAAGAGTTAAAACATTAAAGGCAGATTATCATATAAAAGTGGGTGAGTTTGAAGAAGCAGCTGTGGAATTGAGGTTTGTTACACAACGGGAAAGGACAAACTTTATCATATGGGAACAACTCCTATATGTTGAGAATGCGATCGAAGAGTATGACCGGTTGTATGAGGAAACAGAAGAAGCGATTGAACTTTTTCCGGGAGCACCGACAGTATACCTTTTGCGGGGAATTGCTGCTATGGAACTGGGGAAGAATAAAGAAGCAATAAAAGCATTCCAGGGAGGAATAGGATTGATCGAAGAGAATAAAGCACTGGAAATACAATTCTATTCTATGCTGGGAGAAGCCTATAAAAATGATGGTAATGATACAATGTCGGATGAATCATTTGAGAAAGCACTGGATCTGGATAATGAAAACCTGTTTGTTTTAAACAACTATGGATACTATCTGGCACTGAGGGAAGAAAAATTGGATGAAGCGCTGAAAATGAGCAAAAAATGCATAGAAAAAGAGCCAGATAATTCTACATACCTGGATACATATGCATGGATATTGTTTAAATTGAAACGATACGATATGGCGAAAAAGTACATTGAGAAAGCCATTGAAAATAGTGGGAAAAACAGCAGCGAAATCGTTGAACACTATGGCGATATATTAATGATTTTAGGTGAAAAAGAGAAAGCAATTATGCAATGGAAGAAAGCAGCAGAACTCGGAGGAAATTCGGAAGAACTGAAAAAGAAAATCGAGAAGTAAAATATTGAAGAAATGGCGAATTAATGAGAAAGGAGAAAAATAGAATCACGTTGATGGCTGTGGCATTGTCGGTGTGGTGTTGTCTCTATTCATGTAAGACAACAGAAATGATGGGCAGAATTGCTGCAAAAGAAATCAGAGTTAAACAAATTGCAAGTAACAATGAACAAAGAAAAGATAATATACCAGGTCTGTGGGTAAAGAAAATTAAGGGATCGGTAATCAATGGAGGTAATGAATACTCCTTTAAAGCAAATTATAGAATTAAAAGAGATTCCATCATTATTATTTCAGTACTTAACCCTGTTGGAATTGAAGCAGTTAGAATTTTATGTACACCCGATTCGTTTGGATTTGTTGACAGGATTAATCGAGAATATTATTATGGTAGATACGATGTATTGAAAAAGAAGATAGGGTATAATGCAAACTACGGTTTTGTACAATCGCTCTTATTGAATGAAATAGCTACTGTATACGATGAAACGAAAGAGAAATTCTTTGAAAAAAATAGAAAACTGGATGTTGTGGACAACAAAAGCCATGTTTCTTTAATTGAGGAAAAAAAAGATGGATACGGAATAAGAGAAACAAGATATGATATTGAATTTAATACGATTCCCTTACAACTTGTGAGAAATAAAATATCGGACAATCATGGGAATTATGAAATTGATGTTGTATATAAGGAATTTAAAGAGGTAAATAAAAGCTGGTTTCCAGGTCTTATAAGCATTGAGATCAGGAATGAGGTAAATAGGGTAACCTGTAGATTGGAACTGGACAGGATAACGATTGGTACTGAGTTTAATACAAACTTTAGCATTGGTCAAAAGTATAGCAAAATAGACTGGTAGAAGTATGAAAATGAATAAACCCAGATGGGAAGTAACCCTGGTTTGTATGGTGGTTGTTTCTATGGCAACAGGCAATGCACAGAGCAAAAATGAACTGGTAAGAAGAAAGGAAGATGCATTACGGGAGATAAAATTAACCAATGAGTTGCTTGAAAAAACAGAAAGGGACAGAAAAACATCATTGAATGCGTTGATTTTGCTAAACAGAAAACTGAGCCTTAGAAACAACGTTATTGAAAGCATTAATTTGGAAATAAAATTTGTAGACGAACAGATTGAAGAGAACAAAGAGCTGATCGGATTGCTCGAAGAAGATTTGGAAAAGTTGAAAAGAGAATATGCAGCTATGATCTGTTCTGCCTATAAGAAGCGGGAAGACTACAATAAGTTAATCTTTGTTTTTGCTGCAAAAGATATTAACCAGGCATACAAAAGGATGAAATACCTCCAACAGTATACAGAATATAGAAGAGAACAGGCGATTGTTATTGAAAGAATGAGTGATTTGATTGCGAATAAAATCTATAATCTAGAGGACTACAGAGAGGAAAAAATGAATTTGCTGGATCAAAATGAGGGAGAAAAGAAGTACCTGGCCGTGGAACAACAGGAGAAAAACCGGGCAGTTGTGAATTTGCAAAAAGAGGAAAAGAAACTAAGGCGGCAATTGAGGGAAAAGGAAAGAATAGCAAATGAATTAGAAAAAGAAATACAAGCAATTATTGCTGAGGAAGCAAGAAAAGTAAGGAATTTTGAGCGGTTGACACCGGAAGCAAAACTATTGGCGGATAATTTTCTAAGCAATAAAGGAAAACTTCCATGGCCGACGGAAAGGGGGGTAATAACCGATAACTTTGGGATACACGACCATCCGGTGTTAAAAGGGGTGAAAATAGAAAATTTTGGTATAGACATATCAGCACCGGAAAATGCGATGGCAAGAGCAATATTTGAAGGGGAAGTGAAAAAAATTATTGGAATTCAAGGAGCAAACCAGGCGGTTATCATTCAACATGGTAACTATTTTACGGTGTACCAAAATCTTGTGGAAGTACGAGTGAAGATGGGGGATATGGTGAAAACAAAACAAACGATAGGAAGAATCTTTACCGATCATAACGATAAAAACAAAACAGTACTTAACTTTATGATTTGGGAGGAAAAGAAAAAAATGGATCCGGTACCGTGGTTAAGTGGAAATTAAAATCTGGAAAGAAAATGAAACCCTTGAAAATTATTTAAGTATAAGTAGTTTGGCGCATCGAAAAAGATAATAAAGGGTTGAGATCATGGAAAAGAACATTACTATTACTTCTGAACAAAAAAACATTAGAATCATCGAAAATTTGATCGATGAGATTAGTTCGAAGACGAAACTAAGCACAGAAGTATATGGTAAAGTGCTGGTTGCTGCAATAGAGGTAGTAAACAATGCAATTATTCACGGAAACAAATCAAACCCTGAAAAAAAGGTAGACATAAATATTGCGGTAAATAGTAAGGAAATACACATTCTGGTTGCAGATGAAGGGGAAGGATTTGACTATGAGAACGTTCCCGATCCAACGGCTCCTGAAAATATTGAAAATATTCACGGAAGGGGCGTTTTCCTGATGATACAACTGTCCGATGAAGTTCATTTTTTTGAAAACGGTGCTAAAGTTGAATTGATATTTTATATCTGAAGCATTGAGCATACACTTCCATAATGAAGAATGTCGTTTTACCTATAGCAGAGGAGAAGATACAGAAAATTGGCTGAGAAAGACAATTGCTGAAGAAAGGAAAGAAGAAGGTGACATAAACATTATATTTACAGATAATAACAACATTCTACAACTCAATAAAACCTACCTTTCACACAACTATTTTACCGACGTCATTGCTTTTCAGTATCATGAAGGAGTGAAGATAACTGGTGATATATACATAAGCATCGATACGGTAAAAGAAAATGCAAGGCGCTATCATAGCACCTTTTGGGATGAATTACACCGGGTTATGATTCATGGCCTGCTGCACCTTATCGGATACAATGATAAAACGGCAAAGGAGAAGAAAGAAATGAGAGAAAAAGAGTCATTTTATTTAGCGAAACATCCAGATTAATAATCAGATAATCAGGAAGATAGATAGATTAATTTCATGTGCATGAGAAGTGTTATATTTGTATGCCATACATACGGTAAAGGAATATGGAATATGATGTAATCGTCGTTGGTGGTGGGCACGCAGGTAGCGAAGCAGCAGCTGCAGCTGCCAATATGGGAGCAAAAGTCCTGCTCATTACAATGGACATGACAAAAATTGCACAAATGTCATGCAATCCAGCAATGGGTGGCATTGCTAAAGGACAGATAATTCGTGAGATTGACGCGCTGGGAGGGTATTCAGCTATCGTTACAGACCGTTCAATGATTCAATTTAGGATGTTGAATAAATCGAAAGGCCCGGCTATGTGGAGCCCAAGAGCACAATGTGATCGGATGAAATTTAGCCTGGCATGGAGGAAAGTGCTGGAAAGTGTTGATAATCTGGACTTTTGGCAGGATACGGTGAAGAAAATAATAATAGAAAACGGGAAAGTGAAAGGGGTAATAACAAACCTTAATGTTCCATTTAAATGCAAAAGCGTTATCCTTACAAGCGGAACATTCCTGAATGGTTTAATGCATGTTGGTAAGACAAAAATTGAAGGGGGAAGAGCTGCAGAGCCACCAGTAACAGGATTATCAAAACAGCTGCGTGATGCCGGTTTTAGGGTTGGGAGATTAAAAACAGGAACACCACCTAGAGCGGATGGAAGAACCATTAATTTCGAAAAATTAATTGAACAAAAAGGAGACGAAGAGAAGAATTGTTTTTCATATATACATGAACGATTCAATATTGAAAACCAGAAGAGTTGTTATATTACCCATACAGATTTGAACGTGCACAGTGTTCTGGAAAAAGGATTGGTCGACTCTCCACTTTTTAATGGAACAATTAAAAGCATTGGACCAAGATATTGCCCGAGTATTGAGGATAAGATCATAACCTTTGCCGACAAAGAGAAGCACCAGTTATTCATTGAACCGGAAGGAAATGATACAAACGAGTATTACATCAATGGATTTGCTTCATCGTTGCCGTGGAATATACAATACCAGGCACTGAAGAAGGTGAAAGGGATGGAAAAGGTAAAGATATTCAGACCGGGATATGCTATAGAATATGACTATTTTGATCCAACACAACTGTTTCATACCATGGAGACAAAATTGGTAGAGAATCTTTACTTTGCAGGACAGGTGAACGGAACAACAGGGTATGAAGAAGCGGGTGCACAGGGATTAATGGCAGGAATAAATGCAAGCCTTAAATTTAGGGGAGAAAAAGAATTTGTATTGGGCAGGGACCAGGCATATATAGGAGTTTTGATCGATGATCTGGTAACAAAAGGAGTAGATGAACCCTACAGGATGTTTACATCAAGAGCTGAATATAGAATACTATTGAGACAGGATGATGCAGATTACCGGTTAACGAAATTGGGATATGACCTGGGAATTGTGAAGAGAGAGCGGTATGAGATTATGAGAAGGAAGTATGCATGGAGAAACAAAATATTGGAATTCATACAGGAGATGAGTGTGAAACCGGAATGGATAAATGAAAAGCTGGATGAGCTTGAGACTAGCAAAGTAAAACAGGGAGTAAAATTAAAGGATATAATACTGAGACCCCAGGTATCGATTGAAGAAATGGCGAAGGTATTGGATCCATTAAAAAGAATAATTGAAGAGATTCCAGAAAGGAAAGAAGAGATACTGGAAAGCACAGAGATATTAATAAAATATTCAGGGTACATTGAGCGGGAGAAAAGAATGGCTGAAAAGATAAAAAGACTGGAACATATAAAAATAGAAAAAGAATTCAATTATATGAAAATTGAATCGATATCTACGGAAGCAAGACAGAAATTAATGAGGATAAAGCCAAAAACAATCGGACAGGCATCAAGAATAAGCGGGGTTTCTCCATCAGATATCAGTGTATTACTCCTCTATATGGGACGATAATGTTCCACGTGGAACATTTTTTTAAAAATTGATCCATGAATTCAAAAAATCGTTTCTTTGTTGAAGGATTTATTGTGGATGTACTACAAAAAAAAATTTTCCCTGGCAGGATAACCGTAGACCGGGGGAGAATCTCAGGGGTTAAATCGCAAGATAAGGTGCCCGATCAATACATTTTGCCCGGCCTGGTGGATGCCCATGTACACGTTGAAAGTTCAATGCTTACACCCGGAAGTTTTGCGCAGCTTGCTGTTAAAAACGGCACGGTTGCTGTTGTATCAGACCCGCACGAAATTGCCAATGTGTTGGGGATCGAAGGGGTGAATTTCATGATTGATGAGGGAAAGAAAGTACCCTTGAAATTCTGTTTTGGTGCACCGTCATGTGTACCGGCAACACCGTTTGAAACAAACGGAAACAAGATAGGAACAAAAGAGATTGAGCGGTTAATGAAAAAAGAAGAGATCCACTATCTTTCAGAAATGATGAATTTTACGGGTGTGATACAGAAGGATAAGGAAATCATGGAAAAAATAGCGTTGGCAAAAAAAGCAAACAAGAAAATTGATGGTCATGCCCCGGGATTAACCGGAGATGATTTGAATAAATATATAGCAGCCGGGATAACAACAGACCACGAATGTACCAATGAGAAAGAAGCCAGGGAAAAACTGGAAAAAGGAATGAAGATTCTGATTCGGGAAGGAAGCGCTGCAAAGGATATGGATCGCCTGGTGGCACTGGTTGATGAATTTCCTGATGATATCATGTTGTGTACCGACGACATCCATCCGGATGACCTTACAAACGGACACATAAACCGGTTGTTGAAGAAAGGTGTCCGAAGCGGTGCAGGCCTGTTTAACCTGCTGAGAGCTGCCACAATCAATCCTAAAAATCACTATAAATTGCCGGTTGGATTACTGCAGAGAAACGATCCGGCCGACTTCATCGTAGTGAAGGACCTGTCTGATTTTCACGTGATGCAGACCGTTGTGGATGGTCGGGTGGTGTATGAAAACGGGAAAGTGTTTTTTTCACATCAAACCCGTTCAACCCCGAATCGTTTCATTCAAAATTTTATTAAAGAGAAGGATCTTGCAGTACCTGCAGGGAAAGGAAAAATGAAGGTCATTGTGGCGAAGGATGGCGAGCTGATCACAGGGAAAGAAAGCATAATACCCACAGTGAAAAACGGGTGGGTCGTAACGGACCCGGAGATTGATTTGTTAAAGATTGGTGTACAGAACCGGTATAGAAAAGCAAAACCGGCCATTGGCTTCATTCGTGGCATGGGTTTATCCACCGGAGCAATCGCAAGTAGCATAGCACACGACAGCCACAACGTTATTGGAGTAGGGGTTTCTGATGCAGAACTAGCTCGCGCATTGAATCTTATCATTGAAAAGAAAGGCGGAATCGCGGTCATAAGAGGGGACCGGGCAGAATGGCTGGAATTACCGGTTGGTGGGATTATGACCAATGAAAACGGGCAAATGGTTGCTGAAAAGTATTGGCAACTCAATCAGTTGGTAAAAGGAATGGGATCTACCCTGAAGGCTCCTTTCATGACCCTTTCCTTCATGGCGTTATTGGTTATTCCGGAGCTTAAGATTGGAGACCGGGGCCTGTTCGATGTCAGAACATTCAAACCGGTTGCCCTGTTTGAACATGAATCAAGCAGTGAGAAAACCGGGCAAGCAACCGTGAACTGAACAAGGAACAGCCTGCCCGGCTAAATTCATTCGGTTTTGGCAAATCATAATCAACACAACGAAGAATTGAAATCCAGAGTGGATGGGCTACCGGAAAAACCGGGAGTGTACCAGTTCATGGATAAACAGGGCGATGTGATTTATATAGGCAAAGCGAAAAACCTGAAGAAAAGAGTGCTTTCCTATTTTTCGAAAAGCCTTGTTGGAAAGACCGCCATCATGATGAGGCATGTCAGGGAGATTGCACACGTCATTGTAGATAGCGAATCCGATGCCCTTTTGCTGGAGAATAACCTTATAAAAAAACACCAGCCACGCTATAATATATTGCTAAAAGATGATAAAAGCTTCCCCTGGATCTGCATAAAAAAGGAACACTTTCCTCGTGTATTCCATACCAGAAAAAAAGTGAACGATGGGTCAAAATATTTTGGGCCCTATACCTCTATGGTTGTTGTAAGAACACTGCTTGATATGATCAAACAACTCTATCCCCTGCGGAACTGCAATTACAGGCTGGATCCTGAAAGCATTAGAAAGAATAAATTTAAGGTTTGCCTGGAATATCATATGGGAAATTGCCTGGGCCCCTGTGTCGGATTGCAGGAAAGCAGTGACTATGATGATAGGGTACAGCAAATAGAATCCATTCTGAAAGGGAACATCAACAGCGTTTTTTCTCATTTAACCCGTCTAATGAATCGGTATGCCTCTGATTATCAATACGAAAAAGCAAATAAAATTAAGGAAAAGATTAAAATTCTGGAACGCTTTCAAAGCAAATCAACCATCGTGAACCCGTCGCTGCATAACCTGGATGTTTTTTCCTATACTGAGGATGAGGAGCAGGCGTATGTTAATTATTTGAAAATTTCTCATGGGGCTGTAATTCAGGCACATACGGCTGAAATGAAAAGAAAATTAGAAGAGACAAAAGAGGATTTGTTGCTGTTCGCAATTACGGAAATGCGGCAGAGAATGTTTAGTTCGGCAAAACAAATCATTGTCCCGTTCAAACTGCCGTTTGAATTGGAGGGATGCCGGTTAACCGTTCCACGGAAAGGGGAGAAGCAGAAGCTACTCAGGCTTTCGGAACGGAATGTAACCCATTACCGGCTGCAAAAAAGCAGGAAAAAAATGGAACAAACGGTCCCATCAAGCCGTGTGAGTCTGTTGCATAATATGGCGCAGGATCTGAGACTTAAGAAATTACCAGTACGGATTGAATGCTTTGATGTTTCCAACATTCAGGGGAGAAGCGCTGTCGCTTCCTGTGTTGTCTTTAATAATGCCCGTCCATCCAAAAAGGAGTACCGACACTACCACATTAAAACGGTAGCAGGTGCAAATGATTACGCATCCATTAGCGAAGTTGTCCTGAGAAGATACAGGCGATTGCTGGACGAACGGCAGGAACTGCCTCAGCTAATTGTTATTGACGGAGGAAAGGGGCAGCTTCATGCTGCGTTGAAAAGCCTTGCAATCCTTGGCTTAAAGGGGACCATCCCCATCATCGGGATAGCAAAGCGATTGGAAGAGATATATTTTCCGGGAGACCCTGTTCCGCTGTATCTTAAAAAGAGTTCTGAAAGCCTGAAATTGCTGCAGTATGTGAGGAATGAAGCACACCGGTTTGGGATATCGTTTCACCGGAATAAGCGGTCGAGAGAACAGGTAAAATCGATCATGGATGATATCAAAGGTATCGGACCGCAAACCGTACAGAAACTGATGCTGGAATTCAAATCGATAGAGGGAATCAGGAAAGCAGAAAGGGCACAGCTTGAGGAAAGCATTGGGGTTTCCCGGGCAAGAATGCTCTATGATTTCTTTCATGGATCAACCCGGGAGGAATAATAGACATACACTACTTACCGCTCCCTGCTGGTGGTATAATTAACCAGTTCAGTCAGGGCTTCTTTTGCCTGGTTATCCGGAAACTGGCGGAGAATATCCAGGGCTCGATCGCGGTATTCATTCATTTTTTGTACCGAATATTCAATCCCGCCATTGGCTTGAACAAATTGAATGATCTCTTTCACTTTCAATGAATTCCGATTGTGTCGCCTGATAAGGTTTAAAATTTTTCTCTTTTCGGAAGATTCGGAGTTTTCAAGGGAATGAATCAGGGGAAGGGTGATTTTCTTCTCTTTAATATCGTTGCCGGTTGGCTTACCCAATATACCGGTTTTTTGGTAATCGAACAGATCATCCTTGATTTGAAAGGCAATACCAACATTCTCACCAAAATCTTTCATTTTATCCACTACCTCGCTATTCGCTCCAACGCTTTTAGATCCACAGGCAGAGCAGGCAGCGATCAGGGTAGCTGTCTTCTTGCGGATGATATCAAAATATTCACTTTCTGTGATGTTCAGTTTCCGGGATTTCTGGATTTGCAGTAACTCCCCTTCGCTCATTTCACGAACAGCTCCGGAAACAATCTCTAATAACTCAAATTCCTTCTTTTCAACGGCCAACAGCAGTCCTCTGGACAGCAGATAATCACCGATCAATACCGCTATTTTTGATTTCCAGAGTGCATTAATGGAAAAAAATCCCCTTCTTTCGAGGGAGTCATCCACCACGTCATCATGAATCAGGGTGGCCGTATGAAGCAGTTCAATCATGGTTGCTGCCGTGTAACTGGAATCACCAATCTCTCCATGAAGTTTGGCGGAAAGAAAAACAAACATGGGCCGCATTTGCTTTCCTTTTCTGCGGAGGATATAATTGGTTATTATGTTCAGCAGAGGGACAGCACTTTTCATGGAGGAATTAAAAAAAGCATTGAACTTTTTCATCTCCTCATGAATGGGCGCATGAATGGATGTGATGGGTGACATGAAAATAGTAACAAGGGAAGCAAAGATAATAATTAATACCCATTCAAGAATATATCTAAATATGATAATTATCTGCTTTTTTAAAAGTATATATTTATATATTTGTATGTTATCCTGTAAAATATAATTGATGGAAATTATTAACCTTACTCCGGAGCAATTGGAAAAAGCAGCCACAATGCTTAAAGCCATTGCTCATCCAATGAGATTGGCCATTTTAAACTTCTTGGATGAGGGAAAGAAGTTTACGGTGACGGAAATCCATGAGTTGCTGAACATTGAACAATCCACTACCTCACATCACCTGGGTATCTTAAAAGATAAGGGTGTGCTCTCATCCAAGCGGGATGGTAAAAACACCTATTACTTTCTGAAGCACAATACTTTAAGACAGATTGTTGAGTGTGTCAGCGAATGTTGTGATCATTGATCGGCAGCACCGTTGCTTCCCTTACCGGACAGCACCCGTTAATGCAAAGGAACGGATCACAACCGCAATAGACGTGGTTTTTTCTGTTATAACCCCGGCTTACTGGTACGGGACTGTCAATATTGACAATTTGATGTTATCTTTGTTCCTGAAGGGAGGAATTGGGTGTGCTGAAGATCGTGGCATCCAACACATAAAATCATGGCAAAAATACGCGTTACCAAACAATTTACATTTGAAATGGCCCATGCTTTATGGAATTATGATGGACCCTGTAAAAATGTTCATGGACATTCCTATAAGTTGTATGTAACCGTAACCGGGACACCCATTGATGATCGGAAGAACAGGAAAAACGGCATGGTCATAGACTTTGGTGATCTGAAGAAGATTGTCGAGGAGGAGATCATTAATCGGTTCGATCATTCCGTGGTGATTTGCCGTGATGCTCCGCACCACATGCTCAAAAACATCGAACAGATGTTTGAGAAATATGATGTTATGGATTGTCAACCCACCTGTGAGAACCTGGTACTGCATTTCGCAGGGAGACTGAAAAAAAGACTCACGAAACACATTGTGCTCTATCGCATTCGGTTAGACGAAACAGCCACCTCTTTTGCAGAATGGTATGCCGAGGATAACGAATAAATCTAACACCAGCGCAAAGGGCTAGAGACTCTCTGGAAGCATGAAGAAAACAGAAGAAGAAAATCAGAAGCGGTTATTTTTATTGGATGCATATGCGTTGATCTTCAGGGCCTATTATGCATTCATTAAAAATCCGAGATACAACTCCAGGGGGCTGAATACCTCAGCCATTCTGGGATTTGTCAACACACTGGATGAACTGTTGCAGAAGGAAAAACCATCACACATTGCGGTTGTGTTTGACCCTCCCTACCCCAATTTCAGACACAAACTGTACAAGGAGTACAAGGCGAATCGTGAAGCCACACCGGAAGATATTAAGAAATCGGTCCCGCTGATCAAGGAGTTGATAGAAGGATTCCGGATACCGGTCATTGAAACACCCGGTTTTGAAGCGGATGATGTCATTGGAACGCTTGCAAAAAAAGCGGAAAAAAGGGGCTATTCCACGTTTATGGTTACACCGGACAAAGATTTTGCACAACTGGTTACAGACCGCACTGTCATGTATAAGCCAAGAAAAGGAGGAGGGGATGCAGAGGTCTGGGGACCTCAACAGGTCAGGGAAAAATTCCACGTGGAAGATCCGGAACAGGTCATTGATATACTGGCGCTCTGGGGTGACTCGGCTGACAATATCCCGGGAGCTCCCGGTGTTGGAGAAAAGACATCTCAGAAATTGATTCATGAATTCGGTTCCCTGGCTGAACTGTTGAAAAAAACAGACAAGTTGCAAGGAAAACTCAAGGAGAACATTGAGAATAACAAGGAACAAATAGAGCTCTCAAAACAACTTGCTACGATTTCTCTGGATGTTCCGGTTGATTTTGACGAAACAAAATTTCGGACACAGGAGCCTGACAAAAAACGGTTAAAGGAGTTGTTCGATATCCTGGAGTTTAAAACGATCGCCAGGAGAATACTGGATGAGGACAGCAGAGAGGAGACAGTGAAGAAACCGTTTCAACCCTCTTTATTTGAGGGGGGAGAGAAAATGGTGGCCGCATCCGGTTCTTCTGATAATAACCTTACCAGCGTCTCTCATCGCTATGCCATTGCGAATACCATTAAGCTGGTGGAAGAGGTTGTGCACGAGATAAGCAGGAAGAAGGAGTTTTGTTTTGACACCGAAACAACCGGACTGGATATCCTGAATGCTGAGTTGGTAGGCATTGCTTTCTCCGCAAAAGAGCATGAGGCAAGCTATATCCCGATACCGGCCGATGAAGGGCAGGCAACCCGTTTTCTCGAAAAATTGAAACCACTATTTGAAAATCCCGGGATTAGAAAAATTGGACAAAATGTAAAATACGATATTCAAATCCTGAAAAATTATGGGATCAATGTGAAGGGCGAACTGTTTGATACCATGTTGGCTCATTATCTGATCCAACCGGAACAACGACACAAACTGAGCTATCTGTCTGAATCCTATCTCAAGTACACGCCCGTGGAAATTGAACAATTAATCGGCTCCAAAGAAAAAACACAGGTTAGTATGAGATCGGTGCCGGTTGAAACGGTTGCTGAATACGCTGGCGAGGATGCAGATATTACCTGGCAACTCAAGAAAATCTTCTCACAGGAGTTAGCAGACCATGATCTCCAGGAACTGGCAGAGGACGTTGAAATGCCGCTGGTTTATGTTCTGGCTGCTATGGAAAGAAACGGCGTCCGTCTGGATAAAGAAGTTTTAGCCCAGTATGCCATACTGTTGCGAAATGAAATCGCATCCCTGAAGAAGGAGATTTATAAACTGGCAGGCGTTGAATTCAATATTGCCTCACCGAAACAACTTGGAGAAATATTATTTGAGCGGCTGAAAATAACGGAAAACCCGAAAAAAACGAAAACAAAGCAATACTCAACCAGCGAGAATATCCTTTCGCGATTGAACGATAAACACCCGATCGTACCTAAAGTGCTGGAATACCGGTCTATGAAGAAACTATTATCGACCTACGTGGAGGTGCTGCCCGGATTAGTGCATGCGAAGACAGGAAAAATTCACACCTCATTCAACCAGGCTGTTGCTGCAACCGGACGACTAAGTTCCAATAATCCAAATCTTCAGAATATTCCTATCAGGGAAGAGAGAGGACGCGAGATCAGGAAGGCATTCATCCCTTCGGACAAAGACCATCTATTGTTTTCAGCCGATTATTCTCAGATCGAGTTACGACTCATGGCTCACATGAGCGGAGATAAGAATATGATTGAGGCGTTTGTGTCAAATGAAGATATTCACAGAGCAACAGCAGCAAAAATCCATGGTGTTCCCATCGAACAGGTAAGTCAGAAGATGAGAAATCAGGCCAAAACAGCAAATTTTGGCATTATATACGGTATCTCCTCTTTCGGATTGTCACAACGATTGAATATTTCCCGAAAAGAGGCCAATGAGTTAATCCAGGAATATTTTAATAACTATCCCGATGTAAAAAGCTATATGATCCATAGCATTGTGCAGGCAAGGGAAACCGGTTATGTCAAAACCATTATGGGACGGAGAAGGTATTTGCCGGATATTCAATCCAGGAATTCGGTGGTACGGGGGATGGCCGAAAGAAATGCCATTAATGCCCCAATCCAGGGCTCTGCTGCAGATATCATCAAGCTGGCCATGATACGGATTCATCAGCAAATAAAACAAAATAAACTCCAGTCAAAAATGATTCTTCAGGTTCATGATGAATTGATCTTTGATGTGTATCGTCCTGAATTGGAGAAAATTAAGAAGATTGTTTTGAGCAACATGGAAAATGCAGTGGAACTGAAAGTACCCCTCACGGCGGATTGGGGAACGGGAGAAAACTGGTTGGAGGCACATTAATCCTCAAAGCCATTTTAAAGGTATATGAGGCACGATAACGATGGGGGCAGACTAACCCCCGGAGACGGCAGATCGTTCAAGAAAACGCAGAATATGGCTTTTACGGCGGGAAAATGGCATGGGTTCTCTATCAAATTGAAACCCTTAAACCACGAAAGTGATGCAGATAAGTTGTATCATTTCCCAAACGTTTCATCATGAAAATCACGGTGCTGTTTTTTGGAGTATTGACTGATATTGTTGCCAGCAACAGGCTTGATATGCAGGATGTAAAAAATGTGGAGGACCTGAAAAGGCAATTGATCGAAAAGCATCCGGAGTTGCAGGGGTATGTTTACCGGCTGTTTGTGAACAATGAATTGATTGCAGGAAACAAATCCCTGAACGACGGAGATGAAGTAGCCATGGTACCTCCCTTTGTCGGAGGATAGACTGGGAAAGGATCTATTGTGCTTCAGCAACGATCCGGGAAGAAGTGACCCGCAATATCGAATTATAGTAATCCCGGTCCGTTAGCACCTCCGAGGCACGAACGAGTTGCTCGTCCTGTGAGAGAGAAGCATGAATCTTGCCACCCTGGTAGTAATAACGACCGACGATCTCTTCTTTCAGCAGTTCCACGATCTCATCCCGGAATGTTTCAAGGTCTTTGTATTTATCGTGGGTTAGTTTTTCCTGTAACAGGCGAAATTCCTCTCTTGACTGATCGAAATATTTCTCTTTTTTCGCCATTTCTTCAAGCCTTTTCAGGGTATTTTCAGTTTGGGTGTTGTAGTCAAATTCCCTGCTGTCGATAAACCGGATAAAATCTGCATACTGGTCATCAGAAATGGAAAAGTGATCGGGAGGTGCTATGGAGTCGTGTTGAATAGCAAAGCGTGTTGCGAAATCGAACATCAGAAAACGGGAATAGAGTTCAACGGTTATTTGACTTACTGTTTCCGGTTTGATTTGAATATCGGGCACAACACCTCCGCCATCGTATACCGGTCTTCCATGTTTCGTTTTGTATTCCGTAATCATGGAGTCGGGGATGTTGCCCACACTGCCATCTTCATTCCGGTTGGAATAGTCGAGCGCCTGAATGCATCTTCCGCTGGGAATATAATATTTTGCTGTAGTAACTTTCAGCTGGCTGTTGTAACTTAAGGGTCTTGTGGTTTGCACCAGTCCTTTACCGAAGGTTTTCTCTCCGACAATAATTCCACGGTCGAGGTCCTGTATAGCTCCTGCCACAATTTCAGACGAAGAAGCCGAACTCCGATTCACCAGAACGGCGATAGGAATAACGGTATCGATAGCTGTTTCTGTGGTGTAGTAACGGTGATCAAATTCCGTTACTTTGCCGCGGGTGCTGACAATTTCATTTCCTTCTGGGATAAACAGATTTGCGACAGTAACGGCTTCCAGCAGTAATCCTCCCGGATTCCCCCTTAAATCAAGAACCAGACCGTTCAAATCGTGGTTGTTTTTCAGGGAAAGCAATGCATTTTTTACCTCTGTGCCAGCACCCATGGTAAAGTTGCTAAGACGGATATATCCGATATCCTCATCCAGCATACCATAATAGGGAACACTTTTTATCTGGATCTTTTTACGAACCAGTGTTTTTACGATGGGTTGATCCATTCCGGGGCTTTGAACCGTAATCTCCAGTTGGGTTCCGGGAAGGCCTTTTAGCAGATCACTGATTTTGGAAACATCAAGCCCGCGGGTTGATTTCCCGTCCACCGCAATGATCAGATCCCCTGCTTTTAGATTGGCTCGGTCGGCTGGGAAGTTTTGATACACTTCGGAAATGACTGCATACTCCCCACTGCTTCTGATCAGAGAACCTATACCGCCATATTCACCGGTTGTCAGTAATTGCAAATCTTCCAGTTCTGATTCCGGAATATACACCGTATAGGGATCCAGGGTCTTCAACATCTCATCAATGCTGGTTGTGATCAATTTTTCCGGATCCGTTTCATCGACATAATATAAATTAAGTTCCCGGAACAGAGAGGTATATATTTCAATATTTTTTACCAGTTTAAAATCAGTACTTTCTGAAAAGGCAAGAATGAACAGCGAAATGAAGATCAACACACCCGCCGTGAGGGTTATTCTTCGTTTTTTTAAGAATTCAACAGTTTTCATATGCATACATTTTTCTGCAATCATCCGATAATTATTTGGAAACGCAAAGATAAACAATCCGCCGTGATAACGACTACTGATTGTGTTCCAAAAAAGGAAAAAACGATCAGGGTACGGGATCGCTTCCATGTCCACCCCAGGGGTGACACCGCAGGATCCGTTTCAGGCAGAGCCATCCTCCCTTGAAGGGACCGTGTTTCCCGATAGCCTCAATGCAGTAATTGGAACAGGTTGGTGTAAACCGGCAGGTAGCCGGGAATAACGGCGATATCAGGTACTGGTAAACTTTTACCAGACCAATCAGCATGAGGCTAAGCGGATTTCTCATGGTGAGAGATTAGCTGCTGCAAGGCAATGACTATTTTTTTCTCAATCATGGAATAGGAAAGCACCTCATCTGAGATGTAAACAAGCAGAACTGAAAGCTTTCTTTCTTTATCAGCAAGGGGTTCCAACAACTCCTTGTGCTGACGGTAGGCTTCTCTGATCCTTCGCTTGATCTGGTTACGAACGACCGCCTTTTTAAACCGTTTTTTGGATACGGAGAAGGCAACCTGAACCGGCGATTGATTCTTTTCTGATTCAGACAACCAATAGACCCGGAAGGGAAAGGTTGTATAAGATTTTCCTGATTCCAGCAGTTGGTCAATCTTTCTCTGACTGGTTAAACGCTCTGCCTTTTTGAAGGTGAACTTTTTCATCTATCAGAACATTTCAACCGGTACGATAAAACAGGGTGAAGTGAATTATTTACAATTTTTGTTATGCTCTTTAATATACTGTTCCAGGGCCATGGTCATACTGGGAGCTTCAGGGTTGGGTGCTTCTATATCAAGCCGTAATCCGGCATCGCAAACAGCTTTCGTTGTGGTTGGCCCAAACGCTGCAATTTTTGTGTTGTTCTGCTTAAACTCAGGAAAGTTTTGCAGCAGGGATTTTATCCCGGAGGGACTGAAAAAGACCAGGACATCATAATTGACATTGGAAAGATCGGAAAGATCACTGCAAACCGTTTTATACAAAATGGCAATGGAAAACAGGATCTTATGCTTGGTTAACAAATCAGGAATTTCCGGCTTGTGCTGATCCGAGAGCGGAACAAAGAACTTTTCATCCTTATGCTTAAGAATCAGGTCGATTAATCCGGTAAAATTATTGTGTCCGTAAAAAATTTTTCTCTTTCGGTAGACAATGTATTTTTGGAGGTAGAATGCAATCGATTCTGAAACACAGAAGTATTTCATTGAATCGGGTATGGTTAAACGCATCTCTTCACTGATCCGGAAGAAATGGTCTATTGCCTTTTTGCTGGTGAAAATAACAGCAGAATGACTTAGAATATCAGTGCGTGTTTGCCTAAAATCCTTTACCGAAACCCCCTCAACATGAATAAATGGCCTGAAATCAATTTTCAGGTTGTTCTGCCTGGCTAAATCGAAGTAGGGGGATTTTTCATTCTCTGGTTCAGGTTGAGAAACAAGTATCTTTTTGATTTTCAAAACGCAAAATTTTAATTTTACTATCTCTATATCAAAAACTTACAATACTATACCAATAATGCAGATATCTTGAAAAATAGAAGTATTGGCAAAAATTCCAGGGCACAAAGGTATAAAAACCAATATAATATTGAAACTCCTTCTCTGATAAAAATTTGAAAACCCCGAAATAACTGGAGGATATAAGTTAAAAAAACCAGGACCATTCCGGCATAAAGAAAGAAGGGCAATACGGCATCGGATATATACACCATACCAAGAGCAACCGGGAACAGAGCGAGACCGAGGTTCCGATTGAAAAGAAAAATCGTGTGGGTGTATTCGGCAAATGTTTTTTGGGTTAGTGAAATGGCTCCGACAAGGTATAAGAGGATCGATTTTATTGCGTAGAGTGCAATGATGAGAGAGGTCAGAACAACATATGCCGTGAAACCCTCCAACCGGCCGATGCCGAAATCCAGATAGGTACCCGCAAGATAGAGATAGAGCCCTGCATTCAGGTAAAAAATTATGTTCAAACCCAGTGCAACACGGGATGAAACGCTGCTTCGGTCACGGAAAAGATTATAGGAAACATGCTGGTTAATTAATGCCACGAATGTGGGGGAAAGAAATTTATTATAAAACAGACGGATCCAGGCAAGCACGAGAAATGAGATAAGGAAAACCCCGAGAAACCAATCTTGGGAAAGAACCATTTTTTCTTTTTCAGCAAATCCCTTTTCAGCTTCCTTTTGTAACCATACCGTTCTTTCTCGTGTTGTTTCTGTATCCCTTATTTCCCTTTGATCCTCGATAAATACCGGTTCACTTTCTTCCTCATCCCGATAGGAATAACGGGGCAGGTTCAACGCAAGTTCAGGCAGGGGCAAATGGGAGAGGGAATCCACGGATAATATGACATGGTTTGAATCAAGCAAAACCATCTCTTCTGGCTCAACCTCCTGAAGGATACGAAAAGAAGGTGCGCGCTGTTGTCGGGAAATAGAATCGAGGGTGTCCTGATGACGGTTGCTCCGTTTGAAAAGGGATTGAATATCCTCCGGTGAGAATTGCCGGATTGAGGATGAATCGATCGCATTTTGGGTAGAATCCTGATCCGGGTTCATGGTGGTGCTGTCCTGGGATACACCGGGTGGAATGGTATCCTGCAGGCTTCTTTGCCATGTCGGATCTGGATTGGGTTGGTGCTGTTTCTGGTCGTTCACCGGCAGCGATTTCTCAGATAAAATATGCGCAAAGATATATCAATTCGCTGAGAATATTCCTTCACGCTCTTGTATGCCATTTGGGATTAAAAAAACGAGATCTCTGTTTTCTTGCCCGTCCTGAATGATTCAATGTCTGATAACAAATGATTTGCCAGCCGGCTTGCCCCGAAACGAAAAAGGGATGGTGTTATCCATTCATTTCCCAGCATGTTCGCAACGATAGCCAGAAAAGGAAGAGCCTCTGAAGAAGCAGAAATGCCACCGGCGGGTTTAATGCCTACCCTTTTCCCTGTTGCGGAATAGTAATCACCGATCGCTCTACACATCACAGCCACTGCCTCAGTTGTTGCAGCAGGCTGAAATTTTCCGGTGGACGTCTTGATGAAATCCGCACCCGATTCCATGGCAACCATACTGGCCATATAGATGTTCGCATGGGACGATAGTGCACCTGTTTCAAGGATGACTTTCAGGGGGAGTTGCTTCACGATCCGCTTCATCTCTTTTAATTCTTTTTCTACAACTGAAATATTTGATTCCAGGAATTTCCCCACAGAGAGAACAACATCGATCTCCTCCGCTCCGCTTTCAATCGCCATTTCAATCTCGGCTAATTTTATCTTTAGAAAGGTCTGGGAGGAGGGAAACCCTCCGGCCACGGAAGCAATTTTTACGCCTGGAACAGCAAGAACATCCCGGACAAGGGAGACCAGTGACGGATAGACACAGATTGCGGCGATATGGGGTATATCCGGGAAACGACCGGGGAAATGGTTCACTTTTTCACAGAGGGACCGGATTGTATTCTCCGTATCGGTCGTATTTAACGTGGTCAGATCCAGTAAACTGAAAATGGTCTTTAATCCGCTGGGATGATTATACGGTCCGGTGGATGAAATGGCAGAATCCACAATTTGTTTGACCGATTGATCCGAAATTTTTTTCCTGTATTTTTCCTCTTTTTTATCCATTGTATGGGCGTATGCTGGTTGGTGTATCTTTATTGTAATTTCTGCCGGTAAACATAGCGATCGACATTGGAATTATCTCTTTCCTGTATCTTCATCCGGAGGTGTTTTCCCTCTTGCTATGGAGGCAAAGATACCACCAAAACAGAGAATTGAAAAGATTAGAAATGCCATTTTCACACTCGATAAAAATTCTGTATAGTTGGATGGATTGATTTCAGCCCGGCCAATAAACAGGGAGAACAGCATCATGGCAATGCCCATACTAAACATCTGCCCGACAGCCCGCATGGTTGCCTGGGTGCCGGATGCAACACCCAGGAATTTTTTTTCCACAGAATTCATGATTGCATTTACATTGGGTGAGGAGAAAAGCGCAAAACCTGTCCCAAGGATCATGAGATTGATAATGATTACCAGTGTGGTGGTGTCAGCGGTGAGAAAGACCAACAGGAATAGCCCCACCATGGATAGTCCCATACCAATGGAAGCAACGATCCTGGATTCAATTTTATCGGAAAGCTTCCCCGAGAACGGGGAAAGTATTGCCATAATAATTGGCTGGGAGACAAGTACCAATCCTGCCCCCTGAGGCGGGAGATCTTTGATATATTGCAGGTATAGGCTCAATAAAAAACCGGTAGCAAAGGTCGCTGCATAGTTTATTAATGCAGCCAGATTTGAGAATGCAAAAATCCGATTATACCGGAATAAATTGATTTCCAGAACTGGATATGCCGACCGCTTTTCGACCCGGAAGAATCCGATGAACACCACCAGACCGGAAATAATAAATAGCCAGCCCAGCCATTTCGGGAGTAGTGTAAATCCATACATCAACAGAAAAAGGGCCGCTCCATACAAGATGCTGCCCCGCCAGTCGAATCGTTCTTTGTCTGCATCAGCCCACTCCTGTTTGAGCATGATCAAAATCAGGACAATGGCAGATAGTCCGATCGGTACAAGAACAAGAAAAATGCTTTGCCAGCCAAGATGTTGGGTCAGTAATCCTCCGGCAAACGGCCCGAACGATAATCCGATATAGACTGCTGAAACGTTGATTCCCAAGGGCCTGCCACGTTCTCCGGGAGGATAAACAGACGTGATAATCGCCGTGCTGGTGCTGAAGATCATGGAGCTCCCAAGGCCCTGTAATACCCGGAAGGCGATCAGTTGATGAATGGTGGCTGAGAGAGCACACAGAATGGAGCTGGTGATGAACAGGGATAGGCCGATGGTATAGATCTTTTTTCTACCCACGATATCGGCCAGCTTCCCCAGGGGAACAAGGAAAATCGCTGCAGAAAGGATATAGGAAGTGGCCACCCAGGAAAGTTGAACAGCATTGGCGTGAAACTCTTCACCAATCGTGGGTAATGCCACGTTAATTGCCGAACCCATAAACGGGGTCATGAACGATGCAATAATGGCAATGGATAAAGCGGTTCGTTTAATCGATCTGTCGGGAAAATCTTGGTGAATCATATTGCTTTTTTACACGGATGGCAGGTCGGGTAACATGAACTATTCTCTGTTTTTCGTATCAATCCATATCGTTACCGGACCATCATTGATGAGGTTGATCTGCATGTATGCTCCAAACTCCCCGGTCTTTACCGTTTTTCCCAACATCAAACCCAGTTGTTTTACAAACGATTCGTATAGCGGAATGGCCAATTCCGGTTTTGCAGCCCTGATGTAGGAGGGACGATTTCCTTTTTTAGTCCTGGCATGCAGTGTAAACTGACTCACTGCCAGTGCTTCTCCATCGACTTCCGTAATGGATACATTCATGATCCCCTGCTCATCGTCAAAAATTCGAAGCTGGGCAATCTTCCGGCACAACCAGGCTACATCTTCCATATTATCTTCAATTTCAATACCAAGCAGGATCAACAAACCGGGACCAATTTCCGATTTAATATCTCCTTCAATACTGACCGAAGCCTGGGTTACCCGTTGTATAACTGCTCGCATAGGTTAATCATTTACTGTTTTACGGATCGTTTGGTTTCACTTTGCAGGCAGTGCTGCTGTGGTAAATAAACGGGGGTGAAGGTCGTCAAACTCGGTTTCCTGCTGATACAGCGCTGCAACCGCCAGAATGGTCGCCTCATCAAAAAGATTGCCGATAAACGAAATGCTGGTTGGGGTTCCTCGCTGGTTAAATCCATTGGGAACCACGACAACCGGATGACCGGTGAGATTGGTTATAAGAAGCTGGTTTCCGCCATAGCTGGGTGTAACGATGAGGTCGTATTGTGACATCAGTTCCTGCATCTCCTGGATGAGCAGATAACGAATCCGGTTTGCCTGAATGTATTCAACGGCAGGGATAAATCGTGCCTGCCGGAACAGGTTGGGCCAGGCTCCACGGTTTTGACGAACAAGCAGCGTATCCCGGTTGGACCGGGTAAGCTCATCAAATGCTGCAGCAGCCTCCGCATTCAGAATGATTTGCATGGAGGAGACAGGCAGCGTATCGGGGAAGGAGACGGGAGTGAGCCGGGCTCCCATCTTTCTCAGTACTGCAAGGGTTTTTTTATCGTTCTTTTTTGTTGAGTAATCTGCATCGAACGCTTCTTTAAAATAGCCGATTTTCAGCTCTTCAAAATTGGGAGTGGATTTGTAATTGAATGGCAGATCAACCAGGGTCTGATCGATACCGTCCGGGCCGATTATGGCCTGGAATACCAGGGCACAGTCAGCAGCATTTCTGCAGATCGGTCCAATCTTATCCATGGTCCAGCTCAATGCCATAGCTCCGGTTCTGCTTACCCGGCCATACGTTGGTCTGAGGCCCGAGGTTCCACAGCGTGTTGATGGAGAAACGATGGAACCAAGAGTTTCCGTTCCTATGGAAAAGGGGACCAAACCGGCAGCAGTTGCTGAGGCTGAACCGGCAGAAGAACCGCTGGAGCCCTGCTGGAGATCCCACGGATTTCGGGTAGTATCGGCATACCAGACATCTCCCATGGCCAAAGCCCCCATGGATAATTTAGCGACCAGCACGGCACCTGCTTCTTCCAGTTTCTTTACAACTGTTGCCGTTTCATGAATGACTTGATCCTGAAAGGGTGTTGCACCCCAGGTCGTTTTATATCCCTCCACGGCAAGCAGGTCCTTCACACCATAGGGAATACCATGAAGAGGACCCCTGTATTTACCCTGAGCAATCTCCGCATCTGCACGTGTCGCTTGCGCAAGGGCTAAATCTTCTGTCAGGGTGATAACACAATGAAGGGTATCCCCGTAACGTTTCAGACGATCTAAGAAAAACCGGGTCAATTCAAGGGATGTGATTCTTTGGTTTTTTACCAGCTGTGCCAGTTCCGCCACACGATAAAAAGCAAGATCATTTCTGTTTTCCGGCAAAGAAACATCTTCCGGTAAGCCCCATTCAATCGGTTCCTGGTGTTGAGGGAAAGTGGCTCCGATTGGAATAGGATTGAACTGGATCGCCGGAGGAATGCTGTTATCCAGAGGAAAGGAGCGAAGTGCACTGTATAATTGCGCATAATATGCAAGGCCGCCTGCTATCTGATCCCTCTCCTGCTGGTCAAACTGCAACCCCATATGATTTTCTGCTTCAAGGATGACCGTGTCGGAAAATCGTGTGTAGGTTTCCGTTCCACCGGAATCCGCTGTTGAATCACGGTTACAGGCATGGACCACAATGAAAAAAAACACCAGGAGTGGCATGGAACTGTTCACAAGAAATTTGTAAAAAGGGGTAAGGGAACGATTCATGATCATCGGTTTGTTGTTATCCTTCACTGGCCATCAGGAAGAATGGTTTCATCTCAAAGCTATGATAAAATGGCCGCAAGCGTTCTGTATTGTAATTCTCTTTAACGATCACTATTTTTTTGTGACTGATCACCACATCCAGCGGAACATTATCATATCGTCCATTTTTCAGAACGACCAATCGCCCATGGATCCCTTTCAGGATAAGATCGAGGGCGAGATTTCCATAGGCCATGGGGACAATAGAGTCCACCGCATCCGGGTCACCACCACGCACCATGTACCCCAATTTCTGGTTGATGATATTGATGGTTTTTCCTTTGTTGAATTGGGCAGAACGACTCTTCAATTCTGATGAAACGAGATCACCAATACCACCCAGCTTCGAGTGTCCGTATGCATCTTTTTCAGCATTCTGGAAAATCATTTCGCTACCCTTGAACATGGCCCCTTCAGAAACGAGCACCACAGAATATTTGCTTGGATTTTGGTTCCTGTCTTCCACCAGCAACTTTGTCAGCAATTCAATGTCGAATTTATGTTCCGGGATCACACAGCGATTTGCAGCCCCGGCCATCGTTGGCAACATGGCGGTAAATCCGGCATAACGTCCGAAGACTTCCATAACCATCAGGCGTTCATGTGATCCTGCAGATGTGCGGAGGCTGTTTGTCATCATGATTGTACGGGTTACACAGGTACTGAAACCAATGCAATAGTCGGTTCCCGGAACATCATTGTCCATGGTTTTTGGAATGGCAACCACACGAACTCCTTCTTTGTAAAGCCTGACACCATAGCTTAATGTATCATCCCCTCCTATGGGAATCAGGTAATCAATATCCAGCCAGCTCAGGTTCTTAATGACTTCCTCGGTCAGGTCGTTGTATTTGTCCTTATATTTCTCTTTCAGGTGTTCCGGAATATCGGCCTGCTTCATGTGACTTGGACGAGTACGGGATGAGTGCAGAAAAGTCCCCCCAGTACGTCCGGCTTTGTTTACAATATCATCTGTCAGGATTATATAACAATTGCTGTTATCTGCTTTTTTGTCTCGGATCAGTTCTGTAATTCCAGCCCAGCCCCGCCGCAGCCCGATCACCTGATACCCTTCACGATTCGCCCGGATAGTGACTGCCCGGATAGCAGGATTCAACCCGGGAACATCTCCACCTCCGGTTAGTATTCCAATTACTCCTTTTCTTTTTTCGTTCCTAATTTGTGTCATTTGTTCCTATATTTTTTATTTTTTTCGATTTATAGGCATACATTCTGGTTGAAAAGCCGGATAAAAGTATTAAAAAAACCAGTTCATTATCCCTCCATGCCGGAATCCTGCCATTGCTGATGTTCTCCTTTCCACTTTTTCAACCCCATGATGAAAAAGAAAATGCCGGATAGAAATGTCAATGTCAGAATACCAAAATGAACGGGAAGCAGAATAGACAGATGACCGATTTTGGTCTGTATGCTGCGAATTTTTGACTGCAGGATCTTCAGGTCCTGGTCTTTCTGGTTGAATGACCGGATTCGTTCCATCAACCGGTTTGATTTTTCGGTAAAGAGTTGATTCAATGAATCGATCTTTCTTTCATCTGCCATGATTCCGTGGTTATATAAATACTGGATGGTATCCAGGAGATGGGGCTCTTTTGCGGCCCTGTTCATCAATGCATTGATGGAATCATTTACTGTAGATGAATGATTAATCAGCCGGTTGATCTCATTGTTGGTCTGCGTCACCTCGGTATGCAGGTCGTTCATCTGCTCTTTTGACAGTCCGTGTTCCATGGACAGTACTTCTGCCTCGGCTTCTTTTGCCTCCTTCTCCTGAATCAGGTCCACTCGCTTTACCAGTAACGATTCAATGCGCATGGGCATATACGAGATGCTGAAAAGAAGGAGAATGAAACCGATCAGTGTATTAAAAGGATGTCTGTTCAAAACAATATTCATGATATCCGGCTTTTTATGGAAGGCGTTGGTGGAGAATTTGTTTGATCCGATGATCCGTTCATGGCCCCATGATTCTTCGACAGGCAGACATTATCACTCCCTGCCCAAATCCAGTGTCATCTTTTTATTCAAGACCCCCCCACGCGTTGATGATATATTGATACTACAGGTTACAGCTTTTTTCTGGTAAACCCGGACATTAAATGTTGCCTGATTGGTTTCACCTCCGGGTGTAAATCCGCAATCCTTACTTACGGATCGTTGATTACGGGAGGACCGTCCGGAATACCAGGTACGGTTTTCGTCGGAATCTTCTTCTTTCTTTAATATCTTTAATACCGGTTTTTTCCCGGTTACCACTTCCTTTTCAAATTCAAGGGTAACCTGGTCTTCCCGAACGATCTTCACCAGGTGTGCCTGTTTCAATGCGGTAGGTAATTTCCCGGTATTCCGAAATGAAACGGTGATCTGAAAATCGGTTGAATCATTGCCATAGGATTCAATCTTTTCGAGGACGAGATCGTTCCATGCGAGGCAGGGCAGATGTTTTACCATTTCGAGGTTGAACAATGCCTGATTTTTTGCCCAGGGCAGGAGTTCTTTTGGCGGGGGATTCTGGGAAAAGAATTTTGGATGAAAACCACCGATTTCAGCTTCTCCGTGAACGGGATGTACAAATGGTTTCCATTCGGTAAATCCTATGCCGTCGTTTTCTTCATCGTCCCATCGGAGAAGATCCAGCTGGTCTATGTCATCGTCCCCGTCATAATCTTTATACCTTCCTCCGTTCCATAATTCATCGCCGTACCAGATCGCACCGAAATACCAGTATCCAAAATCGGGACCATGACCAAAGAGCGGATTTCCATGGCCGTAATCCTGGTAGACATCTCCGGCTCTTTCATAACCGGTAATTCCCTTTCCAATGCTATCAAAGTATTCATACCACTCCAGGTCTTCCAGGTACATTCTTTCTTCGGATGGAGAGGTTGACGGAGCGCGCAGATGCATGGGCACTCGTGTATCCATAGAATTTACAACATAAACATTCGGATGGCTTAACAGGAATGTTACGACTGACCGGGTTTCAATCTCGCTGAGCGGATATTCCCCGGCGCCACGCTGAGTGAAACCACGGCCGGTAGCCTCGACATGCTGTTCCGGCCTCCAGTTTTCCGGGTAATTCCTGTGGAGGTCCAGTCCGCCGATACCGTCTTCATTCACCCTGCCATCCCCATCATTATCAATTCCTTCCGATTCCATTATATAGGTCCCTTCCCCTTCCGGGGCCCTCATCATGAGCCTGCCACTTGGATCATCCGGATCGGGCTTCATATTGCCCTTTTTTTTATCTTTCCAGCGCACGTTGAGTACAACCCCGTCTCCATCGAGGTCCTCCGGAGAGTCTTCATCGATAAGGCCATCCCGGTCATTGTCCGTTGGCCTTACGGTGCTGCGGTTACTCTGTGCTGTATGCATATAGAGGGTATGTCCGTCCGGATTGTTAATGGGACGGGCATAGATGGTTTTCGTGTCCAGCATGTCTGTTATTTCCGCAACGTTACCGTATTGTTCGAGCAGATACTGGATCATCCAGAGAACGGATTCTGCACTGGTTACCTCACCACTATGACGATTTCCCTCAAAAAAGACAGCCGGTTTGTCGGTATCTTTTCCCGATCGCTTATTGGTAATGGTTACCTGAAGGATGGGCCTGCCCTCAAAACTTTCAGCCACCGTATACAGGTCAACCAGATCAGGGTACTCCTCGGCCCATCGTTTGAGCCAGGTGGTAAACACATCAGCCGAATGAAAGCGGTCAAACGTGAGTTGATCGGATGCCTCATACTCAACCTCGGGATACCTGACCTGAGGGAAAAAACTGACACCATGCCGCTCTCCTTTGACCGTATACCAAAGTGTATCCTGATCCGACTCAGGCCAGCTCTCCTGGTGCAAAAGGAGGTAACCCTGGGCTGACGAAGTGGAGGAAAACAATAAGATACAGGATAGCATCATGAACAATCCGGAAGGAAGAAAGAGGTTCTTTTTCATCGCATTATTTTTTTTGCTTGAAAGTAATCATTTTTGGCGAAGAGACAGAATGGAAATCAAATAAATTGTATGCAAATCATTTGATTCCATTTCATGATCGCCGGATTGATTAATTTTGGTATTTTTGAATTTTTAAAACAGGAATGCCAGTGATCTGCCTGTCATGAAGAATATCATTTTTATCTTCTGTTTGCTTTATTGCCTTCCCGGTCTTTACGCGCAGGAAATGGTTACCGTCAGCGGACATGTCACGGATGCGGAAAGCGGAGAAGAATTAATTGGCGCAACATTCTTTCTTTCGAACAGGAGTCAGGGAACAGCGACCAATACCTATGGTTTTTATTCTCTTACCCTCCCCCGTGGAATGTACCAGATTGAGGTGAGTTATGTCGGGTATGAGCCACAAACCATTTCGGTTGACCTGTCGGAAGACAAAACGGTCAATGTCGAATTGAAGCCCAAAGTCAGCCTGCTGGATGAGGTGGTAATCAGAGGGATTGGAGCAGATGAAAATGTACGGTCAACCGAAATGAGCATAGCAAAGCTGAACGTAGCGGAGGTGAAAGAGATCCCTGTTATTTTTGGGGAACAGGATCTCCTGAAGACCATTCAGCTGCTACCGGGAGTCAGTGGGACTGGAGAAGGCGGAAGCGGTTATTTTGTGCGTGGTGGTGGATCGGGACAGAATCTCATTCTGCTGGATGAAGCACCGGTCTATAATGCATTCCACCTGCTGGGTTTCTTCTCCGTTTTCAATTCCGATGCGATAAAAGATGTGAAACTCTATAAAGGAAGCATACCCGCTGAATACGGAGGGAGACTCTCTTCGGTGCTGGATGTAAAGATGAAGGATGGGAACCTGCGCCAACTGGGAGTTTCCGGTGGAATTGGATTGATCTCTTCCCGCCTCACTGTTGAAGGACCATTTCATAAAGAAAAAGGATCTCTCATCCTGTCCGGGAGAAGAACCTATGCCGATCTATTCATGAGATTATCCTCCGATACGCTGGTGAAAAATAACATCCTCTATTTCTATGACCTGAACATCAAAGGCAATTACAAGGTGGGAGAAAAAGACCGGATCTATCTCTCCGGTTATTTCGGGAGGGATGTATTCAAATACAGTGACGCTTTTGGATTTGATTGGGGAAATGCTACAGCAACCATACGGTGGAACCATCTGTTTAGTAACAGGCTTTTCCTCAACAGCTCCCTGATCTATAGCAACTACAATTATGATTTTTTCGTGGATGAGGGAGGTATTGGATTTACTATCCGATCAGCAATTCGTGACTGGCACCTGAAAGAGGATTTTCAATATTTCCTGCGACCGGGGAATACACTGAAGTTCGGGCTTGAACTAAACCATCACAATTTTCTCCCGGGTGTTGTCGATGCATCAGAAGCATCGGGCGTGAATGAATTGAACCTGACCGAGAAATATGCACTTGAAACAGCCGTTTACATCAGTCATGAAATCACCTTGTTTGACCGGCTGACCGTTAATTACGGCTTGAGATACTCCATGTTTCATCTCCTCGGACCAGGCAATGTTTATCATTATGATGAAGAGGGGGAGGTCTTTGACACCACGGCTTATAACAGCGGCGAACTGATACGCGGTTATTATGGTCTTGACCCACGAGTGACGGCCACATTCAGAATCGATGGATACAGTTCTCTGAAAGCCTCCTACGTCAGAACAAACCAGTATATCCATTTGCTTTCCAATACAACCTCCACAACACCCATGGATGCCTGGATTCCCAGCAGCACAAATGTAAAACCACAAGTTGGAGATCAGATTGCACTGGGCTACTTCAGGAACTTGAAAGAGAACCAGTACGAAGCATCTCTCGAGTTTTATTATAAATGGATTCAGCATCAAATTGATTACCGCAATGGGGCTGATATTTTTCTCAATGAGCAAGTTGAATCACAGCTTGTATTTGGCCGTGGAAGATCCTTTGGAACTGAGTTTTTCCTGAAGAAGAATAGCGGGAAATTGCATGGCTGGATTAGTTATACGCTTTCGAAAACAGACCGTATGTTTGATGATATTTATGATGGGAAAGCATTTCCCGCAAAGCAGGACCGGCGGCATGATCTCTCCATTGTAGCCATCTATCGCCTAGGTAAGCGCTGGACCATTTCGGGAACCTGGGTATACTACACAGGAAATGCCGTTACATTTCCTGCAGGGAAATATGAAATCGAGGGGACTACCGTTAACATGTACACCGAGCGAAACGGGCACCGGATGCCTGCATACCATCGAATGGATCTGGGTGTAAATCTGAAGGGGAAAGAGCGCAAGCGATATGAATCAAGTGTTGACCTGTCGATCTATAATGTTTATTCAAGAAGGAATGCCTATTCCATTCGTTTTGAGGAGGATGAGGATGATCCATCAAAAACCGTGGCAAAAAAACTTTCCCTTTTCCCCATCGTCCCCTCCATAACCTATAATTTCAGATTCTGATATGAGACGCGTGTATACCATAGGATGTTTGCTGATTTTTGTGCTGATAGCATGTGAGGAGATCATTGAAATCGACCTGGAAGGGACAGATCCAAGGATCGTTATTGAAGGATGCATATCCGACAGGACCGGACCCTACCGGGTAACACTGACCAAAACTGCCGATTATTTCGATCCTTCGGAATACCCGGTGGTCTCGGGAGCAACGGTGGTGATATCCGGGGACCTCGGAACCCAGGACACGCTGATTGAAGTGATGGATGGAGTGTATGAAACAACCACTATCATGGGGGACTACGGAAGAACCTATCAGTTGGAAGTAATCGCGGAAGGCAGGCAATACACAGCATCTGCCAGGTTGCCGGAACGAATTGATATTGATTCAATCCAATTGGAGTACTATCCAGAAACCTATTACTATGAGGAAGCCTACTGGATCCATTGCCATTTTACAGACCCCGGGGATACTACCAATTTTTACCGGGTCAGGGTGTTTAAGAACGATACCCTCGATAAAAACATCTATTGTATGGATGATAAATTCATAGATGGCAATCCGGTAGATCTGTTTATATGGGGCGATGCCTATTTGCCGGGCGATACAGCCGTCCTTGAACTCTTTTCAATGGATGATAAGGTATATGATTATTTCCTTACCTTGTCCAACCTGCTTTACAGCGGTGGAGACGGCTCCTACTCAACACCGGCAAATCCCAACACCAACCTTTCCAATGATGCCCTGGGCTATTTCGGTGCCTTTGCTATTGCAACCGATACAATTATAATACCTGATTTCCCGGATAATTAGCACGAGGAACGTTATGGTAACATTGCGTGCAGAAAGCAAGCTTGATAAAGCAACGAAGAGCGGGTGGTTTTATATTGGATTCCTTCTTCTTCAGGGATTAGCCCTTATTCCTTTTGCATCAAGAAACTTTGCCGTATCAAATTATTTCGAAATTGTCGAATATTCACTCGGATATGCTTTCATTAACCAGATTAATAAAGCCCTCTTTCCTGTTTTTAAAATTATCCCAATTGTATTCATTGTCCTGATCTTCTTTTTGAAGAACAGGGTAAACAGGTTATTTAGCATTTACGTCGGTGTAAATTATATCCTTTTTGCAGTGGTTCAAAATGTAGCCATCACGGATAAATACGGTTTAAGTTTTATCACAGTAAACGTGGTAATGTTCGTGGCTGTTGGGATATTCTGGTTTCGTGAAGCATGGTTGCGTGAAAATGATTTTAACAAACCGACACTTAGTTGTTGGAGTGGCATCATCCTGCTGCTTGCCTTTTTTGCATTTTGGACACCCGGAGATACGTCCACAGGGATGCCGGATTTCAATCCGGTATACATCCTTACCCAGGACACAGGTTTGGCTTTTTGCCTGATGACCCCGGTATATTTGGCTATATTGATACTCTTTTATCCCAGGGTGAATATTGTCACCCTTAGAATTACCGGGCTGGTTGGCTTAATGCTTGGGATCTATAATATGGTATTTATTTTCGGGATGGGTACCGGAACCTGGTATGCTGGAGTATTACATTTTCCGCTGGTTATTGTTTCAGGATATGCCTTTTTGCTTTCGTTGATTAGAAAGTGAGCCTGATATGAAAACATCCTGTTGCACAATACTTTCTATTTCTTTCTGATTAAAGAAAAAGATTGTAGGTTTAGATTTTTATTCAGTGCTTATTGTAAAACCTAATACCATAAAAGAATGAGAAAAATTACGTTTTGCCTATTCCTGCTTGCCTGTTTAAGCATGGGTACACTCCTTGGACAGCCTGCTGAAGTTTCCAAAGCCAACTATGCACAGGCAGCCCGGTTTTCACCGGAGAAGATTAAAAAATTGGTCTTTTCTACTTCTGTGGATGCCCACTGGTTAAAACTGTCCGAACGATTCTGGTATTCCTTTGAAACACCAAAAGGAAAAACTTTTTATGTCGTTGATCCAATCCGTAAGACCAGGAAGGAGATATTTGATAATGTGAAAATGGCAGCAGATCTTACCCGCTTTACCAAAGATCCGTATGATGCACTGCACCTGCCAATCGAAGAAATCAAGTTTGTGAAAAATGAGAATACCATTCAGTTTGAGGTAGAGAGCACACAGGAGGAGGAGAAAGAGGAAAAGGCGGATACAACAAAAACCGAACAGGAAAAAGGCAAAAACGCAAAAAAGGGAAAACCCGAAAAAAAGAAGTTTTATTTTCAATATGATCTTGCCACCCGGGTTTTGACCCTGCTGGAAGATTATGAAAAACCGAAGGATAATCCACGATGGGCCTCCATATCGCCCGATGGAGAAACCATCCTTTTTACCAAATACCATAATCTCTATTGGATGAACAAGGAAAACTACCAGAAAGCGCTGGAAGATGAAGAAGATTCAACCATTGTCGAACACCAGATTACCACCGACGGAGAAGAGCATTATAGTTATGGTTACAGCAGAGGAGAAACCAATGCTGAGAAAGAAAAGAACAAGGATAAACGCAAACCGGCTTCTGTTATCTGGTCTCCGGATTCAAAAAAAGTTGCGCTTACCCGCACCGACAGCAGGGATGTAAAAGATCTATGGGTGATCCATTCTGTTGCAGAACCCCGTCCCACACTGGAAACATACAAATACCATATGCCCGGTGAAGAAGAAGCGCCTCAGATCGAATTGCTGGTCATTGATATGGTATCCAAAGAAACGCTGAAGGTAGAAGCAGAAGCATTCAAAGACCAGACAATCTCTATCCTGGGTGCACCCAGACTGGCAAAAAACCGGGATGATGATTACCAGCCGCGCATTTGGCTTGCTGAAACTTCCGACAAGGTTTATTTTACCAGGACAAGCAGAGATTTAAAAAAAATAGATGTCTGTGAAGCAAATAGTTCTACAGGAGAAGTTAAAGTTCTTGTTGAAGAGCGACTAAACACCTACGTTGAGACCAGACCCTTGGGGCTTATGAATAATGGAACGGAACTGATCCACTGGTCCGAACGGGATGGATGGGCCCATTTTTACCTCTATGATGGAAGCGGCAATGTGAAAAACCAGATTACCAGGGGTCCGTTTCATTGTGAAAGGATTATACGGATCGATGAAAAAAACAGAATCCTCTATTTTACGGCGAATGCCAGGGAGAGCAATGAGGATCCCTATTATCTTCACCTCTACCGGATTAATTTTGACGGTACCGGTCTCCGGTTGTTAAACAAAGGAAATTACAACCACAGCGTCAGCATGAACGATGCACAGACCTGTTTTGTGAACAACTACTCCCGGGTAAACACGATCCCAAAGTCGGATTTGCGGGATAACCAGGGCAACGTGCTGATGGAGCTTGAAACAGCAGACCTTTCCCTGTTGTTTCAAGCCGGATACCGGTTCCCTGAACCCTATAAAGTAAAAGCGGATGACGGCATGACCGATCTTTATGGCGTGATGTATAAACCGTTTGATTTCGATTCGACAAAGAAGCATCCCATCATTGCCTATGTCTATCCCGGACCGCAGACCGAATCTGTGAATAAATCTTTTTCATCAAGAATGGACCGTACCGACCGGCTGGCTCAATTTGGCTTCCTTGTAATAACCATTGGAAACCGTGGCGGACATCCAAACCGGTCGAAATGGTACCATAATTACGGTTACGGGAACCTGCGTGACTATGGATTGGACGATAAGAAAGCAGCCATTGAACAACTGGCTGACAGATATCCGTTTATCAATATTGATAAAGTGGGAATATTTGGTCATTCCGGGGGAGGGTTTATGTCAACAGCAGCCATGCTTGTCTATCCCGATTTTTTCAAGGTCGCTGTTTCCTCTTCAGGCAATCATGAAAACAATATCTATAACCGTTGGTGGAGTGAAAAACACCATGGAGTAAAGGAGATGGTGGATAAGGATGGCAACATTACCTTTGAATACGAGATTGACAAAAACTCGGAGATTGCGGAAAACCTGAAAGGCCGACTGCTGATCTGTACCGGAGATATTGATAACAACGTCCATCCTGCAAATACCATTCGATTGGCTCAGGCACTGATTAAAGCCAACAAACGGTTTGATTTTTTTATTTTCCCGGGACAACGACATGGTTACGGGGATATGAATGAGTATTTTTTCTGGCTTCGGGGAGATTATTTCTGCAAGCACCTGATCGGCGATTATGCCGATCAGGTAGATATTATTGAGATCATCCGGGAGAAGGGAAAGGACGAATGAAGAGCAAGTAAGAAGTAAGCGGAACCTGTTTTTGACAGGTTTTCGGAGCAAAGAAAATAATTTATTTTCCCGGAATGAGGTTTATTTGCGGGTCCTGTTTTCAGCCCCGAATTCTACCGTGCCACGGATCAGTACAATTTCGCCAAAATAGATCCGGTGATAGTCTTTTAAGGGATATTTCTTCTCGATGGATTGATCCAGGAATTGTTTCGGTTTGAAGTCGTCCCAGTAGATCTTTTTACATTCCACAATCAATGAAGCTTCCCGAAATGTGGGCGCTTCAACCTTGGTGGAGGGAACAATCGTCAGTTCTGTTTCAGCCAGTTTATCCCCATCACGCCCCGATTTGGAGCCGAGGAGGTTCAGATCCTCTTTGTATTGGTTACCGAATGCCGAGAGCGTAAAGGTCTCATAACGGTTCATGAATTCGAACGTATAGCGGGTAGGTCTGACAACGACCACCGCAACCGGTTTATTCCACATGATGCCAAAATAGCCCCAGGCAACGGTCATGGTATTGTAATGATTGGAGGCATAATCTCCGCTGGTTAACAGGAACCACTGCTCATCCCAGAGATGGTGGATGCGCGGCATGAAATCATAAACGGGTATTTCCTTCAGGTTTTTCATAAGCTGATAAAAGGATGGATTATCATCGTTCTGTTGATTTGCTGTTATCGAAAAAGAGACGTTGGGTCATATGCTGTCATTTAATCACCACCGGGAAATCATGTCCCCGTGAAAAGGTATAGGGATATTGAGCCTGTCCCTTATATATTTTTGAAAGGGCAGGCACCTGATCATCGAGAAACGATTTCAGTTCATAGATGGTAACCTTCCCATCTTTAGGTGCTCCATCGGCACTGCCTTTCAATGCTTCCAGGATCACGTGGGTAAAAAGACCGTGCCCAAGGCTTCCTACCTCTGTTGCGAACTGTTCGCTTCCGGCAGCGGCAAGCACGTGGACCCCGGAGCTACGGGACATCTGTGCCAGCGCTTTTTCCTCCAGGGCTCCCCGTTGAGCCAGAAGCTCGGTCGACCCACCCGACTGACAGGCATCAAGCACCACCAGTTGCTTCAACGCCTTGATGTTTTTGAATTTTTCCTGCATATCCCCGGCATAAATAGACCCCTTGATCAGTTTATCCAGCTGGTACAAGCTTACACTTTCGGTCGGGATAAAGAAGAATTTGTTCTCTACCATGCTTCCGTGTCCGGCATAATAGAAGAAGAAAACATCCTCGGGATTTATTTTCTCGGAAAGGTTATCCAGCGCGTTAAAGATATTTTCCCTGGTCGCTTCTTTATCATAAAGCTCGATCAATTCGATTCGCTTGAACAGTTTTTGAGCACGTTCCTCAACAAGTTTGGCAAATGCCCGTGCATCTGCTTTTGCATAGTTCAGTTCAAGCTGGGGATTTTCATATTTATTAATCCCGATCGCGATGACGTAACAGATGGCAGTACTTTCCAGACCTTTGTACCGGAGGGTGATCTCTTCGGGCCGGGATTCAATCCTGCCCTCGCTGAATGCGGATAATGACAGGGTATTTTCTCCGGGGATAAGGCTAACCGTAAAGTTCTTCATGATCGACTGGCCTTCTCTCCCGGCCTTTACCAGTCCGCTGTTATCTACGGGAAGGCTTTTCCCGTTATGCAGCAGTTTTACCTCATCAATGCCACCCCCCATGTTGGTTATTTTGGCAAAGATTTTCACATCGCTGTTTTCCATTTCACTACCGGATTTTGGCGTGATGAAAGAAACGGCGGGTGGGGGAGATTCTTCCAGTTTGTTCAGGAGGTTAACGGGTTTGTCGATCAGGCCACGGGTCCGGTAAACTTCCTGCAGCAATCCGGGGCGGTAAAACTCTTCAAAAAACTGATTGATGGTATACGTGTTGGTTCCTTTGACGAAGAAAATCGATTTTCTGGCTCCTTCCGAAGCATCGAAAAATCCCTCTTTTGTTTTGACCAGCCAGTCCGATTCACCCAGAAATATCTGGGTCAGCAATTCAGATCCCGTTTCCAGATTCCAGGTTTTAATGGTTCCGTCATGGCTTCCCGTGATCAGGAATTTTCCATCCGGGCTGATCTGTACTGAGCTTACTGTTCCATTGTGACCGGTAAAGGTCCGGATAACCTGTCCGGTTTCCGCATCCCATAATTTTGCCGTGTTGTCATCACTTCCTGTAACAATGAATTTTCCGGTTTTATCAAAGTTCACGGCATGGATCCGGGCGGAGTGCCCTCTGAATTTTTGTACCTGCAATCCGGTGGCAATATCCCACAGTTTAACCATCCCGTCGAAACTTCCAGACAACATATACTTCCCGTCTGGACTCATCCGGATTGTTGTAACGATCTGAGTATGCCCGATGAACTCACGGATTTCTTCTCCGGTGTCGATTTCAAACAATCTCAGTTTTTTAGGATTTTCACGGGTTGGCAGAACGGCTGAAACAACATATAATCCATTGCGGGTAAATCGGACGGCATAGGGTGTTAGGCTGGGAATGGATTGCACCAGCTCCCCTGTTTCAAGATCCCATACCCGTGTTCTTCCATCCCAGCTGCCAGTAACCAGGGATTTACCGTCTGCACTGAAAGCAACGGTAAAAACAGGGATATTGGATGTGCGATCGGGAAGCGTATACAGCAATTCTCCGGAGGAGACATCCCAGATCCGTGCTGTGCCATCCACACTGCCGGTGGCAAGATACTTCCCGTCCGGGCTGAAATCAAGGGAGATGACCATGCCTTCGTGTCCCCGGTAGGTCTGAACCACCCTGCCCGTTGCAAAATTCATCAATTTTGCATTGTTCCCGGTTTTTCCAATAGCGATGTATTGCCCGTCCGGACTCAAACGAACTTCATTAATAAAGGCAATCCAGTACATGTAACCGTCACTCAGAACGGCTTCATCAACATCATTTAAAAACCCTTTCAGGGTAATCAAATCCTTGCCGGAAGGGATCTCCCATATAGAGGCTGTTCTGTCTTCGCTTCCCGTAAGGAGAGAATTACCGGCAGGTGATGTTTTCAGATCCGTGACATCCCTCAGGTGCCCATCGATGGTTGTAACCGGCTTCCCGGTTTGTGCATTGAAGATGCTTACAACCCTGTAATAGGATGAGATGATGTACTTACCGTCCGGGGAATAATACGCCCCACCATCCCGATTGCTCCTGCCATCCATCACCCTGACTTTTTTTCCGGATTCCAGATTCCAGACATGGATGGAATCATAATTGGAGATAAATTCGGTTTCATCCGGGCTGAAACTTGCGGAAATAATACACGAGGTACAGGAGGAGCGATCATCCTTGAATTTTTTTATTTCCTTTCCTGACTGGAGATCGAAAAGGATGACAGTCCGATCATTGCTGCCTACCAGCAACCGGGTTCCGTCACGGCTTATTTCTACCGAACCGGCTGAAGGATAGGTGAAGTTCTTTTGCATTGTGATGTCCCGGGGCACCGGGACAAATCGCCGGATCTCCTTGCCGCTGGAAAGATCCCAAAGGATTGCATGGTTCTTTTCTGTTCCGGTAATCCCGTTTGATTCCGGGGTAAATGCCACACAAAGAATGTCATCATCGGGAATGACTATTGTACGGACCAGCCGGCTGGTTTCCGTCTCCCAAAGTTTAAGGGAATAATCCTGGTCTACGGAAGCAATAAGTTTACCATCCTGGCTAAAGGTTAACTGCCTGGATTCACCAACGCTCCCCAGGTAAGAACGGATCTCCCGTCCCGTGGCTGCATGCCATAGCTTGATGGTTTTATCATTACTCCCGGTGGCAGCAAATTTCCCATCCGGGCTGAATGCAACTGCAGTTACTGCTGCATAATGACCGGTCTGTATGACGGTTTCGATATTTTGTTCCTGTGCAGTAAGCCTTGCAGGGTGCAGCAGATAACATGCAATAACGCAAAGCCATGGTACGGCAGATGAGTTTATTTTCCAATCCATATTTCCGGATAAATGAGTTCTTTTGAAAAGTAAGAAAATTTTTTTAGGTTGTGAAACATGTTTTGAAGAAAAAAAAAACTTGATTGGTTTTTACATAAAGAGTAAATTTAACCATTGAACCAATGTTAAATCCAATAACACAACCGACATGGATATAAAAGATCGTTTTATCAGTGATATTCCACGGAGAAAATTTCTGGATCTTACCTTCAAGGGAAGCCTTGCCCTTGTTGCCACTCCGGCAATCCTGTCCAATCTTTGGTCCTGTAAACCCCTCTCTTCCGGAACGGCTGAAATGCTGGATCGGGGATTGTTGAACAGGATCATTCGAAAAGCACTGGAAAAGGGAGGTGATTTTGCTGAAGTGTATGTTGAAAACAGGATTACCAGGAATATATCGATGGAAGAATCAAAATTTAAGAGCGGCACGTTCGGTATCGTGAAAGGAGCCGGTGTAAGGGTCATTGCCGGAGATAAAACAGGGTATGCCTATACCGACGAGTTGGCGGAAGAAAAGCTGATGCGAGCTGCTGAAGTTGCTTCTTATGTAGCCCGGGGTAGTCAGCAGGTTTCCCCGGTTGATATTCAGGAAGCCCATCGCGAATCCTTCATTACCGTCAAGATTCCCCTGCAGGATCTGGCCGATGAGAAACGGCTGGAGATAATGCAGCGGGCGAACCAGGCTGCACTTGATTATGATTCGAAGATCAAAATGGCGATCATCGATTACTATGACGAGGTGAGGGGGAGAACAATCGCCAATAGCGAAGGCCTTTACCTTACCGATGAACTGCCCCAGCTATTCTTTATCGTTCAGGCAATGGGTGTGGGTAACAATACCCGCCACATGGCCAGGGAACGACTGGGTCATCACTGCGGCTTCGAAATGTTCGACAGGGTAAGTCCGGAGGAAGTGGCACGCACGGCTGCAAGGGAAGCCGTTGTGATGCTGGAAGCTGAAGATGCACCGGCGGGAATGATGGATGTCGTCATGCAAAACGGCTGGGGTGGCGTGCTGGTTCATGAAGCCGTTGGTCACCCCCTCGAAGCCGATAATATTGCAAAAGAAGTGGGAGTATTTACCGGTAAACTGGGACAGAAGGTGGCAAGCGATCTGTTTACTATGGTGGATGACGGTTCCATACCCGATCAGCGGGGTACCACAAACTTTGATGATGAGGGAACACAGATGAAACGAAACGTGTTGATTGAAAAAGGTGTGCTGAAAAAATACATGACAGATATTCTTTCCGGCAAACAGATCAACATGGAAAGAACCGGAAACGGACGCCGGGAGTCATTCCGCCATATCCCCATCCCGAGAATGACCAATACCTTCATCGAACAGGGGGAAAATACTCCGGAAGATATTCTTTCTTCAACCAAAGAGGGGCTGTATGTTCAGAGCCTGAGTGGCGGGAGTGTGAATCCGGTTACCGGCATGTTCAACTTCACCTGCCGGGAAGCCTATCTTATCGAGAATGGAAAGAAAACCACCCCCGTAAAAGGAGCTACCCTGATCGGAAATTGCCTTGACGTCATCTCCGGGATCGACGCGGTCGGCAATAACCTGGCATTCGGCCCCGGAATATGTGGTAAGGGACAAATGGCAGAGGTATCCGTCGGACAGCCAACCGTGCGGATCAGGGGAATTAATGT
>CAZTES010000002.1:0-58943 GCA_964612275.1 uncultured Rikenellaceae bacterium
CTGATCAGCAAGCAATACATCAAAATAGTCCCCGGTCTGTGTGGCTACGGCAGCTTGACCTGTAAGTGCTGTTGCCGCTGTGTAATAGGAAGTTTGTGCAACTGAAAGTGTCATGGCATCAATTGCGGCCTGTGGATACCCCAGGCTCAACAATCCCCCTTCTAATGCAGCCCGGGTTGGTACATCAATAACAAATCCATCCTCAGCTTGTTGAAACGTCAATGGTCCTGCACCACCATCGATTAATGGTTGCATTCCATCACCGGCGCCTGATGCAGTGGTTGCACCTGCAGTTGCCATGGCCGCGAGACCATACATGAAATTGTCCGGAGCAACAGGATCAATCCCGATGCCGGATACCATAATTGATTCCAGGGCTCCCTGATAGGTATTCTTGGCAATGATATACCTTGCTCCCCCATAGATGGAGATCATGTCGTTTATCGCATAGGTGAGACCAGCCTGAATGCCATAGTAAACCGAAGTTCCTGAGAAATTTGTCTGCAGGCTGTAATCTTCAATTCCATAGGTACTCAGGGAGGGTACCAGGTCGGATGCCGGCATTTCGAAGGATGGAAGACCACTTTTAAAATCAGCACTACCACCACCCCCTACCGGGTTGAAACCGGCTGAGATAACGAATTTCCCGATTTTGAATGCAGCATAAACACCCGGGAAAATCGGGGCTTTTACTTCGCCTTCAAAGTCTTTTGGAGTACCATCCAGATACATATAATCGGTTGTGACCGTCTTACCCTGTGTGATGTACTGGTTATTCAGGGAAATATGAAAACCATCCGATAATTTGGATAATCCTGCCGGATTGTAATAGACAGCATCAATGTCGGTCGATGCATTCCTGATCAGCATCCTGACCCATGAAGCACTCTGGTTTGTATTGGTCATGATGCCTCCAAAAACCATCTGGCATCCCAATACAACAGAGAACAAACTCAATGTGATCTTTCGCATAACTTTAGATTTTTAGGATTACAGGCTTAAATATAGATATAATATATAATATCGCTTCCGATCGCCGAATAATTTTAATTTATACTTAATTAAAATTGGGTGATCAATCATTTCTTTCTACTTTTGGGTAAACCGAACAATCGATATGAACGGACCGGCTGAACTCTATGAGATATTGAATAACCTGAAGATCCGTTACGATTATTATGAGCACCCCCCGGTACATTCCGTAAAAGAGGCGATTCCGTTCTGGGAAAAGATCCGGGGGACCCGGTGTAAGAACATCTTTTTCAGGAACCACAAGGGGAACAGGCATTACCTGGTGATTCTCGAGCACAAGCAGGATCTCAATATCCGGGATCTCGAGCAGCGGTTCAAGCAGGGGAAACTGACTTTTGCTTCGGAGAAGAGGCTGGCTAAATACCTGGGCCTAAAACCGGGTTCCGTTACCCCGTTCGGGCTGATCAATGACCGGGGAAATCATGTCCATCTTTTCATTGATCAGAACCTCAGGAATGCCGAAAGAGTTGGATTTCATCCCAATGTCAATACGGCAACACTGGTCATCTCAATGAAGGATTTTATCCGTTTTCTCGACTGGTCGGGGAGCGGGTATGAGTTTTTGGAGTTGTACTAGAAAAAAGAGGCCAAGGCTAAGTAAAATAATCTCAAAAATATAGAATACAGTTTTTCACTTGTATATTATGGGTTATGGAGTGGTTCCCTGCTAATGCGATTGTGGTTGGCCGACTTTTTTACACATCACAATAGAAAGATTTTCTCTTTTACATTTCTTGAAGAATAATAGCAATCCTTAAAATAAGTTTTCCAACGCTCTTTTATCTCAGCCTTAGCCTCTGCCTTCTTCGTCCACCGCAGCCGACGATCGGAGGCATAGGTGGAAGTCTTTTCCTTAATCTACCCAATCGTTTTCCCGGTAATTTTCCGGTTCAGTCCGATGAATATTCCAATCACCACAAACCATTGAACGAGGCAGGTCATCAGGCTGAAGGGTCTCAGGGGGTTATACCATTGTCCGGTTTCTCCTTCAGTTAACGATCCGAAGAGCCACCATAACAATAAAAAGGCAGCTGCAACCGGAATGAATATCCGGATGGTTGCACTCCAGAATTTCCCGACAGACCAGTCGTTACTCGTCGCATTGATTTCCTGTATCACCCCTTTCACGCCCTGTCTTACAACTGCAATGGCAATAAAAGCTCCGGAGATCATGAGTGCTCCGCTCCAGACGAAATCCTGGTTGCTCAGTATATTCAGGTTTCTTGCGGAGGGTATCCCAAGGAGGTAAACAAAAGCAACCACCAAACCGATTGCCCGGGGCCGTCTCATTCCTGTATCCACCATCACCCGGGTGGGCAGCTCCAGCTGTGCAATCAACGAGGAAAATCCCGCAAAGGTAAGACCGAGAAAGAATAATACTGCCAATGGATTACCCAGCATCATCCGGGCGAAGAGTTGAGGCATCCAGATAAATGTTAATCCTGTTGAAGCAGGACCGCTGGTTTTCATGATTTCCAGTACCTGCGGATCCGACATTCCCATTTCGGTCCGTAACACGGCGAATACCGTTCCAAAAATCATGATCCCGGCAAGAAGCGATACCGTATTGTTCCCAATGCCGGTGGTGAAGGCATTCTTCACCGTTCCATGTTCCACCTTCATGTACGCTGCATAGGTTAGAAACAGTCCCCATCCTGCCCCGGTATCAAAGGCATTTTGTGTCAGTGCTGAAATCCAGGTTTGCGGATCTTTTAACTGGCTCCATTCGGGCCTGAACAAGTAGGCTATACCATCCCAGGCTCCGGGCAGGGTGAGTGCCCGGATAACGGATAACAAAACAATGACCAGCAAAGCAGGAATCAGGATCTTATTCACCCGTTCGATGGATTTTATTCCTTTCCAGATTGCCAGTGCTCCAAATCCGATGGCCAGTATATGAAACAAAAAGGGCCAGGCACTTTGCTGATAACTATTCCATGTCGACCAGGCAGCTTCTGTAGTCAGGGGAAGCGGGTGGATCAGTGTATGCACAAAATAGTAAATACACCATCCGACAACAATCGTATAAAAGAAGGTGATGGCTGTGGAAACAAACGCCACAAACGTTCCCATCCAGGCAAATTTCCGGCCAACACTTTTAATAAAAATGCCCACCACACCGGAACGGTGTCGTTTTCCCAGAGTATACTCAGCAATGATCAGGGGAATGCTCCAGAGGAAAAGGAAAATCAACCAGGCGATCAGGAATGCACCGGCTCCATGGTCTCCTCCTGACTGGGCAGCTATCCGTGGAAACCTCCATATGTTCCCTGTACCTACAGCAATCCCCATAGCACTCAAAATTAATCCCCACCGGGAAGAGAATCGCTGGTTTACACTTGAATCGATCGGTTTGGCCATGAGGGAACGGTAAATTAGTTGGTTAGGAAATTATCGTATTACAAGTATAGCATATTTTGTGAGAATTGAACAGGAGTTTCATCCTGTTAATGAACACGGATAGGTTATAAGTTAATAAGTTATAGGTTGATAAGTTGGATATTGTTGAACCTTGAATGTTGGGTGTTGTGCAGAAAGCCCGTCTGCCTTGTAATACTTCACAATTTCGGTAACAAAATCAAATAATCATATGAAGGTAGATTATTTAGCAGGTCCTTCTTCCCAATTATTTCTCAAGCATCAAAATTTACCCCGGATGGGGTAAAACTTTGAATAGCCACCGGTGGTAACCGGTGGTTAATATGTACGAGGAGATAACAACCCTACAGGGGTTGAATTCTTCTATTTAAAGTGTTAATATTCAACCCTATTCAGGGTTGAGTTATTTTCTTATCTTAAATACCCGGCACTACGCCCTGACTGAATCCTGCCTTCGGCAGGTAAACGTCAGGGCTTGTACCGGGTTACTCATAATTGAATCCCTGCTTGCCAGCAGGCAAGCCTTTGGGATTCTTTTATCATTTGCTTCGAAATATTCACAAAAAAATATCAAATGGAATAGCCAAATAGGAATTTTAATGTGAAATAAAAATCTGTTACCTGAATTCTGAAGTTATACACGGCAGTCAGGCATCCCTTCGGGATAAGTGGGTACACCTTTTTTTTTGTAAAACAGGCAATTGGTGTTAATTTTACATGTAACAATAAAATTGAATATCATGACCAGATTAATCTTAGTATTTTTTATTATCGGATTAATTATGTCTGGCTGTCAATCGCCTTCAGATCATCGTGTTACCACAAGTGGTCCGGAGGTCGTCACCTTCCGTGCCCTGCCTTTTGAACTCGCGGATGTCCGGTTGGGTGAAGGGCCGTTCAAGCATGCTACCGAACTGAATGTCCAATCACTGCTGAATTATGAACCGGACCGGCTGCTGGCAAAATTCCGTTCGGAAGCCAGGTTGGAGCCAAAAGCCGAACACTACCATGGATGGGAAGACAACACCATTGCCGGGCATAGCCTGGGGCACTACCTGAGTGCCTGTGCCCTGATGTATCAAACCACCGGTGATCAGCGTTTCCTTGACCGGGTCAATTATATTGTTGATGAGCTGGCTATTTGCCAGGAAGCCGATGGGGATGGATATATCGGTGCCTTCCCCGATGGCAAGCGGATCCTGGAAGAGGAGGTGGCAAAAGGAGATATCCGTTCCCAGGGATTTGATCTGAATGGCATCTGGGTTCCCTATTACACCCAGCATAAAGTGATGGGTGGGTTGCGTGACGCCTACCATCTATGCGGCAATGAAAAAGCCCTTGAGATTGCCGTAACATTTGCCGACTGGTTGGAAACCATCGTTACCGGTCTGAATGATGAGCAGGTCCAGGAAATGCTTCATTGCGAGCACGGAGGGATCAACGAAGTGCTGGCTGAACTGTATGGTGATACCGGGAACGAGAAGTACCTTGAAATGTCCAGGATATTTCATCATAAGGCGATCCTGGATCCGCTGGCTGAAAAAAAGGACATCTTTCCCGGGAAACATGGAAATACACAGATCCCAAAATTGATCGGTGTAGCCCGGCGTTATGAGTTAACCGGCGACCAGAAAGACCGGGCTATTGCAGAATTTGCCTGGGACCGGATCGTGAACCACCATTCCTATGTGACCGGCGGGCACGGCAACCATGAATACTTCGGTCCTCCGGATACCCTGCGTAACCGGTTAAGCAGTGGTACCACTGAATCCTGTAACGTCTACAACATGCTGAAACTGACCCGTCACCTGTTTCAATGGGAAGCTTCAGCCGATGGGGCTGACTATTACGAACGGGCTCTCTTCAACCACATCCTCTCCTCTCAGCACCCGGAGGATGGCCGGGTCATTTACGACCTGTCACTTGAAATGGGAGGACATAAATCCTACCAGGATCCATACTGGTTTACCTGCTGTGTGGGAACCGGTATGGAAAGCCACTCCAAGTACGGACGAAATATTTTCTTCCACAACGATGAGGAGTTGTTCATCAGTCAGTTCATTGCTGCAGAGCTGGATTGGAAGGAGAAGAATATGAAAGTGCGGCAGGTAACACAATACCCCGAAGAACAGGGTACAACCCTTGAATTTGAATGCGAACAGCCTACCCGGTTTACCCTGCAGGTTCGTTTCCCTTACTGGGCAGAAAATGGAATGGAGATCCTTGTAAACGGCAGGAAACTGAAGATTAACCGGTCACCTGCCGGTTTCGTCCCCATCACCCGAAAATGGGAAACGGGCGACCGGGTGGAAATTTCTATCCCTTTTACCTTACGGCTTGAGGCAATGCCGGATGATTCCAGCCGTGTGGCGATTATGTACGGACCCATGGTCATGGCAGGTGATCTGGGGTCTGAAGATGATCCGGATGCCTCCGATCCCATGTATGTCCCCGTCCTGATGACAGAAAACCGGGATCCCTCCGGATGGCTCGAACCCATTCCCGACCAGGTGAACACCTTCATGACATCCGGGGTAGGACAACCGAGGGATGTTCCCGTAAAACCATTCTTTGCCACCCATGAACGCCGCTACACGGTTTACTGGGATATGTTCACCGAGGAACGGTGGAAAGAATTCCAAGCTGAATACCGGGCACAACTGGAGGAGAAAAAAAGAATCGAGGAGATGACCTGGGATTTTGTTCAACCCGGAGAGATGCAACCCGAACGGGATCATAATTTTCAGGGGGAACAAACCAATCCCGGAGAATTCAAAAACAGGCGGTACCGTGAAAGCCGCAACGGTTGGTTCTCCTATGACCTGAAGGTGATGATGGGGCAACCCATGGCAGTGGCAGTGGAATACTGGGGCGGTTTCCCGGGATCGAGAACCTTTGATATCCTTGCCGGTGAACAGGTCATCGCAACGGAAAACATATCCAACATAAAGGATGGACAGTTTATAAACATCACCTATGATATCCCTGAAGAGATAACCTATAGCAAACGAAAGGTTACCATAACGTTCAAAGCCCATGAGGGGCACAGGGCAGGACCGGTGTTTGGGGTGCGTACGGTGAAACGATAACAACGTTCAACAGCCGCCGTAGTCTTCTTCGGCAGCCGAAACCTTGGTAAAGGCTGCGACGTAGGCGGATCAACGTATAACCTATAACCAATACTTTTTACTTTTTCCTTGTTTTTATACACTCTACCAGTCAATATCCCAGAGAGGTTCTGCCCCCAGCAGGTGTTCGATGAAGTAGTTCCAGCGTTTCTTCATGAAGTATTTCCGGTACTCCCCGCCATAGCCATGCCGCTGGCTGGGAATGATCAGGAGGTCAAATTCCTTATTGGCTTTAATCAGTGCTTCTGCCAGCTTGAAGGTTGCGGAAGGATTGACGTTGTCATCCAGACCGCCATGAACGAGCAGCAATTTCCCTTTCAGGTTCGGAGCCATGGTGATGTTGGACTGGTTGTGGTAAGCTGAATCTACAGGCCAGCCCATATACATCTCGGGCCACCAGGCTTTTTCCATACGGTGATCGTGATCACCTGAACTGGCAACGGCTAACTTGTAAAAATCGGGGAATTGCAATACGGAATGTCCAGCATCATATCCTCCGGCAGAATGGCCAAAGATCCCCACCCTGCTGGTATCGATCCAGGAATACCTTTCACCCAGCTGCCTGATCGCCAGTACATGATCGGTCAGGCTATACCCCATATGCTTATAGGAAACATCATGAAATGCCTTGGATCTGCCTGCAGATCCCAATCCATCCACCATGATCACAACAAAGCCGAATTCAGCAAGAGTTTGATTCTCAATGCTTACTACCCTTCGAAAGTCTTTAGGGAACATCTGGGTATGTGGCCCGGTATAGCTATTATCGATGACCGGATATTTTTTTGAAGGGTCAAAATGGGTTGGTTTCCACAGTGCACCATAAATTATCGTCTTCCCATCACGCGCAATGGCTTCGAAGGTTTCCGGGGGTGACCAGCCTGTACTTACAAGCGCATCGACATCCGCTTCAGCAATCGTTAAAACCAGCTCACCCGAACCGGCTTTACATAACACAGTCCGGGTTGGCTTCTGTGCGGTTGAGCAATTGTCAACAAAGAATGCACCATCCAGCGAAAAACTAACCTGATGGTGAGCATCTTCAGGGGTAATTAACCGAAGGTTCTTGCCATTGAATGATATTTTGTACAAATGCTGGTGGTAGGGATTTCGTCCAGGTTTCCTGCCGGAAGCTATGAAGTAAACCACACCCTCCTTTTCATCAATATGCTCTACACCGGCGATAAAAAACTCCCCCTTAGTCAGGGGTGCAATTTCCCCTCTATTCAGATCATACCGGTACAGTTGACTCCACCCGCTTCGCTCCGACGCAAATAGGATCAAATCGTTGTCCTCTGCCAGCCAGTAGCTGAAGTTATCGATGTTGGTGGTTGATGTTTCGGTTATCAGACTTTTGATTTTTCGTTGCGGAAGATCGATGATGGATAATTCCAGTTTCTGATATCCCCGTTTCGGATCCAGCATGTACACCATCCCGGGTGCATCAGACCATTTGAATTCAACCATATTGATGTGTGTATTCCGTGGAAGGTCAAGTGGAATTTGCTCCTTTTTCTCCACATCAAAGAAGACGGGTATCATATATACCATGGTCGTATCGCCGGGAGAACCGCGGTAGTAACCCAATAATTTCGGCCGGTAAAGGGAATCGATGCTCCAGTCCAGCAGGTACATTTTTTCGGCATACCGAAGGTCACAGATATATGCCTGGATGAACCTTGAATCATCCGACCAGTTCACGGCAAAATGTTCAGGACGGTCTCCTTTCTCTCCTTCCATCATATCGTACCATCCATAATAGCTGGCATATTCGTAGTTTTTTTCACCATCGTAACTAAACTGAAATGTATCCCCTGTTTCAACAGACCGGATGTGCAGATTATAATCTTTGGAATAGGCAATCCATTTCCCATCCGGTGATCTGGATTCGTTCGGTTTCAGCTCCTCTTTTTCCCTGTATTGTTGGATCCGATAAGTCGTTAAATCGAGATCCCAGGTTTGCCTTTCCACCCTGAACCGCAGCAGATCTTTGTTGATGTATTCAATCCTGTCGAAAGGGAGTGAATCGGGGTGCACTTGCCTCTCCAGTGAATCTGTCAGAATATCTGCCACTTTTTTATGATCAAACAGCGGGGTGATTTTCTTCTGAGCAAATTCAATCTTCCGGAATGTTTTACGTCCCGGTTGATGCATCAGATACCACATTCCGGTACTATCGGGGAAATAATGCGGTGAAACAAATAGATTAAAGACTTTTTTGTTGTTCACGTTCTCCCAGAGGAAGCTAAGGGCTCGTTCATAATCCTTTTCTGAAAGGCGCTCCTGTGCCCATGCTATGGGAATAACAAAAAGGAAACCGAACAGGAGCAAGATTCTTAAAATTGGTGGACTTCCTTTTTCCCAGATGCATTTGGGTGTACAATTAATTTTTTTCATTTGGATCAATGCTTTTATTGAAAAATAGTATCCTTATTATTCCTCCCCCTAATCCGGATTCACCAGTGGCGAATCCGGATTTTCCCCCTCAAGAGGGGGATATGATTTCATCTTTCCAGATCAGATATTTAGACCAATGTAGCTCCAGTTGGCGGAGCGATTGGATTATTACTTATAATTCATCACCGGCCATTGCCATCTTTCCGTCACCACTCCTTTTTTGCTGATGGAATGGTCATTCCATTCCATTGTCACGGTATATTCACCAGGGTTGCTGCGCAATGTATTCCAGTACAATTTATGTATTCCCTGTTCCGGTTTTATGGAACGGCTATGGATCTTCTCCCCTTCTTCATCCTTGATAGTAACTGTCGCTTTTTCTCCATGACTTTCTTTGAAGCAATACCATATCTCCAGCCCAGCCGGTTCATTAGGTGTACGGATATGGTTGCTGCCGGTCATGTGATAGTTCCCCCACCATGCCTGCTGTGAAAAGTTCATTTGTGGTTTAGGTTCAATATCAAACAGGTAGTATTCGGATTCCTCCACTTCCGGGGTAAATTGTTGCAGTGGGCTGATATCGGTGATCCAGGCTCCCCGTCCATAGGTTCCAACCACAAGATCATTTTCGCGGGGATGGACCAGCAGATCGCGAACGACTACCGGTGGCATATTTGCCTGTAAGGGTGACCAATTCTGCCCCCCATTGAGGCTAACGTACACTCCGATATCATTCCCCACAAACAGAAGGTCCTCATTTTTAAGGTCTTCATAGATCACATTGACCGGATAATCCGGAAGATCGGAAGATATATCCTGCCAGGTTATACCATAATCGGTTGTTTTGAACAGGTAGGGTTTGAAGTCATCGTTCCGGAATCCACATTTGGTAACATATGCCGTTCCGGCATCGTGGCTGGAAGTCACCACCCGGCTCACCCACCGGTCCTCCGGTGCACCAAGAGCAGTTATTTTATCGGTCATCTCCTGCCAGGACTCGCCTCCATTTTTTGTCAGGTGTATATGTCCGTCATCGGTTCCCACCCAGATCACCCCTTCTTCAAGAGGGGATTCCGAAATGGTGGTGATGGTGCAATACATGATATGCCCTGTTCCGGCAATTTTTTCCTTGTTATTATCAGTGAGGTCGGGGCTTATTGCTTCCCATGTGTCTCCCCGGTCGGCTGACCGTAGTAATTTTTGTCCCCCGGTATAGATCACTTTGCTGTTATGAGGAGAGAGCATAATTGGGGTATTCCAGGTATAGCGGTAAAAATCTTCACCTTCCGGAGCCCGGGGTGTAATCTCGACCCGTTCACCGATGGACTGGTCAACCCGATGATGTTTACCGAACTGGGTTGTAAAATAGAACCACCGGTTATCGGTATGGTCCACTTTGCAATGCATCCCATCCCACATACCCACGATGACCCAGTCCTTAATGCTTATCTGGCCTGACCAGCTGTTGGAGGGCCCTTTCCACACCTCATGATCCTGTAGTCCGATATAGATGTTATAGGGTTCTGCATCATCGACCTCTACCATATAGATCTCACCAAGTGGCAGCTGGTAGTAATGGTTCATGGTCAATCCGCCATCCCAGGTGGAATAGATTCCTCCATCCGATCCAAGCATCATGTGTTGCGGATCGTTCGGATCGATCCAGAAAGAACGGTTGTCTCCGAAATTCGACTGGAAACGGTCCTGGTCCCTGAAAGTCGGCCAGGTTTTTCCGCCATCCAGTGTATAGTATTGTCCCACACCAATGATGTATATCTTATCCGAATCGACCGGATCGATACAGATTTTATTGAAACTGTAGGCTGCTTTTCCACTGACATCGATTTTTTCCGGATCGTTTATTCTTTCCCATGACTTTCCTGCATCGAAGGACCGGTAGGCTTCGCCGCCGATCAGGTGATCAAAGGAGTGATCGGTGAATTCATCAAACGGTACCGGGGCATTGGGATCGGCTCCCGGTTTGACATTCAGGTTCTGGATGACTGTCACCAGGATATCCGGATCAGCACGATGGATGTCGATGCCAATGCGTCCCAGCTGACCTTCCGGTAATCCTCCTGTCAGTATCTTCCAGCCGGCTCCCCCATCGGTTGTTTTATATATCCTGCTCTTCTCGCCTCCCGGCACGTAGGTCCATGGTGTTCTGATTTTCTCATAGCTGCAGGCATACAAAACGTCAGGATTGTCGTAATTGACGGCCATGTCGATAAAGCCGGTGGCGTCATCCACATAGAGTACTTTTTCCCAGGTTTTCCCTCCATTGGTTGTTTTAAACACTCCCCGCTCCTCGTTATTGCTGAAAAGGTGGCCCATAACAGCCACCCAGACAATTTCGGGATTGGAAGGATGAATGATGATTTCTGCAATGTGGTGTGAATCATCCAGTCCCATATGTTCCCAGGTTGTTCCGGCATCTTCCGATTTCCAGATGCCGTTCCCATAATAGGACGAGCGGGCATTGAAATCCTCACCCGTTCCGACCCAGAGAATATCCGGATCAGAGGGTGCCACTGCCACAGCTCCCATAGAGGATGTCCCCATGGTATCCGAAATGCATTCAAAAGTAGTTCCGTTGTTGGTGGTTTTCCATACACCACCGGCACGCGGTACAACATAGAAGGTGTATTTGTATTTCTCTCCCGGGTTTTCCGGCACCGCGATATCACCCACCCAGGCACTGATACGGAACGCCCCCAGGTTTCTGTACTGAAATGCATCAAACAGATCCTCTTGAGCTACAGCATGCTTTGATACAAGAACAGTAGCTATGAAAACAAAACATTGAAATAAAGTTTTTTTCATTCGTTCAATTTTTTAGTACCTTCTTCATTCGACATTTTTTATTCAGTATTCGATATTTATTTGCTTTACTTACCACACTTCCCATTCGTATATTCCGCTTGAAAACTCCTTACTCAGCTGCACCTGTAATCTTAATGCGGTGGTTGTCACGGGTTCAAATTTAATCTCATCCCAGTCATCTTTTGTAACGGTGTATTCACCTTTCACCTGCACCGGTTTCCAGCCGTCACCTGATGCATAGAGAACCCGCCACGAATCCGGGATCCTGCATCCCCCGTGTGGCCGGTCATCAAACCAGTATACCCGCACTCTCGAAACGGTTTCCGGTTGTTCGAATGTATATTGCAACCATTCTGACTGATCTTTTCCGGGCCACCAGTGGAAGTAAGGTACGGAGTGGTCGTTTGAATGCTTCGCTGTCATCTGATCCTTAATGCAATTGATATCTGCCTTCTCAAGCGATCCGGTTACTTTACTCCTGTAGGCTATTGTCGGTGCGGGTGACGGATGGCTAACGTCCGTTGTGGTTGGAAACCATACGATCATCTCGGAGGGTCCCCGGTTTGCCCAGGCATGGTAAGGGATCAGGGTAATCTCCGTAGGTTCATCCACGGCAACTTCATTTTCCAGGGTTTTTCTTGCCGGGCTTGCCATAGCGGTCACGATTTGTATTCCCTGGAGGAGGTCTTCTTCAAACCGTGTGCTCACCGTTTTATCCAGATCAAGTATCAGGTTCATGACCTGTCCGTTTTCCCTGTCTTTCCCCTCGGCACAGTATACCATCGGCCCGCGCTGGATGGCGATCTTGTCCCGGTCTTCGGCAACGGAATCGTGTGCCACAATCCTCCTGACCGGCATTGGGATGGTAAGTTCAACCACATCACCCGGCTGCCATTCCCTGTCGAGGACCAGGTAACCCTGTTCGATCCCTGCCCGTTGTTTCTCACCATTGAGGGTCAGGTTTATCTTTTCATCAGAAGGTGTCAGGAAATGATAGAGATCACTTGGAATGGCTTCACCCCTTGCCCAGCCGGGTACCCTGAGATAGAGTTTGAAAGACATTTTGCCTGCCGGGTTGATTGTTATTTCGATATTACCATCCCAGGGGTACTCCGTTTTCTGTACGATTTTGACTGGTTCACCATCCAGATCGATCACGGCGTTATTACCAATGTACAGGTTAACATAGAGTCGATCCGAAGTTTTTCCATAGATATATCCGGGAATGGATGGCAGGAACCGGCAAATATTGGAAGGGCAGCAGGCACAGCCAAACCATTCCTGCCGCTGGTGTTGCCCGTAGGATTCAAGCCGGTTTGGATAGAAGAACAGGTCACCGCTCAGGGAAACGCCGGAAAGCAGCGCATTATAAAGGGTACGTTCCAGGATATCATAATATTTCACCTCGCCCTTATGCTGGAACATCCGGTGGTTCCAGAACACGTTGGCAATGGAAGCACAGGTTTCACAATAGGCCGTCAGGTTCGGCAGGTTGTAGGGTTCTGCAAACCCCTCGTTCCCTCCTGCTGCACCGATACCACCCGTGATATAAATTTTCCGGTAAACGATATCCTCCCAGATCCGGCTTATCGCATCCACGTAAGCCTGGTCACTGGTCATAGCTGCTACATCAGCCATTCCGGAATACATATAGGCTGCCCTGACCGAATGTCCCACGGCGGAATCCTGTTCGATCACTTTTTTATGCGACTGGCTATATTCCTCTCCCCCGTCGCGCACATCGAGAAAAAACTTCGCAAGATCCAGGTATTTCCGGTCACCGGTAATACGGTAGAGTTTTACCAGTCCGATTTCGATCTCCTGGTGTCCCGGGTAGCTTTCAAACTTACCCCATCCGAAATCCCTGTCAACCAGTTCCGTCGATTTAATGGCAATATCCAGGAATGTACTCTTCCCGGTTGCCTGGTAATGAGCAACAGCCGCCTCATACATGTGTCCCAGGTTATACAGTTCGTGGCTGAGGATGTGTGTTTTTTCCCACCGTTTACCTACCCAGGGATGGGAATCATCCCCCATGATGGTACGATAAGTATAGAGGTAACCATCCTCTTCCTGTGCTTCTCCAATATAGAAGATCAGGGTATCAATGATGGCTTCAAGCTCCGGATCCGGGAAGGTTTGCAGCGAATAGGATGCTCCTTCGATGATCTTGAAGACATCCGAATCGTCAAACGGATAGATCGAGCAGAATTCTCCCTCTTCGTATCCCCCGGCGATTTTGAAATTTTTTATCCTGCCTGTCTCTTCAGACTGGGCGATGGCAATGGGAATGGTTACTTCGTGGTTTTTTTTGATCTTCGGAGCCCAGAATTTGTCGGCTAGTTTCACCGAAGTAAACGGTACCGGCTCAATGGGCTGGTCCGGATTCGTCTGCGATGAACAGTTTTGCAACAAACAGAAAATAATGATGAGATTTCCAATAAGGATTGAATATTTTTTTCTACCTTTCATAGAAGGTTCTTTTACATATCTTAAAAGTTTGTAACGGCTATTAACATTTTACCTTTTACTCTTACTTCTCTCTTATCAACTTACCAACTTGTTAACTTATAACTCTGTCCCCTCACTTCTCACCACTCACTTCTTTAACGCTGAACTCTGTACTCTCCTACCGCCCGCCTGCCTCGGGCAGGGTTTAACAGCCTGTGGCTGGCTGGCAGTGGGAATTGCAGACTGTCACATCGTCAACCCCCTCTCCACGAACTCTCCCAGTCTTGAATATTTATCATAGAGCACCCTATATTTCTCTGCATTTTCCGGATTTGGGACATACTCTGCTTCAAATCCACTACCCATAGCTTTCTGTGCTTCTTCGATGGTTGCATAAAAGCCTCCCACCACTGCAGCTGCCATGGCAGATCCCAGGGCACAGGCTTGTTCTGCACGGGCTACTTTAATGGGCATATTCAGCACATCGGCAACCACCTGCATGACGAAGGGTGATTTTTTAGCAACACCACCCAGGGCGATTACTCCCTTAATTTCCACGCCTTCGGCAACAAACCGGTCAACGATTTTTTTCGATCCGAAGGCAGTGGCTTCCACCAGTGCCCGGAAGATCCTGGGAGCATTGGATCCCAGGGTTAGTCCTGTAATTGCTCCCTTCAGGTTCTGGTTTGCATCCGGTGTCCTCCTTCCGTTAAGCCAGTCCAGCGCTACGATCCCTGATTCTTCAATTGGAATGTTTTTCGCCTGTTCGGACAATTCCGGGATCATTCGTTCCGATATCTCCGTGATCAGCTTTTCCTTTGCCGGTTCGTCCATGGTGTTGCTTTGCGGCACGAATCGTTCAACGGGCCACATGAGCAGGTTTTTAAACCAGGCATAGACATCCCCGAAAGCAGACTGTCCGGCTTCGAGCCCCAGCATCCCGGGTGTAATCGATCCGTCAACCTGTCCACAAATTCCCTGAACCAGCTTATCTCCAAATTCCTTCATTGGTGTCACCAGCATATCGCAGGTTGATGTCCCCATCACCTTGCTCAGGTAACCGGGTTCTATCTCACCGCCCACAGCGCCAAGATGGGCATCAAATGCACCAACACCCACTTTGACCTTTTCTGTTAATCCGAGTTTCTCAGCCCATTCGGCAGTAAGGGTTCCAACATTCACCTCACAGGTAAAGGTATCCCTGTACAACCGCTCTCTCAGTCCGGCAAGAAGAGGGTCCAGCTTTAAAAGAAATTCCTCCGAAGGCAAGCCGCCAAAGGCTTCATGCCACATGGCTTTATGCCCTGCTGCACATCGGCTTCGTTTCAAAGTGGGCGGATCGGTGTTGCCGGTAAGTATCGCCGGTATCCAGTCGCAGTGTTCCACCCAAGAAAAAGCATGTTCCCGAACATCTTTATCCTCCCGCAGGATATGCAAAATTTTTGCCCAGAACCATTCGGATGAATAAATTCCACCTTCAAATTTTGTATAGTCAATCCCTCCCCAGGATCGTGCAAGCTTATTGATCTCATCCGCTTCTTTCACTGCCGTATGATCCTTCCATAAGATGAACATTGCGTTTGGATTATCACGAAATCCACTGGACAGGGAAAGGGGGATTCCCTCTTCATTTACTGCAACGGGGGTTGAACCTGTAGTATCCACGGAAATGGCGATAATATCGGCGGCATCCAGTCCATTTGCATGCTGCAAGGCTTCCCGGATGGTGTATTCCAGCCCTTCCAGATAATCCAGGGGGTGCTGCCGGAACTGGTTTGTTGAGGGATCACAATATTTTCCGTTCTTCCACCGGGGGTAGTCGAATACCGATGATGCCATTTCTGTTCCATCAGCGGCATCGATGATGACCGAACGGATTGAATCGGTCCCAAAATCAACGCCAATTACATAGTTCTTTTTCATACGTACGGTACTGTTAATCTGCAATATTTTATCATAAAACTAATTATTTAATATGCAAGACCACCACGGATTTTGCCGGCAAATCTATTTCCAGGCTTCCTTTATTAAGCTTTGCTCCTTCAAACGAACGGGGTACTACGATCTCTCCCGTATCAAAATCATTATGATCGGTCATGTTGGGTGATGTAAGGATTTCGCCTGACACGCTTGAGCACTTTTTCCCTCTGATCTCACATACGATTTCTTTGCCTTCACGGGGATTCGTGTTTACAATGGAGAGGTGCATGGTTCCTTCCTCATCCAGTGAGGCAGAGGCAGAAAGGGAAGGCACTTTCTTTTCCTCGTATTGGTAATCATCACAGGTGAGTGATAGCGGAAGGAGTGTTGCATCCTGGTGCACTTTGAACATCCGGAAAGCATAATAGGAGGGTGTCCGGATCATTTGTTCATCTTTCGTCAGGATCATTGCCTGGAGGACATTTACTGTCTGGGCGATGTTTGCCATTTTCACCCGGTCGCAATGGGTATTAAAAATGTTCAGGTTGATGGCGGCAACAACGGCATCCCGGAGGCTGTTCCGCTGGTAGAGAAATCCGGGTTCGGTTCCCGGATCCACGTCGAACCAGTTTCCCCATTCATCCACATAGAGTCCGATTCGTTTCTCCGGATCGTACTGGTCCATGATGGTCGAATGACGCAAGATGAGTTCGTCCATCTGCAGGGTTTTTTGCATGGTTGAGATCCATTCCCATTCATTGAACTGAGTTGCTGAACCCCTATGCCCCCATCCATCCATCACAGTGTAGTAATGGAGGGCTAATCCCTGCATCATCCATCGGTTTTTCGGATTTTCCATCAATACTTCCGTCCAGTAATAATCTGCATCGCTCGGACCGCAAGCAATTCTCAGCATCCTGTTCCCACCCAGGTTCCTGCAGTAGGTTGAATACCTGCGCATGAGGTCAGCATAATATTCCGGGGTCATATTGCCCCCGCATCCCCAATTCTCATTTCCCAGTGCCCAGAACCGTACTTTCCAGGGATCTTCCCTGCCGTTTTGTTTGCGCAGACGGGTCATGGGGTTGTCAGCATCCGATGTGAGGTATTCCACCCATTCGGCCATCTCCCGGACAGATCCACTCCCCAGGTTACCACAGATATATGCTTCGCAATCCAGTTGTTCACAGAGATCCATGAATTCATGGGTTCCAAAGCTGTTGTCTTCGGTAACACCTCCCCAGTGTACATTAACGATTGATGGACGGGATTCACGGGGACCAATCCCATCTTTCCAGTGGTATGTATCGGCAAAACACCCCCCGGGCCATCGCAGATTGGGGATATCCAGTTCTTTCAGTGCCTGAACGACATCGTTCCGGATACCACGTGTATTGGGGATTGGTGAATCGGAGCCAACCCAAAATCCACCATAGATACACCGACCCAGGTGTTCGGCAAAATGGCCATAAATGTGTTTGCTGATCCGATGTTCTCCCAGATCGGCATTGATGATGATCGTATTTTCTGACGATTGGGAGAAACCATAGAAAGAAAATGGTAATATTACAGCAAGACCTAATAGTAAGCTTTTTGTTGGATTCATTTGAATGGGTTTAAAATTTGCTATATAAAGATTATGATTTTAGATCTATTCAGTAACCCGTCCCCCTTTGTCAAAGGGGGTGTCCTGCCGATGGCGGGACGGGGGATTCCTACCTTTCTAAAGGTTCTTGCATTCCGGTTCAAGAAATGCTTTCCTGGTAAAATAATTTGCAGTTGAACCGGTTTATAAAGGTGGACTTTTACCCCGGGCTGCAGCCCGGGGATATTATCATTCAACTCCTGCCAGTCCGGCAGGCTGGCCTCCGGAGTTGCTTTTACTTCATCGATCATTATTCGTTAATCGATATTGGAAATTCAGTTCGATTTTCCTATTATTTGCCTGTCTCATCCTGCCCATAATACGCATCCGGTCCATGTTTTCTTGAAAAATGCTTCTCCAGGAGATCCGGATCGAATGTCACTTCCGGATTGAGCTGCAGGGTATAATAAGCCATTCTCGCTACCTGCTCAAGGACCACTGCGTTATGCACGGCATCCACCGCATTGCTTCCCCAGCAGAAGGGACCATGACCACGAACCAGTATCCCGGGGATATCCTGATACCGGATGTTCCGGAACGTTTCCGAAATCACCCTGCCCGTTTCCGTTTCATAATCCCCTTCTATCTCACTCCGGGTAAGTGATCGTGTACACGGAATTTCCCCCTTGAAATAATCTGCATGTGTAGTTCCGAGGGCAGGGATCCCTTTTCCTGCCTGTGCCCAGAGGGTCGCCCACTCAGAATGGGTATGCACAATCCCTCCGATGTCCGGAAATTCTTTATAAAGACAGAGGTGTGTCAGGGCATCGGCAGAGGGTTTGAGATCACCTTCCACCACGTTCCCTTCCAGATCAAGCACTACCATCTGTTCCGCTTTCATCTCACTGTAATCGATACCGCTGGGTTTGATCACAAACAAACCTTCCTTCCTGTCGATAGCACTAACATTCCCCCAGGTAAAGATTACAAGTTTGTGGTCAACCAGTGAGCAATTGGCTTCATATACTGTTTGTTTAAGGGCTAAATGCATGGTGTTGTATTTTAAACATTAGACTTGAATACTAATTACCTACTGTGTGCTACAACCTTGTGCCAGATCTGTCCCAAAGATGTGTTAATATACCCTATACCAGCTGTAAAGGATTAAAATAACACTTATTTTACTAATCAGAAAACTTTTTGGTTCAATTGTTTCATTTCTTCTATCTTTATAAACATAATTGGTACCCCAAATCATTCATCCATGGTCGAGCTGAAGAAATTTGAAGCCTGGTTTATTACCGGCAGCCAGCATTTATACGGAAAGGAAACCCTTGAAAAGGTTGCCAGTCATTCGAAGGAAATTGTCAAAGCATTTGATGCTTCGGATAGAATTCCTGTCCGGATCATCTTTAAACCGGTGGTTACCACCCCTGAAGAGATCACCGGATTGTGCATGGAGGCGAACCATGCTTCTAACTGCATCGGACTGATTGCCTGGATGCACACATTTTCTCCTGCAAAAATGTGGATTGGCGGATTATCGGCACTGAACAAGCCCTTTGTTCATCTTCATACTCAATTCAACCGCGATATCCCCTGGGAAGAAATTGACATGGATTTCATGAACCTGAATCAGTCGGCTCATGGGGATCGTGAATTTGGATTCATTGGCAGCCGCATGAGAATGGAGCGTAAGGTCATTGTGGGTCACTGGCAGGACCCGGAGGTGTTGAATAAACTTGCCGGTTGGTCCCGGGCTGCATCTGGATGGCACGAATCGAAGAAACTAAAAATAGCCCGATTGGGTGATAACATGCGGGAAGTAGCCGTTACAGAAGGAGATAAAGTAGAGGCGCAGATACGCTTTGGCTGGTCGGTGAATGGATATGCTGTGGGTGATCTGGTACAAATTATTGATCAGATTACCGATGCTAAAATTGACCGGATGGTTGAAGAGTATAAATCGGAATACAAGATGAAGGATTCCCTGTACAAAGAGGGACAAGAGTACTCATCGCTGAGGGAGGCAGCAAAAATAGAGTTGGGGTTGAGGGGGTTTCTGAAAGAGGGTGGATTCGGGGGATTTACGGATACCTTCGAGAACCTGCATGGATTGATTCAGCTACCCGGGTTGGCGGTGCAACGCCTGATGCATGACGGGTACGGTTTTGGCGCGGAAGGGGATTGGAAAACAGCTGCCATGCTGCGTGTGATGAAGGTGATGTCTGCCGGACTATCCGGAGGAAATTCGTTTATGGAAGATTATACTTACCATCTCGATCCATCCGGCATGCTTGTCCTTGGTGCACACATGCTTGAAATATGTTTATCCATTGCTGAAGGGCAGCCCACTCTTGAAGTGCATCCCCTCTCCATCGGCGGCAAGGAAGCTCCCGCCCGCCTGGTGTTCAATGTCCCGGCTGGTCCGGCGATCAATGTCAGTGTGCTGGACATGGGAAGCCGGTTCCGTTTTCTTGTAAATGAAGTAGAAGCGGTAAAACCGCCTCAGGATTTGCCAAAACTTCCTACAGCCCGTGTGCTCTGGAATCCAAAACCCGACCTGAAAACTGCAGCCGAAGCATGGATACTGGCTGGCGGAGCACACCATACATGTTATAGCCAGAACATCACATCAGAAATGATCCGCGATTTTGCCGAAATGGCCGGGGTGGAGTGTTTGATCATTGATGAGGAGACCCGCATTCCTGAATTCAAGAATGCACTGCGGTGGAATGAGGTTTATTATCAGCTGGTTAATAAGTGATTAACTTAAAATATAGAACCGAGAACTGAGAATTACTTCGTTGCTGGGTGCTCCGTAAAAGAGGTGAGTAGTGAGAGGTGAGTGGTGAGAAAATGAAACGAAGTGACTGAGAGACGAAGAGACTTTGTGACTATGAGACGGTCCCGAAATGAATTAAAGAATCAAATATTCTCACCATTTCGGGATGAGAAATGGGAACTACACCTTAACTATTTTATTTTTAATCTTTTGAGAGTTGTGCCATAGGCACGCCTACGGCGGATGTTCAACGTTGGCTGTAACTATCTCTCCTGATTCCGTACCGATCCTTTTCGTCAATCGATTGAGATCCTATGCTTTAATGCTTGAAATGCCTTCCAGCGCCAGCATGAGTGCCTGTGTTCCTTTTTTCCCCAGACCTTTCGCTTTCACTGATATATAAAGCTGATGGACCAGCGACAATCCGGGCAGGACGAGGTTCATTCTCTTTGCTTCATCCAGTACAATACCCATATCCTTGATAAAATGATCCACGAAAAATCCCGGTTCGAAGTTCCGTTTCAGGATTCTTGGGGCCAGGTTATCGAGTGTCCAGCAGGCAGCCGCTCCCTTGCTGATGGAGGCAAGCATTCGTTCCGGATCAAGGCCTGCTTTCATTCCGTACAGCAGGCTTTCACAGACTCCGATCATGGAGCTTGCCACTACGATCTGATTGCTCATTTTGGTATGTTGCCCCGCACCAGCCTGCCCCTGGTAGTTCACCTTGTCTCCCATTAAATCCAGCAGAGGCTTTGCTGTATTGAAAACCGCCTCGTCTCCACCGACCATGATAGAAAGGGTTGCATTTTTTGCCCCGACATCTCCACCGGAAACCGGGGCATCCAGTGAATAAGCACCCTTATCCTTTGCTGTTTCATAAATCCTAATGGCTAACGAAGGACTGGTTGTTGTCATATCGATCAGAAGCTGACCGGTTCTAACACCTTTTAAAATTCCCTGATCGCCAAAATAGACCTCTTCCACATCGGAAGGATAACCGACCATGGTTATAATGATATCCGATTTTGATGCTACCTGTTGCGGACTATCCAGCCATTCAACACCGGCATCGATCAATGGCTGTGCCTTTGTCCTGGTTCGTGTAAAAACAACACCCCTGTATCCGGCATTGATAATGTGTCCAAACATGGAAGCACCCATGACTCCGGTACCGATCCATCCAATCGCAGACTCCTTTGTAATTTGTATCCTGTTCCTCATTACTGAATCCATTTTATTTAAAGAAATAGATATAAAAGGCTATGATAATGACAATAACGATGACTGAATTGATCAAATCCCAATTGCTCCAGCCAGCCCGTGTGGCAGCTCTCTGCTCCGGTGTGGCAGAAAAGTATGTTAATCCTACGAGTTTCTCTTCACTGGCTCTTTCAGTAAAAAAGCTCACCGCCCAAATGATCATCAGGCAAATGCCAAAGAGTAGAATTTCATAATGCAACCAGTTGGGTTTAACCCATATAGCATGGTACCAGGTTCCTTCTGGAACCGAATCGGCAAATACATTGAATACAAGCCGGATCATTCCCAGAACAAATCCTGTTGCGAGTGCTGCAAATCCGGCTTTTGGTGTCGCTCTTTTCCAGAAAACACCCAGCAGAAAGACGGATGCGATGCCGGGGGCCAGGAGCGATTGCACATCCTGCAGGTACTCATAAAGCACCTTGCCAATGCCTTTCATTACGGGGATCCAGGCAACGCCCAGAACGACGATGACAACGGTAGCTATACGGCCAACAAATACCAGGTGCTTTTCGGAAACGTCCGGTCTGAATTTCTTGTAAAAATCAACGGTAAACAGTGCAGCCGAGGAATTAAACAGGGATGCCAGGGAGCTCATTAATGCAGCCAGAAGGCCGCCCACCACTACTCCTTTCAAACCGATCGGAAGCAGTTCAGATACCAGGAGGGGAAATGCAGAATCCGAATCTGTCAGATCGAGCATTCCTTTCTCATTCAGGGCAAATGCAATCAATCCGGGGAACAGAAAAATAAATACCGGCAGGAGTTTCAGGTAGGCTCCAAAAATGGCTCCCCGGCGTGATTGTGTCTGGTTTCTTCCTGAGAGAACCCGTTGAACGATATATTGATCGGTACACCAGTACCAGAACCCGATAATGGCTGACCCCAGAATAACACCGGTCCATGGAAATTCAGGATCTTTGGGGGATCGCATCAGGCTCATCATCGAGTCTCCATGTTCCGTAAGTTTTGCACCGCATATGGCCTGCAGTTCACTCCAGCCACCAACTTTCACCAGGCCGATAATCACAATGGTTATGGATCCGATCAACAGGATGGGGGTTTGAAGGATCGATGTATACAATACGGATTTCATCCCCCCTATGACCGTATAAATTCCCGTTATTACAACCAGTCCGATGGCTCCGAACCAGAAGAAATCGATCCCCCAGATGCTCTCAATCCCGAAGACCTCCTTGAAAACCACACCACCGGCATAGACAGTCACCGCCACCTTGGTCAGGACATAGGACACCAGGGAGATGATGGATAACAGGGAACGGGAGGCTGAATTATACCGACGTTCAAGAAACTCCGGCATCGTAAATACACCACTCCGTTCATAAAAGGGAACAAACAGCCAGCCAAGTACAAGGATCATCCAGCCGTGCATTTCCCAGTGTGCCATTGCCATTCCACTGGAAGCCCCTGCCCCGGCAAGACCCACCAGGTGCTCCGATCCAATGTTTGATGCAAAAATGGATGCCCCGATGGCCAGCCAGGTAGCATCCCGTCCTGCCAGAAAGTAATCCGATGAAGTGTCTTCCTTCATCCGGCTTACCCAGACAATGATTCCTACCAGACCCAGGCCAAAAAGGCCCAGAACAATCCAATCAAGCGCATGAAAACCTTCCATAGTAAATTGAATTTAGCTGTCCCTGAAAATTATTAAACAAATGGTAATAATCCACCAAACATTGATTTTTCATTAGTTCATCTATTATCCTATAAATTTAATGCTAAATTTCAGACTGGCTAATGATTATATAAAATCCTATTTATCAAACAGTTATTTATTGTTTCCACCTTTATCAAATAGACTCCGGGAGAGACTCTGTTTCCATTTGAAGTAGTTGCATCCCAATTCCATTCATGAACTCCATCGGCCAGGTTTCCTTCAAACAGAACAGAGATGGTTTTGCCTGTCATATCATGAATGGTAATCCTTATCTCATCCTGTTGTTCCAGGTGGATCTGTATTGTCGTAGAAATATTGAACGGATTAGGATAAATCTGCAGACCAATTTCATTCATTCCTGAACGTTCATGTTCCTGAATAGAGAGGGGCGACCAGGATTCGTTGATTGCTCCGGGTGTCCCATGGGTATTTGAATCATACCAGTTTTCAGGCAGGGAATTATCCAGGGCAGGATTGATCAGTTCCAGAGTAGGACCTGTTCCATTCGGTTCCGGAGGCCAGGGGGAACTGACTCCGTAGCAGACGGAATCGACCAGGTGAAGGCTATAGTCATACAGCCTTATGCAATCGCCGTAACTGCTCAGCCCAAAATCGAAATCACCCAAATGATTTGCCACGGATGGGTTCAGCGTGGAAAAAGCGGTATCATCTCTACAGACCACCAGGTAATCATCTGCCCCGATATGTGCATTCGAAGGAAAGATGAACTGGTGTTCGTCATCCGAATCTTTCACGATCCAACCGGTGAGGTCTCTTGCCGTATCACCTCTGTTATAAATCTCGATCCAGTCACCGGTATCAAAATAACCGGGTGAATTATAATTGATCTCATTGATGACGATGTATTGCAGTCCACTGCCATCCGGTTCAAAATTTGCCGTGATCTGCTGATCGGTTGAAACATCCAGAATGAGTGGATTTTCGGCGGATTGATAAGATCCTGTCCAGCCGGTGAAACGGTATCCGGGTTCAGGAACAGGGATTAATGTAACGGGGACATGATCAAAGTATATACCCCTCCATGAGTAACGTTCAGGAAGAATGGTATTCAGCTTAATCTTACCTGAACAGGCTGGATTAACACCAAGATCCAGGGCAAATGTTCCATTTAAATTGAATTGATTCCGTATAAAATTCCGGAGATAATTGACCCTGTTCCGTCCAAAATTGATCATGACCTGGATTTCGTTCTCCCAGTTGCTGTAATCCCCGCCCCATCGGTCCAGGTGATCGTGCATTTCTGTTTCAATATTCTTTTTCAGTTTCAGGATATGATTCTGCACATTGTCCGGAAGGAAGGTTGTATTGAGGTGATCAGCAAAGCAGTTAATAAAATCTATTTTGAACCGGCTATTTTCCATTAATTTTCTTAGCAGGAAAGTGGACCAGGGAGGGTTTGGCCATTCCGGTCCGTTGGTTGCAAGGGCATAGGCAAGGGTATTGAATGTATATTTAAATGGATTCCAGATACCAAATCCAAAATCTGTATCGAACATGATCCAGCGCCAGCGTCCCGTTTCTGAATGTGGACGCCAGAATTTGATATTGTTCCCGGGCCAGTCGCGGTTATCAAAATAGATCTGGCTGATCTGATACTTGATGAAATTTTCAGTTTCCATCATCGATTCTACAACGTTCAGGTTTTGATCCAGCTGCATATTGTTGTTATCGATAAAATTAAGCATGGAAAAATAATGATCAGCGCTTCCGTGTATTTCCCAACCGTTCCCCTCCAGCATATCTATACTGTCCGGATGGACACCATGATTTGAAGCGATAAAGTGTTCATTCACTTTTTCACGGATATTCAGGATCCCCCAGTATTCACCGTTCAAGTATATTTCGGCCGGCCTATAAGCCTGCAGGTCAATATCCATTCTGTTCACCAAACTGGTCATCATCCCATCCCTCATCATGGAATAGTTCCAGTCATTTCCTGAATTTCTAAGAACGATCGCTTCGAACTGATCGATATCTTTTTCATCGAAGATCCTGTAATCGATGTTTCCATAGCCGTATTTGCTCCTGGCAAACAGGGATAGGGATTTCTGCGGTAAGCCACGACTCCACCCCCCGAATATCTTCATCCCTGCGTCAATTGAGAAGGCTTTATCCCCATCCTGTTCGAACAGCTCGATGTGGACCGGCCTTTCCCAATCCTGCCAGAAGTTAGCACCAAAATGGGGGAAATCCTGGGAAGCATTGGGTCCCATTACATAGATCCCGTCGTAGTAGTCCCAGAGGTTTTCAGGGGAGGTGGTCAGGGAAATTACGGGCAATGAGTTCTGGATATTAACCAGGTAGGTGTGGGATACCACCTGTCCCGGAATTTTTCCTTGTTCCAGGATCCTTGCCCTGATGACAGTTGTTGAGTGTATTGATATTCCATCGGTATATTTCTCCGAAAAGATGGTTGGTTCGCTCCCATCGGTGGTAAAATATATGGTATCGTCGGTTTCCTGCCCGGTCAGGTAGAGAATAAATGATGTGGTAAAGAGCCCTCCGGGGGAAGAAAAATAAGGTTCCCCGGCAATTGAAGCGTACGTTTTTGTCAGGTTGGGTTCTCCAGGAGTAGCATCCTTAAAATAGAACAGGTTTCCAGATCCGTCGGGGTATCTCCCAATGGACAGGTCCGTATACATCCGTTCAAAGGCAATGCTGTCAACGATTATCTCCGATGGGTCATACAGAAAAACGGTCTCTCCTTCAGCATCCAGTTTAAAATTCGTATGCAATAATGGGGAATTTATCTTCAGGATCGGAGGTACCGGGTGATCAGCTCCGGGATTGATGTTTGATCCGACACTCAGGAATGGGATGGCTGTCAGATCTGACGAGCCGGTGCTGTGGTTATGCACCTGGATGGCAAGCACGTTTTCCCCCTCCCTGATCAGGTTGTGCAGGGAATCGATGCGGAATGATTCCGGCGGTAATCCACGGTAAATCAGTGCTTCGTGGTTATAATTATTCGCTCCCTGATCGAATGCAGGAGGGATTCCCGGAATGCCTATGTTCCCCCGCGCGATTTCCTCTCCATTCAGATACGCTACAAAACTGTCATCATAATCCATATGGAGAATGGCATCTTTCAGCTGGCTTGTATCATCGACCAGAAATTTTTTTCGGATATAGACAGACATGGTTATGTCTATCAGTGTTGAGTCATCATTATCTCCGTACCCGAATCCACTTTTTCCTGAATCCCAGTCCTGGTCATTGAAAGCAAGAGTATTCCAATCGGTTGAGGGTTCCTGGGTTGGAACAAGGTATTTCCATTCATCACCCCTGTTAATGATGGTTTGCCAGTACAGCGGAGGTTCAGTTCTGTTTTTCCCGGAAGCAAAGACTACAAGAAAATCATCGGGATCCAATATCACTTCCGGGAGTCTCCATTTCGGGAAGGTTGAATCGATATCCGACAGGCCATAATTTGTCAGCTGTACCGGATCTGTCCCGCTATTGTACAGTTCAATCCAGTCTGTAAAATCCCCATCCTCATCCAAAATCGTTACCGAATTGGCAGGCATTACTTCATTGATCACAATCCCCTGGGCGGATGAACCGGTGGTAAAGGTATACCATATGATCAGAGTCATGATCCAACAAACGCTTTTCCCCTGCTGCAATGCCATAACATTGAATTTGCCCGGGGTTCGGTCAGAGCGAGTTCAAATATTCCACTGCTCCCTGCGGGTCGGGGGAGTAAAAATCCGCCCCGATCTTCCTGCAATAATCGATGGTCAGGGGAGCGCCCCCGACCAGGATCTTTGTTTCCGGGTATTTTTCTTTTATCTCTTTTACTGCACCTTCCATGTTCACCATGGTGGTGGTAAGCAAGGCGGACATACCCACGGAAGCACCGTGATGTTTCTCCAGTTGTTCCATGATCCGGTCAACACCAACATCCACACCCAGATCAATCACTTCCCATCCATTTCCCTCAACCATCATGGCTAACAGGTTTTTTCCGATATCGTGCAGATCTCCCTTAACTGTTCCAACCAAGAATACTCCTTTACGTTTTACATCACCAGCCATAAAAAAAGGTTTGAGGTGCTCCATGGCAGTCGTCATTGCCTTTGCCGACATCAGCAATTGTGGAACAAACACCTTATTTTCAGCAAACTTTTTACCCACCCGTTCCATGCCCACTTCAAATGCCTTGGAGAGCAGATCCTGGGGAGGTATTCCTTCCTGCAATGCTTGCACAGTCAGTTCATCCGCTCCATCTTCCCCTTTCATCCCGGGGGGATAGGGTGACACTTTATTGATCTTGCCATGTTCCACACAATAGGCTAAACGTTCGATAAGGTTGCTCATGATGTGTTGTAGTTTGGTGCTATATAAATTTGGTTTCTTACAGAATCAAAAATAGAATTTTATTTCATCTATCTCAAAATATTTTGAACACTGGTTCCGCACCTGCGGAGCGGGGTTTTGTGTAGTCATTTTTGCGGACCTGTTCAACCGCCCCCAATCTCTTAGGCTCTAAGTCTCCTCCTCTCTTCGTCTCAATGCCTGGTGCTTTTATTCGCCTCCCACATGCGTTCACACATACCTGGCTCATGAGACCGCGAATAAATTCGCTAAGTTCGGTCCAGGGAAGGCTTTCCCGAAAAATTACCAGGCAGTTGGGCCGTTGTATCGGCGTAACCCTGGGCTAAAGACATGTCGCCCCGCTGGGGCTAATTCATTTATCCTAACAAAATACTCCCTTGTCCTCCCTTCTAATTCCCTGCAACTTTTAACCTCTGTATGCCGACCAGGCAGGTGTATCTCGTAACTCCTATCTCACTAATCATTTCTTTTCCCAGGACCCAGGACCGAGGACCCAGCAACTATTTCTACTCACAACTCACCCTTGTCCGCCGTAGTTTTCTTGACCTCTGTAGTTCTAACGAAAGAGGTAACGAAGGCGGATCTCACTACTCATCTCTTTTCCCAGTCCCCCCGCCCGAACGACTGTGTCCTTCAGTTGGGCAGGAAGTACCTAATTTGCTGCCTACTGCGTATCCCGAAAAACCATCCCATTGGGAATAGTTTTTCAAGGAGGACTTAATCAAACCATCTCTCCGTCTCTAGGTCTCTTCGTCTCAAAGTCTCCCCTTCTCATAGTCACAAACTCTCCCCTCTCACAGTCTCAAAGTCACAACGTCTTCCAATCACCTTCAACCATCATCCTTCATCGTTCAACCTTCACTTTGTCTCTCCAATACCTTGCTTTCCCCACTCCTGAAACATCCGCGCTACCATCAAAAGCCAGTCCAAAATAGCCGGATTGCTGTTCAAACAGCAGCTGTTCTTCGTATAAGGCTTTTGTCAGGTTCACGACCGTAAAACCAAGGGTGTTTCCCTTTCGTTCGGTATAGAAAAAATCTCCGTTGGTTTCAACCGGTCCATAGCTGATTTTTCCCGATTCATACGTGTATTTAGGTCTACGGTAATCACGGAACATATCCATACGAAGGTCGTTTTTCACCCCCACATGGATTATCCTATCCCCATTCGTAATTTCAACCGACATGCCTTTCCCAAAGGATTCGGATCCGATATACCGGATCTGAGCCACCAGGTTTTCCGGTTGTTCTGATTGCGTGTGGGGTATCAGGACGGTGACAAAACCGATGGTTTGTCCCAGTTCAAAATGTTGTCCTGTTGTTTCCGATATCACCCATTCATCCTGGTAATATCGTTTTTCCATTTCCTTTTGTTCTATCCGGAAATGGGATTTTGGAAAGTGGATCAGCAGGCTGGTATTGGTATCAAGTTTCAGGTTGCCGATGGAGTCGTACCGGGTATCGTACCAGTGATTTCCCTGTTTCACTATTTCCCGCGTATGCCAGAGGTTTGCTGATGTAAAAAACTCCTCAACCCGGGCTTTAACGATATCAAACACAACAAACATTTCCGGATTCTTAATATAGGTAATGACCCTGTCCCATTCATAGCCCAGTTTATCATCAATCACCCGGGTTCGGCTGTAGTCAAAATCGGGGAAGGTTAGAAAATCGATTTTCTGGGTTCTGATGATCCGGTATGATCCGGCATTATGAAGAAAATCGATTACCGAATGCCCGGGTATTCCCGGGTGATCGGTCGGGCTGTATCTCCATTCTCCCTCTTTCTGTCCCATAAAGATTTTTTCCTGCCGTACACACATCCGGTTATGGAAGTAGTCCTGACGATAGGCTCCATATGGCCCACTCGGCATAAAATCCCGGTAACCTCCATCGTGCAGCAATACGGATCCGTTTTTCATCAGCAGGACGATGCTGTTCTCATCGGCATGTCCATGGGTCATCTTTTCCTCTTCAACGGGGATGACATCTCTCAGGTAATCCCTGAAAAGCAATCCGCCATCTCCTTCATCCCGGTAGTTCAAAAGCATGTAGGTAGATTCCGGTGACCACCCATTCCGGAAAACGATCTTTTTCCCCTGCACATCTTCCATTACCTCTGTACTTAATGTTACCGGTACGCTGGGTTGTATGTCATCCGTACCGTAGCGGTAACAATCGAGCAGCATATAGGCTAAACCTGTATTTTCTATCCGGTTGAAATCGATAAATTTCCGTGCGATTACTGAAGCAGCCCATTTCAATTCGGGATTTTTATAGATGTTTGCCGCGGCTTCAAAGTATACCAGGTATCTGTTCCAGTTTGAATGCCAGGTTGCATCGCCGAAATCGGGTATCATTCCGTCAGGAGACATCAGCTGAAGAAAATAGTGGGCATAGTAGTACATCTCCGGGGTTTTGAAAAGTTCCTCCACCTGTTCTTTGGCGTCGGCATAACCGAGCAGTGCATAGAGCCACACACCATGATAGATGGTAGCATCTTCAATCTCCCAGTTTCCCCAGTTATCGAAACCCAGTGCCCGTTCGGTCATTTCCCAGGTTGGTGTTTTAGGATGGTCTGGCACTGCCCTTATTGACCATGCGAGCGCTTCTGCCCGGAGGGCAGTACGGTTCATGGGTCCCCACTCCTGTGTTTGCAGGAGATAATCCATGCTGTGTGCGATCACCTGATCGATCTTTTCCTGCTCTTTTTTGGTCAGGTAACCGAGCCGTTTCAGGATTTCATAAGGGCGTGCAAACCGCATGGTGGTAAAAAAATCGGGAAGAGCCGGTACTCCGTTCCCATAATCCGGACGTTTTTGCACCGCCTCTTCCGGGTATTCCTTTTTGAAATCATCATAGATCAATAATATCTTTTTAGCTCTCTCGGCATACTCATTCTTCTTCTCCTTTTCATAGAGGGTGGCATAAATGGTTGCCATCTCCAGAATCCGTCCCGGGGGGCGGTACCCGAAAACACTCAATGGATCGAGTGACTCTCTCCAGACGGCCATTAGCGAATCCATATTTTCCCATGTCCAGTCAGCCGATTTCCTGGCAAATTCAAGGTATTGGTTCATGGGAATGGGGTTGGTGGATTGAGAAAAGGATGTGGTTGTGAAAAATAGGATAAACAAGGAAATGAATGTAATTTTCTTCATGGTATTGTTTTTAAATAATTCGTAATTCGGTACTCGGTTACGAGGCCCGCCCCGTGAAATAATATTTCACTGGGCCCGGGTCGTTGGTCGTAAAACGTCGGTCGTCTTGTTTCCGTTACCGAATAACGAAATCCTAAACGGGTTTCGTTACCGCCTAACGTAACCGATCTTTTCAAAATCTCATCACCCCCAGCTCCCTCAGCGCCAGGTAGGCTGCACCCAGCACTCCTGCTGAATCGCCCATCCGGGCTTTCAAAACAGGGATCTCTCCTCTGGGCGGGCCAAAAAAGGAGCGGGTCATAATCAGCGGGACTTTCTCATACCAGATGGGAATATTCGATACTCCTCCCCCGAGAATAATCGCTTCCAGGTCGAAAGCATTGACCACGTTGGCAAACACCTGTGCCATGATCTCACAACTCTCCTTGAACAGGTCGACTGCCAGGGTATCTCCTTTCAGATATAATTCCCAGATCTGCTGAAGGGACTTTTTTTCTCCGCTCACTTCATGATATCTTCTACACTGGCTTGGTCCGGAAAGATAGGCTTCAGCACAACCTGACCTTCCACACTCGCACTTCCTTCCCCGGTAATCGATGGTAGTATGCCCTATTTCACCCGCCGCTCCATGTTTACCACGATATAGTTTCTGATCCAGGATCAGTCCATATCCCATACCCGTCCCAACAATCACTGCCAGGACATGGGAATAGATTTCCTCATAATTCCCAAAATATTCAGCCAGGGCAAGGCAATTGGCATCATTTTCCACCACAAGGGGCAGGTTAAATTGTTCCCTAACCCGACGGATAAATCCCGGTGACTCATAAACCGGGGTATGGGGTGATCCGTGCAACACATCCTCCCCCGGCTCGTGGGTACCCGGTGTACCCATACCAATCGCTTCAACCGGATAATTTTTTGAAACCGCACCAAAAACGACTTGAATATTCCGGATCACCTGATCCAATCCTTTTTGGGGCTGAGATAAAACACGATGCCGGGACAGGACCCCGCAGGACGAATCCATCAGGCATGCTTCCACTTTCGTACCCCCCAGATCAATGCCAACAACATACTTTTCCACCATTTTGTTCCGGTATCTATTCTTTTTTCAGCTTATTCCAGGTTTCAAATACCCTCCAGACATTTTCCGGTTTTGCTCCCGGTCCGAACTCACACTGTGCGATCACTCCTCCCTGTTTATAGAAGAGTTGATAAATTTGATGCACAGCCTTTTCGATCTCTTCCTGGCTGTAATCCGGAAGTATGTGCTGACGGTCTATTTCGCCCCAGAATGTTAGTTTCCCACTGAACTTCCTGGCCAACTCTTCGATATCCATACAGAACAACTGCGAATTCAATGCATCAATTCCGACCTCAATGAGATCAGGGATTACCTCACCGATGGCTCCGTCGGAATGCATGAACACATATTTACCATAATGCTTTGCGATTTCGATATATTCCTTGTACATCGGCTTGAAATATTTCCTGAAGGTGTCAGGAGAAGTGATCAATCCGTGTTGTGTTCCCCAGTCATCCATCAGGTAGATCGCATCTACGGGGGTTTCTGCCCAGGTTTCAACCTCTTTGCAGTAGTGCTGATGGATCACATTCAATAGTTCCTTCAGTCCCGGAGGTTCCAGCGCAAGATCCATGAATGCCCCTTCCATCGTTCTAATGAATTGAAACCGCTCGAAGGGTCGCTGAAAATTCCCGGCAAGGGTAAACTGGTCCGTGGATCTGCAAAGCCGCTTGATTTCTTCAACATCAAGATCTAACACAGCTGCAGGAGGTTTAAGATCATGGTATTGCATCGGATCTGCAATGAGTGGTTTCTGCACTACTCCCATTAATCCCTCATGAATGTTTTTGAACTCACAACCCCATTCATCAACGTAATACCCCAATTTATATTTATTTCCTGAGATCACGGGTGGTTTTTTATAGTAAACCGGGGTCTGAAGAACATCATCGGGGAATGTTTTTCGCAATCGTCCGGTAAAATCCGGATAATGATCCTCCGCCCATGGAAGGATCCAGATCTGTCGCGGGATTCGTTCCGGGGAATCAAATTCCAGGGTCTTTTGTACCAGGGTTTTGCGGGTCATGTTGTTAAATCATCATTTAATCCCCCTCCCCACCTTGGCGGGACATCCCCTTTAAACAAAGAGGGACAAAAGCGTTTATGCATCTCACAGTCGAAAAAATTCTTCATCTTTTTCCTCCGGGAAAGTACACATAATTCCTTAAATCAATTATTTTACCCGAAGCAGCCCATGGCAGGTTTGCTTCCGAAGGCAACCTGTTTTCCCGGTAACAGGCATATAGTTCCTCACTGAGACCATCGACCCATAATCGCTCCTTTTTTTCATCCGATGCAATTCTATCCACTGGGAAAGAAGCGATTTCTTCTACAGAATCCTGTACCCCATTAATACACAGGACCTGTGCAGTAGCAGCTTCCGGACCACAAATTACCGGTCGGTCTTCTCTTACTGCTCTAATGGCTTCGTGGAGTTTGAGAAACTGGTCATCATCCTCCGGGGAACCATTATCTTTCTCCCTCCCCTCCCGTGTAATGGCAATGATCCGGTCCTGTTCATCGCCATAGGTTACCGTTCCACCTTCAAATTCCAGATGAAACATCGGGCCTCTTTCACAGGCGGTAACGTGGGATCCATAAAACAGGATTTCCACCCCCCGGGCAGTGTATGCCCTGAACACACCGGTATCGTAATTCTGAATGGGATAGGTTCTGTAACATTCACCCTGGATCTCAGCCGGTTGATCACTCTCATCCATTTCCCTGCCGAGCAGGTAGAAGAGGTTATGGATAAAATGTGCCATCGCGTTTCCCAGGGGACTATCAAGAACCCACCGTTCCTCTTCATCCCTTAACTTGCCGGTCCATTGATTCCTTTCATAATAATCTTTCCCCCGCGGCCAGAAACAGAGTGATTTCATCCGTTTCGGTTTACCATACAGGCCGGAAAGGATGTCCCTTTTCAACTCCTGGATAGCGTGGGAGTAGGACCACTGGTATCCGATCATAACCCATCTGCCCGATTGTTTGCGCACTGATAACAGGTCATCCACGTCCTGTATAACAGCAGATAGTGGTTTATCGCACAAAACATTGCTTCCATTCATCAGGGCGATACACGATTGTTCGATGTGATATTGAATGGGAGAGGCAATAACAACCAGATCAGCTCTGCTGCCCGCCAGGTAAAAATCAGTAATTGTTCTGAAGATCTTTATCTCCCTTTTCTGTATTTCCCGGATTATTCCTGAGTTCCCGGGGAAAGGATCAACCACACCAACGATCTCAATGTCTTCATCACGGCAGTGATCCAACAGGTTTTTCAGGTAATACATTCCATACCCTCCGATTCCTACCATCAATACGGATACTCTATTTTGTTTCTTGCTGTTCATTCAGGATTGTATCAGTTCACGTTCCAGCAAATCTGTTTCAACAATGGTCTTCGTGCCAGGATCCACTGCTATGGTTTTTATTTCAAACGGTTTTAATGTTATCGTACCGGAAAAATCCAATACAGGAATTTTGATTTCTATCTTCCTTTCCTGACCGGTCGGCTCAAACAGTCGTATCACCAGCCGCTCGTTTTTTTCACTCATTTTCAATGCAGAAAGTTGAACGATTGGATCAGAAATGATCACTCCCTGAAGCAATTTTTCTCCCTTGCCCCTGGAGTAACAGCATAGTGCAGGTGGAGGTTCGTTCCTGATCAGGCTCTCCCTGTGGATAGATTCTTTCCGCCCGCAGTGATCACCGGCTTGTATCCAGAACCGGAAGGATTGTTCTCCCTGGTCAATCCTTGGTTCGAACCGGTCCTGGGGCACAATGGGCTGGTCTTTTTTTATCGGATGACCCGAATAGGCAGGGGATCGTAACATGGAAATCCTGAGCTCCCCTTTATCATAGTCAAATCCATAGGTGGTATCATTGATCACGGTGAGTGCTATTTGCTCTGTCGGCGATTCTAAACCGATCCATTTTTGAGCGACCAGTTCTTCCCCGGCACGATCAAACTCTTCCACACCACAGGCAACCTGGCCAAAATATTTTGCGTTTTCCCAGCCTGTATCAAAAGCCATTTTCAGCATGCTTTCTTTCTCCATCCAGTAGATCCTTGATTCCACCTCTATCTCATTTCCTTTCAAAGGTATCTTGTAACGAACTGCAGCAAACGAATCTCCAAACCCGAACAATCCTTCAACCACGATCCTTACCGGACCTTCCTCAATGATCCGGAGGGGAGGTAACCGGTTGGCATCCACACCGGCAAAAGCAGCAGCCAATGTAGGTGATAACAGTTGAAATTCCCCTTTTATCTTCCGAAAGGACCGAACAGTCATTCCCCATGGATCCGCATTGTCCCTGATCACCAGCAGCCTTCCTGATCCCGGCAGCAAAATCTGTTTCCCATCAATCTCATAGCGCTGAATCAAACCCGTTGCAGGATTGATCTCTATCTGTCCATTGGGCAGGCTGAAACAAAATCGGTCAGTTATTTTTTTCTTTCCCTCTGAAGATCGCGGTATCTTCTTCAGAAAACAGGAAAACCGGTTCATCGATGATGCCTTGAGAAGGGCATGAAAGACAACCCTTTTTCGGTGATCCTGAACGATGTTGCTGCTCTCTTTCTCAACCTGTGAAGGGATGAGGTTCCCCTCTGCATCCATAACTTCCGGTACCTGCAGGTAATCTTCATCGAGGTTGGGTTCCTGCGCCTGGAATTCAATAACCACTGTCCCATCGACATCAAAAGGATGCGGATTAAAGGCCAACAGCGGAAATTCATCCTTTCTTGTCTCCGGCTGACCGGAAAGGTTTGCCATAAATGCTTTTGAACGGAGGCGTCCCAGGATCTCCATTCCATGGTGCAATCGCTGGATGGCATATTCTTCCACTTCCGGGATGGATGATCCGGGGAGGATATCGTGGAACTGGCAATAAAGAAGGTCTTCCAGTGCTTCCGACAGGGATCCTCCGGGGTATCTCACCATTCCCTGAAGGTGAGTCAGGGTGCACATTTTTTCGGTTAGGAAGTAGAGGTTTTCCAGTTGCCTGTATCTCTTTTTAACCCGTTGCATGGAGGTATAACATCCAATAGCAAATGGATTGATGCTCTTTTCCACTCTCGAAAGATCTCTCTTCTCTTCCCGGATTAAATTAAAATACTTTTCCGGAGTTCCATGACAGATGGATCTCTCTGTTGTCTGTTTCTGTAAGTCAGCGATCTGCTCAAGGTCTTCCCGGGAGGCCCCCCCACCGTGATTACCAATCCCCCAGAGCAGCAGCCCGTTCCGTCTGCTGCTATTCTGTTTCAGCCATTTCCTGATCTTATCGGCAGCCTGACCCTTGCCAGAGTTATAGTGATCATAGGGGCGGTGAGCTAAAATCTCGGAGCCATCGTATCCCACCCATATGAAATCAAGATCGGGGAGGTCAAGAAAATGATGATCGGGCCGGCAAAACAGATAAGAAGAGTAACCCGATTTTTTTATTATTTGTACCAAACCGCGGGAGTGGCCAAACGGGTCAAAATTTACAGCAGTACTGGGTTCGACCCCAAACCGTTCCATGAAATATTTTTTTCCAACCACGATTTGCCGGATCAGTGCTTCCCCGGAGGGCATGTTGCAATCGGGTTGAAGGTACCAGCCCCCGATGATCTTCCAGCTTCCTTCGGTTACCAGCTCCCTGATCTCCTCAAACAATTCCGGTTCATATTCCTCAACATACTGATAGAGCAGTGCTTCGTTGTGGCAAAAAACAAATCCTTTATATTCCCGGCAAAATCTTGCCGCAATCCGGAAAGTGGAAAGTGTTTCCGCCATGCCTTCCTCCCACTCCCATAACCAGACGGGGTCCAGGTGGGCGTTGCAAATGAGTGTCAGGGTCTTGTCGGCCATGATTATTTAAATTATAAACATGATATTCTACATTCAACCCCCTGCCTGCCCTCCTTCGGCGGGTAGACCGGCAGGCAGGCATTCGGGGTTGTATTTATACTCTACTTATGCCCCGCACTGTGCCAAAAGCATGCCTTCGGCACGTACGGGGTTATTCATTGTTAAATCCCTTTGGGATTTTTTAATAAAAGGGGCCAGTAATCGAATATCGAAACGACCTGATGATTTCACAAACTCCGGATATTCATGCCTCCGCTCACTTCAAAGATCATTCCGGTGGAATAGTCGAAGTTACCTGAAACAATGGCTGCAACGGTTTTCGCGACATCATCCGGATGCCCCCACCGGTCCTGGGGGATTAAACCATCAGCGATCATGCTGTCGTACTTCTCCTTAACCGGAGCCGTCATATCGGTACGGATGATCCCGGGTCTTATTTCAAAAACACTGATACCCTTTTTTGCAAGTCGATCGGCAAAGAGTTGGCTGGTCATACTCAAACCGGCTTTGGAGATGGAATACTCTCCTCTGTTTACCGAAGACATCACGGCTGAAACGGAGGTGATGAACACAATCCGAGGGAAATAGGGGTCAATCTTACCCTGCAATCCGATCATGGTATTGACCACGCGTTGTGTAAAAAAGAGTGGACCGCGAAGGTTTATGCCCATGACCCGGTCGTAACTCTCCGGTGTTGTCTCAAGCAGATCCATGCGTATCACCGGGGCAACTCCGGCGTTATTTACAAGCAGATCAATCCGGCCAAAATCCTTCATGATGTTTTCAATTACTTCCAGATGGTTATCAATATCAGCAATATCCAGCGTGTAGGATCTGAAATCCACTCCATGCTCTGCTATGGAGCGTTTAAGCTCGGCATGATTTTTTGCTGATTCCGGAGCATGTATTGTCCGGGATATTCCTGCAATAGTATACCCTGCTTCTGCAAGACGTATCGCAGTTGCTTTTCCAATTCCCCGGCTTGCACCGGATACAATGGCTACTGGCTGGTTGGTTCCCATGGGTTTCAATGTTTAATTTTCTTGTATATCGGTTTATATACCTCCTTATCGCGGACCGGACAACCGGTAACAAGCATATTCCGCATCAGTTCAGTACATTTTGAACAGGAGCTACAGGTTTTTTTCTTTTTGATTTTCCCATATTGCATAAGCTCTTTCGGCGCATCGGGATAGGCAAATGAGTTCCGCCCCAATCCAATGAACGTGGCTTTTTTCTGCTGAAGCACAGCTGCAGCCACCTCGGGAAAAAAATGCCTCAACCAGGAGTATCCGGTGCCGACAAGCCTGGCGTCATGAACCGCCTGTTGTACTCTCCCCACACCATCAATCAACCGGGCAACACCTTCCAGCGGATGTTCATCGGGCAGGTCCATTCCCGGTATGGGTTTGTTATAGGGGCGATTGAGGTGGGCATTGATAAAGGGAATTCCCATGGTTCCGTTTATCAGGCAACAACCCGATTGCACCAGCTGCCGTACCAGTTTTACCGGTTCATCCAGATCCATATCCATCGATCCATCCTGCCCGACTCCGAATCCGTAAGGATGGGGAACTCCATCATACAGGCTGATCCGGCTGGAGATATCCAGACTGCTGGTTCCAGTTTGTATCCCACGGATCACCTCCCGGATGAAACGGGTCCTGTTCTCAAAGGATGGTCCGCCATACCGGCTATTCTCTTTTGTAAATGAGGATAAAAATTCATGCAGCAGGTATCCGTGGCTTGCTTTGATATCTACGCTATCGAAGCCAGCCTTTTCAGCCAGGGTTCCTGCTTCAATGAATGCCTCCTGAATGGGTTTAAGCTGCTCATCCGTAAGTTCCCTGATCTCTTGTCTGTCCCTGTCTAAATGAGGGTTATAACAAAAAACCATGGGTGCAGGCTTACCCTGCGGTTTACTGAACCGTCCGGAGTGGGTGAGTTGGAGCACAATGTACAGGTTGTGTGATCCGCCAAATACCTTATGTGCTGTTGACCGCATACTCTCAATTAAACGCTGGAATCGTGGCAGGCTCTTTCTGTTGATTGCCAGTTGTCCCGGATTCGACCTGCCCTCTTTCACGACGGCCGTGGCCTCAAACCAGATCATTCCACTTCCGCCTTCTGCATACCGGTGATACCGCCTGACCGTGAGCTCACCGGGAGAACCATCCGGAATGGCGTCAAATCCCTCCATAGGGTGTACCACCAGCCTGTTTTGAATCTCTTTTTCACCCAGACAAACCGGTTGAAACAGGGGATCCAGAGTCTCCTGCCAGGGAAGGTTGATCCCCATTTCCTCCGCCTTCTTCAGCAACTCTTCAGCCGTTTTATACCGGAAAGTTTCGTGTTTTGACATCTTATTTTTTCGTTGTTCTACCAGGATTTCATCAGGTCACACCTACGGAGCTCATGTTGTATAGTAATCCATATGCTAAAGACAGTTCGCTCCGCTGGAGCTAAAAAATTAATCCGGTTAGATTTACAGCTATTCAATGCTTAATCTCAATTTGAAAATTCAGATTGCTCACTTATGCTTTTTTTTGCCCCGTCAGGGGCATTCTGTTTTTAGGCACCAAGATTGAAATATGATCAGAGCTCCGTAGGAGCGGCCTGTTTTTTTCACAAATCGAACAGATACCTCTCATCGTAATCCACATTAAATCTTTTCAATAATTTTAAATATTCTTCCTTGAATGAAGATCTAATATGATGTTTTTCCTGCTCTTGTATATATTTTATTACACTCGATTTTTGTGATTGGGAATAAGAAAAAACCCCGTATCCTTCCTGCCAGTTGAATTGGCCTTTAACCCATTTTTGTTTATTAATGAAACCCGATGAGTTGGCTTTTATATCTCTTACAAGATCGGGGAGTGGCATACTTGGTTTATAGTCAACTAATATGTGTATATGATCTGGCATGCAATTTATGGCCAACAATTTCTGTTTTCTTTTAGATATAATACCCGTGATATATTTATGCAGATCCTCTTTATGCATCTTTGAAATCAAATATTCCCTCCTAAGTACAGAAAAAACAATATGAAGATAAATTTTTGAATAGGTGTTAGCCATGATTAGCACTTAATTATTATGTTTAAATTCTTTTCACAGGCCGCTCCTACGGAGCTTATTTTCTTTTCCAACTACTTTTCTAAAGACTGGTCGCTCCGCTGGAGCTGAAAACCCAATCCGGTTAGATTTACAGATGTTCAATGCTTTATCTTAATTTGAAAATTCAGATTGCTCACTTATGCTTTTTTTGCCCCGTCAGGGGCATTCTGTCTTTAGATACATGATCCATCCTAAAGATGGAGCTCCATAGGAGCGGCCTGTTACTCTAAATTCACGCAATGATTTCCCTTACATTACCAATATCATTCTTCACCCTTTCCTCGCATACATCCGGCCAGTCATCACGGGAGAGAGGAGATATTTCTCCATCCACGATCTTCTGCTGTGAGAATTGTACCATTTCGATAAGATTAAGGAATTCTTCCTTCTCCAGATCCGGAAATTCAGCCAGGAAAACCGGATCATATACCGGCATGGTAAATTCACCCCCGTGATCTTCAATAGAGAGAGCAACCTCATACGGAAGGGTACCCAGCAATTCAATGATCCGTTTCAGGTTCACAATCCCTTTGCCGGTTTCTACGGTAAATGTTTTTAGACCGCTGTCGGACAGAGTGATAGCGCCATCCTTAATGTGTGTTGATACCACCCATGGAAGGATCCGTTCGGTAGCCCTTACCGGATCTTCCAGCATAACCAGCAGGTTCATGGTATCGAGACAAATTCCAAGATATTCTCCCGGCACAGCATCGCACATCTCAAATACTTTGAGCAGTTCAAAAGTGGTAAACTCAAAGTGTGTTTCCAGGGCTAGGATCACATTATGATCCATCAGCATCTGCTTCTGTGCTTTCAAGGTATCAGCCATCTCTTTCAGCAAGATTTCGGTTGGTGGGTTTGCCGGATTCCACCGCATCAATCCGCCGGAACATGACCGGATGATCCGTGTTCCGAGAATTTCTGCTTCACGGGCAGCATTTCGATTGATTTGAAACAGATCCTTTTTACTCCACGAGTTCATGTCGCGGGGAATATGTTGCCCCCCTCCCCATTCGAGGTAGAGGTTGTGTTCTTTTCCAAAGGCTTTCAGCAGTTTCAGGTATTCATCATCGGGCTTACTGTTTCCTTCCGGTAAGCCGGAGAATGAAACTCCATCTGCCTTGTTTTTCACCGCCCATTCCAGCACCTTCAGTGGTTCCAGTTTTAATGGGAAGAGGCTGTAATTGTCAATTCCAACTTTGATAATCATTTTAATAAAGCATTTAGTAAGCAGGAAATCAAAACCGTCAAACCGTTATTAACAGTCAGACGGTTCAAATGGTTCCCCTGCTTTTCTTTCCATGTATTGATGGTCGATGAATGGCTCATCATTCATGTGTTTTTCCATTAGTGATATTCTCTTTTTCAGCAGTTCCTTCAGGTTTTTCCCATAGATCAACGGTGTTTCTTCCTGGTCCGTCATGGCCATAAATTCAACCCCGGAATCAAGCAGTTCGCAAAGAACTTTTGAATTGTCGATCTCAAGCCGGATCATATCCTGCATGTTTTTTCGTTCTGAAGATTTTGATTTTTCACTCTTTGCGTTCATATACCCATAGACTGCCGTGATCCATGCAGCGATGTTTCGTTGTGTTGTCATCCAGCATTTCAGGGCTTTGATCCGTATCCACTGGTCATACAAAACATCACTCTCCCCCGAACCGGATATTGTCTTCTTCAGTGCATCTTCAAGAACATGAATAGCTTTTTCCATTGGCTCCCAGACATGGTCATCGATCCGATCCACATCCTGTTGACTCTTTACAGGGTCTGTCAGGCGAAACAGGACATCCCTGCTGAGATCCACATTGTTCGGATTATGAGGGGTTGTACACATAAAATTTTCATAATAATTTCTCTGATCCTGTGGAATCTTTTCAATGTCGGGGACCAGAGGACGTGCCCACAACCTATACCAGGTAAAACCATAGGTTGAATAGAGGGGTGTGACAATTGGGAATGCCAGGATTGCCTCTTCGGTATATTTCCATGCTTTCAGCATTGCGTCAGCATTTCCACCATCTGTCCATTTCACTGCTGTCTTCTCCAGGAAGGCAACAACATCCATGTCCGGATCATACTGAAAAGACTGGATTACCTCCTGGTTGATATCATAATGCACCAATTCGGGGGGTGCTATTCCCCCGGTACAGGCTAGAAATTCAATTCTGTTCTCATGCAATGTTTTCAATCGCTGGCAGGTAAGGGTTGGATAGGGGATACCGATGAGGGGGTCGAACAGGGAATGGGGTCCGGCAGAAAAATAGAAATGGGCAGCGCTTTCCCTTTTCGCAAGATCCTCTGACAATTCGTTTTCCCGCTGGTCAAAATCCATCTGGTAGATCGTACCTGCATTGATCTGGTTTGAATCCCTGTATTTTGGGTGGTTGTAAGGCATTTCCCACCCCCTTGCCAGAAGGGAAGAAGTTTCAATTTCAAGTCCATCGGTTAGTCCGCTCCATACGGTTTCATGTTCTCCGTAAAATGATTCCATTCGGGTAATGACCCTGAAACCGCGATTGACCTTGCGGGCTTCATCCCTGAGCACCCGGAAGAAGCGCAATGCATTTTCCCCTGCCAGTCGTGAGATCTCTGCATCATCTTTCCATTCGCGGATAAGGTAAGCACCCCCGTTCCGGCCGACATACAACGATTTTGTATGTTCAAAACCAGCACCACTATCGTTGGTCCAGATGGTGATGAACCCCAGTTCAGGAACTTCCTGCATCAGGTTCCTGATCAGTTCGGCATAGTGCTGCCGCACGAGCGGATGGGTTATGGTCATGTTGTATCGGGGCTTGAAGCTTCTGAAGGGGTGATCAACTCTTGCTCCCCTGAGCATAGGATATTCATTGAAAAACTGTTCGGGTACCGATCTGGGTTCAAAACAGAGTAACCCGGGTACCAACCCATACTCCGCTGCCTGTTTTGCATTTTGCTTCAAAAAGGCAAGATTGGCTGAAAGGTAATCATCAGGATATAATCCTTTGTTCAACAGGCTGGAGACAAATTGATCCAGGGCAGGACAATAGGTATAGAACATGGGATAAGCTTCCCCCTTTGGTCCGGTTTCCAATCCCATGGGAAATGCCAGTCCATTGACTTCAATATGAGTATAGCCCAGCCGGGCAAGCTTAGCAATGTAACTCGTCCTGTTCAAATTGTATTGTATCCTCCCCTGCTGTGTCAGAAAATAATCGTATGAAATCCGCTGCCATGTAAACGATGGGATGATCCATTTTCCGCAGTTAATTGCATCAATACTCCATTCGCTCATCTGATGAATCAAATGATGAACAAAAGAATAAAGATACCGGGTATGAGAACTGATGCAGTATCCCGTCCCGTTTTTCCGGAGCAGAATATAGATGAATACTTCCTTCGGTTTCAGGGGTTTTTTGATCCCAAGCTCTTTCAGCTGGGACGAAGATGCCACAGCTACCACAAATGCCTTCTCATCCGTCAGCACTTTCTTAAACGGTTTTACCACCGTTTCTGAAGAGGAGATGAATGCGGTAAGAAGGTCAATGGATCGCTCCACCACCCGGGGAGAAGTTACGGGATAAAAAAGTGTTTTAATATTCGTTAACGCGTCGCTTACCCTCATACATTTATATTTTAAACAGTAACAAATTTCTCAATCTCCGACAGGATCTTTTCCACATCGGATTCATCATTATAGAGATGGAAGGAAACCCTTACCCCGCCCAGGTTTGCTTCATTCACCACCCGCACACGGATTCTCTTCCCGGACAGATAGGATGCTATTTCGGTGTTATCATGTCCTTTACTTTTGAAGGTGATCATGGAAGAGCGGTATTTCTCTTCTTCGGGGGAGAGGATTGTTATTGCTGAAAGATCTTTTAACCCATGATAGAAGGCCTCGGCCATTTTCCTGTTTCGATCGATCATTCGTTTAAGTCCGATGGTCAGGATAAACTCAGCTCCTTCCTGAAGGCCATGAAAGAGTGCTTCATTCTGTGTTCCGTATTCAAACCGCTGGGCAGTAGGATGATATGTTAACATTCTGGATTCTGTATCATACCCGTCATCCGAATATGCCCCAACGGTTACCGGTTGAATCGATTCCAGTTTATCGTTGTTTACAAACAGAATACCGGTACGTTTCGGACCCAGCATCCATTTATGTCCGCTAAAGGTATAACAGTCCACTCCGGAATTTTTCAGGTTAACCGGTATTTGTCCAACTGCCTGTGCCCCATCAACAGCAAAAAGGACTCCCTTCGATTTTGCCAGATCTGCAACCGCTCTGATCGGAAAAACCTGTCCTGTGGTACAGGTGACATGGCTGATGAAAATAAGGCGTGTTTTGCGGGTGATCAGTTCACCGATCCGCTGAACATTTCCGTCGCCGTTTTCCATATCAGGCGGGAAGGTTCGTAACACGATTCCCCTGGTTTTTACCTGGTTAAGCAATGGGATGTGAAGGGCAGGATGTTCGTGGGTGGAGGTGATCACCTCATCGCCGGGCTTAAGATGCAATCCGTTAATAACGATGTTTATCCCCTCGGTTGCTGTGCTGGTAAATGCCAACTCCTCTATAGCGCAATCATCTCCAAGCAATTTACAACAGGTCTCTTTTGCCATGATCCACTTTTCATGATCATGTCCTGGCCTGGGATAAATTTCCGATTCATCCATTGATGTTTTTACCCGGTTCAGAACAAGGAGGGGGACCGCACCGATACCACCGGTGTTCAGGTAGCTGTAATCTTCAGGAAAAAGAAACTGTTCTCTGACAAACTTCCAGAAGGATGCTTCATCGGTAATCTTTTTGGTCTTTTCACCCGGGCGCAAATAGTCAGCCAGGGCAGGTCTTGCCAGCAGTGTTCCTCCGGTGAGTGTCCCCAGGGTAGTAAGAAACTGATTTCTATTCATTTTCTTTCCTCTCAAAATTTATTTTAATGGTACTCTTTTTCTTAATATGGACTGCAAAATCAACATAGTTACTTTTTTCAATCATGATCATTCTGAAGAAAATTGCAATTCCATTCGCCTCAACGCGGGATACGGAGGATGTCTCCGGTATCAGGACATGAAAATCAACTTCGGCAAAGGGGGTTTCTACCTCCATTGACAAATGATTTTCCTCCACAACATAGGAATAACGGATGCTACAGCCGGAAGTTGCATAACTGATTTTCACTTCTGCTTTGGAGATATCCGCAGCATACCATCGCGGTGAAAGTTCAATTTTTTGCAACACCTTATGGTGATCGGTGACTCCTGCCAATCCCTCAATGAGTGCATTGAGCATGGCGCTGGAGCCCCATCCATCAGTAGGTTCTGCATCCGGACTTGTACTGGTCTCCACGGAGGAGGGTGTCCCATCCGGAAAATACCAGAGGTAGGTTTCCCCCGATCGGGCAATCATCCGGTAGTATCTTTTCAGGATATCCGTTCCGTACTCTTCAAAACCATGGTCAAATGCTGCATGGGCAAGCTCTCCTCCTACCATGGGCATGATTCCTCCATTGATGTAAGCCCCTTTCTTCATTTTATCATCACCGAAAATCCCATCGGGAAAGGGTGGATCAATGGAGTACCATTCCGAAAAGCCGGATTTTTTGGCATAACGTTTCCGGTATTCCTGGATAATGGACCGTGCCATTTCGTGGCTGGCAACTCCCCGGTTGATGTTGACCGGATTGCTCAGGCTGAGTTGAGCAGATTCATCCACACCCGGAATGGATACCGGAGTGATTTTCACAAAGTGGGTATAGTATGAGCCATTCCAGCATTTTTGGTTCATTGCTTCGCGTAATGCGGATGCCCTCTCCCTCCACAGGTCTGCTAATCCGCTTTTGGAAAGGTGATCATGGAAGAGGGCCATGATCAGAAAAGCTTCATAATACCCGCTGTTATCCCCGTGCATGAAGCCCCAGAAGGTATCATCATCGATTTGAAACTGCAGCCAATCGTATTTCCCGGCAGTATAGGCAAAATCCCATGTGTCAATCGTATAGGGTCTTTTCACCAGGCCTGCCTTTTTGTCCCAATAGGGTGAATGATGCAACGTATACGCCAATGCCTTTTCGAGAGATGGAATCATCTCCTGCAGGAATCCATCATCACCGGTTGCCTGCCAGGCAAGGTAAGTTGCTTTTACAAAACGGTATTCAACATCCGCTTCTACCGGTACCCTGACATACTTTGTCCAGTTTTCCTTCTCGCAGGGAAGTTTTTCGGGAAAAGTGGTAAAATAGTCAAAGATCCGTCCCTGTCGATTTTGATTTTCAGCAAAATGACGAACAGTACTGGTCAGGTCACGTTCGAAATATTTTACACCGCGCAGAATATCAGAATAGTCTCTGATCCATATTGACCGGGTGTCCGGTGATCGGTATCCCCTGATCTTTTGTCCATCGATATCAACTTCCAGCAGATCCTTTTCAAGGAAGGATTTGACCATCGGATAGAAGGTATCAAATTCAGGTTTTCCGGTTTTTATTTCGATTTCCATATATGAATACAATAATAACCATTTTATTCATCGTATGGTCACCATCAGCCATAGCAGGAAGATGACGAGTCCAACCAGCAACCAGCTTCCGCCAAATCCGATATAATCGAGCCGGCTTGGTTTCATCAGTTCCCACTGTGACCCGGGAAACAGTTTTCTCTTTTCAGCCTGGTCGGGATTGTTAAAGGAAGCTTCGATGGCTTTTTCTTCCTCCTCAGCAGTAGGCTGCACGGGTGTATGCATTTTTGCAAAAAACCGGTTCAGCGATTGGTTATCCACCGGTTTGGTGACCAGGGTAAGCAGGACCAGCAGGACAATTGGAAAAAGAGCATCAAAGAAAAACCGTGTTGCCACCAGCTGAGATTTTTTAAAGTGTGAAAAGTCGATCCCGAACCAGCTCATCACCCACACCTCTGCCTCAAATCTTCCGATCCCTACTTTTTCAGAATCCGGATCGGACGGATCAATGCGGGCAACCCGTTCAAACAGGATCCCGACTGGCAGTATATCATGTTGTTTTTCAATCATTTGCCCGACATAGTCTGCAAGTCCCGCCTGAACATCCTCCGTTAATGCTTCGGTAGTGATGGTAATTTCTTTTGGTGCTGTTTCAATCAAAAATTTCTCGTTGTATTTCACAGAATCCAGGCCCTGGAACAGGTTGGGTACGACTGCATAAATGATGGTGCAGATGATCACCTGAATGATCACTGCCCATTTTGTTAAACGGCGCCAGATGAATCCCAGCCAGATTGATGCTCCGAATATAGCAGGTATGGAGATGATGTATTTGTACAACTCCAACAGGTTATTGACAAAAAGGGCAACGGCAATCCCACCAACCAGGGTAAATGCGATTACAATTCTTCCGATAAAGAGATAGTGTTTTTCTGACTTCTCGGGCAGAAACGGTTTATACAGATTTTTGATAAACAGGGCCGAATAGGATACGGAACTGGCATCGAGTGTTGACATGTTTGCTGCCAGGATCCCGATCAGCATCAGCCCGATGGCTCCCGGAAAAAGAAGTTCTTTGGTCATGAATCCCCAGATCAGGTCCGGATCGTGTAATTGACCTGCAAACAATCCGATCGCCAGCAAGCCCGCCAGTGCCCAGAAAAGCATGATAACCCGTTTGGCAAACATGCCCCCGATCATACCGATGCGGGCTGTCATTTCGTTTGTCGCCGATCCGGCTGTCTGCATACCTGAAGCAACGGCAATGATGGATACCAGGTTAGCAAGAACCATGGCAAGGATGGTATACCAGGCATATTCACTCAATGTGGTGGATCCGAACAATTCGAACATGAAATCCGGCACACTGGCATGCAGACCGGAGAAGCCACCGATCCTGGATAGTCCGACCGGTATCAGGATTGCCGAGAAGATGATGATGAGTATCCCCTGTATTCCATCGGTAATGGCTGCAGCACGAAAGCCTCCAAGCATGGTATACAAACCAACGATAAGGGCATAGATAAAATAGAACCAGAGTGGATCGGTATAAGAGATAAACGAGTGGAGCTCGCCAAGCTTGTTTTTCTCATTCAACACATTATACCGTATCTGTTGTTCAGGAGTTAAACCCTGGTCTGTTTTTGATTGCAATTCCTGATACTCCTGAAACAGGGCAATACTTGCCTGCTCTTCTTCATTACATAACTCTATCGGTTTGGGTGTCATTGCCATCATGGTCTTTGCTGCCACCATATAACCCACCCCTCCTCCCAGAACCGAGAGCAACAGGAAAAAAACGGCATAGGCTCCTCCCAGGAATTTGCTTCGGAACCGTTCTGCAAAAAAATCTCCGATGGTTGTCAGCCGGACACGCCTGAAAAAGAATGTGCTAAACCAGTAAAAGGGAGTGAGAAACAGGACCAGGAACTGGATCCACATGCCCCCGATGCCCTGCCTGTAGACCTCCCTTGAGACGGCCACAGCCTGGTCAGCGTTGGTGGAACACCCGAAATTCAGGAAAAACTGGTAAAACTTCCCGAGCTTCCTGCCAGCCAGGAAAAAATCCTCGGTGTCTCTGTTCTGTTTTGCAGCCCGTCTCCCCAACCACAGAATGACAACAATAAACAAAAGGATCAGAAGAAAGTCAAGCAAGTGCAATCCCCAGATGGTCATGATGTATCGTATTGATTTTAAATCAAAAAATTAATGGCTTCCATACAGAGCGCTGTCTGATGATAATCGAGCTTCCATGCTGACCCTTTGTTCGTGTCCCGCGGCACACCCCAGGGATCTAAACTGGTGAACCAACCACCGTGCAACGGATCCAGAAAATGATCCTGAACAAAATGAAAAATGGTATCAAAACATTCCTTCAGATCTTCCCTGCCGAAGGTAAGGATGAAATGCAGCAAGGTCCGTAACCCTTCCGATTGTTCCCACCAGGATATCTCATCCCGGATCACCTTCCCCGTTTCATCAATCCAGGTCTTAATATAACCTTTTCCCCTTTGATAACCGAATGAGAGACCGGTTTCCAATAATTTTCCGGCCAGGGTAAGGTGGGTATCGGGCATCCCCTTTTCCACTCCTTTTGACAGCAGGAAAGCCCATTCAAAAAGGTGTCCCACTGAAATGTAGCCTCCGTTACCGGAGTGTATTGGTTCCCACGACCTGGTAAATAATTCCGGAAGGATCATCCGATCACCCGTGGGAACATGTTTAAAGAGAAAATCAACCAGGTCTGATAATTTATTCCGTATTTTCTGCTGGTCTTTCTGATCAACGAATGGCAGCAATGCCAGCAATGCTTCAAAGGCATGCATGATTGGATTCTGTGAGCGGTTCTCATCCAGGTCCTTCCAATCCCTGCTCATTTTCCAGATGATCCCACCCTGTTTATCAACAAAACATGTGGCGAGCAGGTCAACAATCTCCAGGGCTTTCTTTAGAAAGATCTCTTCCTTAATTGCTCCGAAAGCATTCACCAGCCCAAGAATGGCAAATGCATGACCGTAGGCATCTTTCGTAAAATCCGTTATCGAACCGTTTTCGTCGCAAGCCCAGACAAAACCGTCTTCTGCCTGGTCAAAGAAACGTTCGAGCAGAAAAGCTCCACCTGACCGGATGATTTTTCTCATCTCAGGATCCCGTGTCACCCGGTACCCATTGGAAAAAACATAAAGCAACCGGGACTGACTGACCAGTGTGCCCACGGGTTCACCGGACCGGCTCCAGTCCCGGCTCAGGTTCGGATAGAAAAACCCATTCGGATCAACAGCTGATTTCAACCAGTATGGCAGGATCTGCTGCGTGAAGTGATCACGGAACCAAGAAAGGGGGAGGGTTGTGGAGCTTGACATAAAAGCTAAGGATGATTGTATAAGGATAAAGGATGATGGATGAAGGATGAAGAGTTAAAGATGAAAAAAACTTATTTATTACCCTGCGCTGTTTTTCTTGCCTGAACAAATATAGAAGTCAGCTCATGAGCTTCTTTTCTAAGTCTTTTAACCTCAGCCCCTTCAGTAAGTCCTGTTCCTTCTGAAAATTCGAGCCAGAATTCCGACTCATCCGCCTCTTCAATTACGATGCTAAGTTTTGATATAAACAATGCTTTCGTCTGACTCAGCTGTGATGCCCTGTAATTCGCTGCAACAGAGGACGAGGATTTAAATAACTGTGAAGCACAATGTTTTCCCATAAATGTCTTAGGAAATTTTTCAACCAATCTAAAGCAATCAAGTGCAAATCGTTTTGTACGATCCTTTAAATCTTTCATCATTTGTTAATATAAGTGACTGTCAAAGAGTTTATTATACAAATTGTGTTTAATTACCTAATGCAAGGTTTTATGTTTAGCAATTCATTTATCATTATAAATCCACCTCATCCTTCATCTTTCCTGCCTGCCGGCAGGCATGGCATCCTTCATCCTTCCCACAGCTTCGCCCCCTGAGTCCCATGTACTGGAACGATAAGATATTGAAATTCTGCACCTTGAAATTTGATTTGCGAAAGTTTCAATAAATCTACTAAATTTATTGCTTGGCTGAAATGTGTTATTCAATATACGGGGTGGTGGTTATTCACAGATTCTTTCGCTGGTTTCAGGTCATTCATCATTAATTCCGAAGTCATGGTAAGTCCATTAAAAAAAATCAAACAGATAAAAATTGTCCCGATCATCACGCTTCACCAGGCGGAGAATGTCATTCCGGTGATTCAGGCACTGATCACGGGGGGATTACCAGTTGCCGAGATCACGTTCCGCACAGATGTTGCGGGTGAAGCGATTAAAATTGCCTCCCGTGACTTTCCCGATCTGTTATTGGGAGCGGGAACAATTCTTACACCGGACCAGGCTGACGAGGCTTACGCAAACGGCGCACAATTTATGGTCACTCCCGGTTTCAATCCACGCGTTGTGGACCATTGTCTGAAGCGGGACATACCCATTATTCCGGGACTGAATACACCGACTCAGATTGAGCAGGCGCTGGAGAGGGGAATCGACCATGTTAAATTCTTTCCGGCAGAAGCTTCAGGCGGTCCGCTGTTTATCAGCGCCATTGCCGCACCGTATGGAGCTGTTCGGTTCATGGCAACCGGTGGGATAAACAACACAAACCTGAGACACTATCTTTCCAATCCGTTTGTTTTTGCCTGTGGGGGAAGCTGGATGGTAAAGAAGGAACTTATTGAACAGCGCAGGTATGAGGAAATTACCAGACTCATCCGTACAACAGTAAACAGCATTCAAAGGCTTTGAAAAGTCCTATACTTACTCCCAATACGGTGACTTATGAACACTTGCAGTCGATCCCTGTTGTTTTTATTCATCTTATCCTTATCCCCAAATCTATTTGCTGATGTTCTTGATCCGTTTGAACCAAAAAAAACTTCAGTAGCACAGAGAGATAAAATTGTTGCTGATGATTGGGTATGCATCAATCTTGACTCATTCAACGACCAGCAGGGGTTATACGCGTTTTATATAAATCCATCCGGTATACAAATGGACAGTCGTTTTGCCGGTGGTCAGGAAGATCATGATGCCGATTTTGTATGGTATAGCAAGGGTGTTATTCATGATAAAGGCTACACCATCGAGGTGCGGATTCCCTTTAAAAGTATTCGTTATTCCAACAAAGACAGGGTAGAAATGGGAGTCATCTTTGAGAAAGTGAAATGGGATGGTGAGTTTTATCTCCCGGGCAACTCGTTTCTTGAAACCAAAAGGGGGATTTTTTTTAAGGCCTCTTACTTATGGAGATCTTGATTTTATTTATATAAATTTGGATAGAAATAAAGTTTATTGTTTTCACAGTAAAAAAGCATGACGTTTTCAGGAACATATTTGATAGCCCTGGCAGGGATTATCTCGATGATGAGCCTCTTATGGTTGGTCAGCATCAAGCTCCGTAATGTCAGTATTGTTGATCTCTTCTGGGGACTTGGTTTTGTGGGGGCTGGCATCTATTATTTCCTGGTTACCGATGATGGATTCGGCCCCAGGAAGATCATCACGCTCATTCTTGTTTGCATCTGGGGGGTCCGCCTTTCTGTCTACCTGACCTGGAGAAATTATGGAAAAGGAGAGGACATCCGGTACCAGAACTTCCGGAAGAATTACGGTGAGCACCGTTACTGGTGGATCAGCTTTTTCCAGACATTTTTGTTACAGGGTATGCTCATGTGGATGATATCAGCGCCGCTGCTGGGTGCCAGTTTTTCATCCGAACATACCAGTTTTAACTTTCTTGATTTTGCAGGATTGTTTCTTTGTGTATTCGGCATTGTTTTCGAAACAACCGGAGACGTGCAACTGACCATGTTTAAACAGAATCCGGAAAACAAGGGAAAAGTAATGAGGACCGGTCTTTGGAAGTATACCCGGCATCCGAATTATTTTGGTGACACACTGGTATGGTGGGGGTTTGGATTAATCTCCGCTGCGGCTGGTGTTTACTGGCCTCTGATAAGCTCGGCACTCATGACCTTCCTTCTTCTCAGGGTTAGCGGAGTTGCCCTGCTTGATAAAACCATGGTAAAACGTAAGCCGGCATACCAGGATTATATCGATACCACATCCGGGTTTTTCCCCTGGTTCCCTAAAACCAAATAAAAAAATAGATAACTTTAAGGCATAAATCGTCTAAGATGCCTTCTGACAGACCCCATTTTTCACTTCATCTCTTCATCGTCCTCTTGTGTTCTCTTTCTTTAATGTTTTGTTCTAAAAACAAGCCTGTTGCCCGGATAACGGTTGAAGCGGGTGATTGTGCACGGGTGAACACTCCTGTATCCATTCCTCTGGTAAACCTTTCACTTGACGAAACAGACGAACTGATTCTGAAATGGATTGATGGCACAAACGAAAAAGAAGTACCCTGTCAGCTTGAACCGGGCATTCCCCCGCAACTATGGTGGATCATCTCTGATACCTTAAAACCAGGTGAAGATAGATTATACCGGCTTTATCCTGATGAAAGCGGGGATGAGCCCATTCTCAAAACCATACTGGAAGAGGAATACTTATCCATATATGCCGGATCAATGCCTGTTCTTCAGTACAACCATGCTCCCGTATCGCCTCCGGATGGGGTTGATTCGAGCTATACACGAAGTGGTTTCATCCATCCGCTCTGGTCTCCTTCAGGGGATACACTCACCCGGATACAACCACCCGATCATTACCACCACTACGGGATATGGAATCCCTGGACCCGGGTGAATGTTGAAGGCAGGGAGGTGGATTTCTGGAACCTGGGGGATAAAAAAGGCACTGTCCGGTTCAACTCCTATGTTTCGACTACCTCCGGTTCCGTTTTTGGAGGATTTCGTGTGCTGCACGATCATGTTGATCTGACCGCCCCGGGGGGTGAAAAAGTTGCCCTGAGGGAAGAATGGGATGTGCGCACATGGAAGCCCTTCCAACACCCATCGGGGGAATGCTGGTTGTGGGACCTTACCTCGATCCTGAGTGGCGCAACGACCGAACCGGTGACCCTGGAACAATACCGGTATGGAGGAGGGATTGGCTTCCGTGCTACAGAGTCATGGCAAAACAGCAACAGCTGGATCGTAACTTCGGAAGGGAAAACCCGTGAAAACGGGGATGCGACCAGGGCAAGATGGTGCATGGTTTACGGAGAAACAGGAAATGGTATGTCAGGAATACTGTTTATGAGCCATCCGCAAAACAGGGAACACCCCGAACCCATGAGGATATGGCCGGTGGAAAATGACGATGTTTTTTTCGAGTTCTGCCCTGTCCGTCACAACGAATGGAGGGTCCTGCCCGGAGAAAAAAAGATATTAACGTACAGGATGCTGGTTTATACCGGAACAATTACGACGGAGGTTGCCGAACGGCTGTGGCAGGATTTCGCATACCCTCCCAAAACAACTATTGAATCACAAGATAAATAAACAATAAAATGAAAAAGATGACAGGTAAAAAGCATAAAGCGGTTTCCGAAGGAGTGAGCCGCCGGGACTTCCTGAAAACTTCAGCCCTTCTTGCCGGGACAACCTTTATTGTTCCCACCATTGTTCCTTCCTGTGTTATGGGGAAAGATGCACCCAGCAATATGATAAACATAGGGGCGATCGGCGCGGGCAGGATCTCCCGGACGCACGACCTGCCGGAAACCTTGAAATATGATTTTACCCGTTTGATCGCGGTTTGTGATGTCGACAGCAAGCGGGTGCAAGAGGGAAAGGAATGGATACAAAACTTCTATGCAGAGAAAAAGGGCAATCCAGGTTACGTAGATGTGAAGATGTATGGAGATTTCAGGGAGATGCTGCAGAACAGGGAGATTGATGCCGTGCTGATCAGCACTCCGGATCACTGGCATGCAATTCCTGCCATTGAAGCAGCCAAAGCCGGCAAGGATATCTACCTGCAGAAACCCACCTCCCTGGCCATTGCTGAAGGCAGGGCATTGAGTGATGCCATTCAAGGCACGGGCAGGATATTCCAGATCGGCAGCCAGCAGCGTTCTGCCAATCCATGGCCCCAGTTCAAACGTGCCTGTGAGCTGGTGCGTAACGGGAGGATCGGGAAGCTCCACACGGTAATCATTGGTCTGCCTGGAGACCCTTCCGGTGAGGAAGAACCCGAAATGCCAATCCCCGAAAACCTCAATTACGATATGTGGCTGGGATCAACCCCCTATGTCTACTATACGGAAAAACGGGTCCATCCGCAACATGATTATTCACGCCCGGGATGGCTGCGGTGCGAACAATTCGGTGCGGGAATGATTACTGGCTGGGGTGCCCACCATGTCGATACAGCCCACTGGGGAATGGGAACGGAACTCACCGGTCCTGTTGAAGTGGTAGCCGAAGCGGAATTTCCTGAAAGTGGATTGTGGGATGTCCATGGAAACTTTAACGTGAAAGCCAAATATGCAAATGGTGTAACGATGATGATCAGCGGGGATAATCCGAACGGAGTCCGGTTCGAGGGAGATGAGGGATGGATCTTTGTAACCCGCGGAAATTATGCTGTTACACCCAGTGACCCGATATCGTCGGATGAAAACAGGAAGTCCCTGGACGCCAGTGATCCGAAGATCCTGGAATCGGAAATCGGACCGGAGGAGATCCACCTCTATCATAGCGAAGAACAACATGGCAACTGGCTGGAGTGCATCAAATCACGGAAACAAACCATTGCTCCCGCTGAAGTGGCACACCGCTCATGCAGCGCCTGCCTGGTTAGCCACATCGCTATGAAATTGCCAAGAAAACTCTATTGGGATCCTGAAAAGGAAGAGTTCAAAAACGACCAAGAAGCCAACTCCATGCTCTCAAGACCCATGCGCGAACCGTGGGTGATTTAAATATATTAACCACAAAGAACACAAAGATTTTACACAAAGATCCTAAAGTCTTTCTTTGTGCACTTCGTGCCTTCTTTGAGCGCTTTGTGGTAAAAAAACTTCGTAATGACTGAAAATGAACTTTAAAAAGCCTAATAGAACCGCTATAGTCCTCCCTTGAGGGAGGTGTAGGAGGGTGATTGTCTGTTATGAAAAATGTGGATTACAATAAAAACCTTAAAGAAAAAGCCAGGGTGTTACGAACAAACTCAACTCGTGCAGAAATTCGTTTATGGTGTGAACTTCTGAGGGCAAAACAAATGTTGGATTACAGATTTTTAAGACAAAGACCTATTGACCTGTATATAGTTGATTTCTTTAATAAAGATCTCAAACTCATTGTTGAAGTTGATGGAAGTTCCCATGATTCAAGATCTATTCAGGATGTTGAAAGAGATAGAAAATTTGATAAAAGGGGATATTCCATCCTCCGATTTACAAATGAGGAGATATTGTTAGATTTGGATAACGTGAAAGAAAAAATTATGGACAGAATCTTAGCGTTAGAGCAATCACCCCTGTAGTCCCCTCAAGGGGACACTATGCGTGAAAACAAAGACGGGCTGATCCCCTATAGTCCCCTCAAGGGGACACTATGCGTAAAATTAGAGACAGGCTGTTATGTAAATATGTGAACCATGAACAAACGGTTAAAACTCATTCTTATCTTCATCCTAATTATATTCCTTATGCCATTCTGTAAAAACCCGGATTCATCAGACAACCCGGATAGCAGGCAATTCACGGGTGCAAAAGGGGAAGTGGTCCTGATAACCCTTGATCCCGGGCATTTTCATGCTGCCCTGGTGCAAAAAACCATGAAGGAACAGATCCATCCGGAAGTATACATCTTCGCCCCTGAAGGACCGGATGTCACAAACCACCTGCAGCAGATCCAAAAGTACAACTCCCGGACCGAGAATCCTACAAACTGGGTGTCTCACCTCTATACGGGAGATGATTTCTTTGAGAAAATGCTGGAAGAAAAACCGGGAAATGTTATGGTGGTTGCGGGAAACAACCGAAAGAAAACAGAGTACATCCGTAAAGCTGTCGGGCATGGAATCCATGTACTGGCTGATAAACCGATGGCAATCGATACCGAGGATTTTGAGCTGCTTCTTGGTGCTTTTGAAGCGGCTGAAGAGAACCACCTGTTGCTGTACGACATTATGACAGAACGGTTTGAGGTCACCACCATATTGCAAAAAATGTTTTCCCGGATCCCGGAAGTATTCGGAGAACTGGAAAAAGGTACATTGGATGATCCGGCAGTCACCAAGGAGAGTATTCACCATTTCTTCAAATATGTCTCGGGAGAAAAGATCAAACGCCCTCCCTGGTTTTTCGACAGTGCACAGCAGGGAGAGGGACTGGTGGATGTCACCACACACCTGGTGGACCTGGTCCAATGGGAATGCTTCCCCGGGGAAATTATCGACTACACGAAGGATATAAAAATTATTAAAGCCAGCCGCTGGCCCACCAAGGTTTCTCCTGAGCAGTTCCGGGAAGTCACCAGACTTGCCGAGATACCGGATTATTTGCAACAGAGCATGTCGGAAGAAGGATTGCTCCAGGTTTATTCCAACGGATCAATCCTCTATGAGATCAATGGGATCATGGCAAAAGTATCCGTGGAATGGAAGTATAAAGCCCCGGAAGGTGGCAGGGATACACACTTCTCTGTGATGCGTGGAACCCGATCCAACCTGCTCATCCGGCAGGATATCGAAGAAGGGTACACACCGGTTCTCTATATAGAACCGGTCAATGGTGTCGATCCGGTGACATTTGAAGAGGATCTGAACCAGGCACTGAAAATTATCCACGAAATATACCCCGGTGTTGCTATAGAAAAGGCAACAAAAAACTGGAAGGTAATCATCCCGGAACGATACAGGGTGGGTCATGAAGCCCATTTCGGACAGGTCACGGAGAAGTTCCTTCAATACCTGGTCGGTGGGGAACTGCCACCCTGGGAAGTGCCCAACATGATCACAAAATATTATATCACAACAAAAGCACTGGAAATGGCGCGGAGTGAAGGAACAACCGATTTGCCATAAACCGGTGGAGAACAAACCGAAAATCTTTTATTAACCCGTAATAATAAAACCATGATTAAACGAGGCATTCAATTATCCCTGTTGATCCTGATATCCTTTATACTCCTCTCCTGTGAAACCGTTACCCGGAAAGAGCAACGGGTGCTGGTATACACAAAAAACGGAGAGGGATATGTCCATGACAATATCGCAAATAACATGAAGGCGATAAAAGAGCTTGGAGAAGAAAATGGATTTACTGTGGATGTTTCCGATTCTCCTGAATCATTTACCGAGGAAAATCTGACAAAGTACAGCTGCATTGTTTTCGCCAACACCAACAACGATGTCTTTGATACGGATGAACAGAAAGTAGCTTTTATGCGGTATATCCAGGCAGGAGGGGGATTTGCCGGCATCCATTCAGCCTGCGGTACAGAACGAAACTGGCCCTGGTTCATCCGGCTGGTGGGCGGCACGTTTGTTGTTCATGCTGCGTATCAGGAATTCGCCGTCAACATCATCGATCACAATCATCCCTCTACCCGGGATCTTCCCGACCGTTGGGTTCGTGAAGATGAATGTTATTTTGTCACACAGATGAATCCGGCTATCCATGTTCTGATCACACACGATCTCAGTACCATCGAAGATGGCCGGAAAGACTCCTTTCCGGATCTTTTCGGCAATGATTTTCCAGGAGCCTGGTACCATGAATTTCAGGGTGGCAGATCCTGGTATACTTCCTATGGCCATAACCCGGATGATTATAACGATCCCCTGTTCCGTGGACACATCCTGGGGGGAATTATCTATGCCATCGGCGAAAACCGGGAACTGGATTACACAAAAGCGACTGCAACCACACCCTGGTAATTGCTCCTTTTCAATGATCATAAACCTATGGATGAGTGGGATAACGTTATCAGCAAACCCAGGATAAACAAGCAATTGGATTCATTGAACTGGTATTGGACGGGGAGTGTAAGTTGCTGAAAAAAAAAAGATAGATTTGGTCGAGGCTGTTTCCGCCAAAGCCTATTCCGATCCCAAACCAGCCCGTTTTGACCGGGATAATGACACCTATTATATTATGAAAGATGTGCGCATAGACATCAAAATTAACCGGAGACACATCCGGGATATTTTATCGGACCAGGGTGAAAAAATTGAACGTTACATATAGGAGCAGAACCTTTCATACTCTTCACGGGAGGATATGATGGAACTGATCAAATTTTATAACTCGCTTTACGAGGAATAGTATGCCCATATGCAAAATAAAGGAATGCTTTTGCCACTCCTTAAATTATCGTCCAATTCACATCAAATTAATATTTGACAGATAGCAAGTCAATTTTTTAATTATTTTTGTATCTTGAGTCGGTATTTAGAAGATTATTGAGCAGGGGTAATGATAATACCCGTTGCACTGATGTGAAACGTAAAAATTTAAACAATGAACCCATTTTCTATCGGTAAAACACACAATACACCACTGATAAACTTTGATCCTGAGAAGAAGGTTCT
>CAZTES010000003.1:0-2733 GCA_964612275.1 uncultured Rikenellaceae bacterium
TTGACTACTGTTCCTTCCGATCATATTTCTCCTTATACTTCCTGTACAACTGTTTGTGTTTGTTATCCAGGTCGACCTTTCTGCCGGAGATAAAAGCCAGCTCTACCTGATTGGTACGCATATCCAGGATATCTCCATCTGACACCACGAGGGTGGCACTTTTCCCTTCTTCCAGCGTCCCATACTGATCGTCGATTCCCATGATTTTTGCATTGTTGAGTGTAATGCACTGCAGTGCCTCCTCTTTGGTCAGTCCGTACCCGGCAGCCTGACCGGCAACAAATGGAAGATTCATGGACCCTGTGGCTCCCGGATATAAGATCCCTGTAAGGATTCCTTCCTTCATAAACAGAGCAGGCAGTTTATAGGGTTCCTGCACATCATAATCCTTTCGTTTTGCCATTCGGTGCAGGTGTGCGACGATTACCGGTATGTTGTTCTCCTTCAGAAAGTCCTTCACCAACCAGGCATCCTCATCTCCACCTGAGAGTACAATGTGCTGAACACCATGTTTTTTTGCGAACTGGATGCTTTCGATGATCTCTTTTACATAACCGGCTTCAATAAAGAGCCGTTTGCTTCCATCGAACAATCCTTTCATTGCCTCCAGTTTCAGGTTCATTTTTTCGGGGTCACCCTTTTCATAATAGCTTTGTGCATCCGTAAAGAGTTTCTCCAGTTCAAGTACTCGGGTAGAATAGTTGGGATCGGCTGTTATTGAAGCCGATGATCCGTATCCCCTGCGCCTGTAAATGGTTGGCCAACTCATGTGTATCGCATCATCCATTTTTATCACGGCATCTTCCCAGTTCCAGGCATCAAGCTGAACAACCGAAGAAGTACCTGAGATCAATCCGCCTGAAGGGGTTATCTGTGCCAACAGGATCCCGTTGGATCGGAGGGTTGGGATCACTTCTGAATCGGTATTGTAGGCAATGATGGTTCGGACATTGGGATTCATTTCACCAATCTCGCGAGAATCAACCGTTGCCCTGACTGCTCCTATTTCACTCAGGCCCAAACTTGAAACAGGCGATATCAAGCCAGGATAGACATGTTTACCCTCGATACGGATGATTTCATAACGATCACGATCAAGGGGCAACTCATCCACTGAAGTGACCCTGGTTATCGTTCCATTCTCAAAGGCAATGGCACAATTAACGATGGTGATACCATTGCCGATGTGTGCTGTCCCTCCCAGAAGGAGAATCGGGTTTTTCTGTTCAGGAGCAGGGGGAGGAGCTGTTTGTGCTTTACTGGCATGTGTTCCAAGGAAAAAACAGGCGATGAGCAGATAAAAGATGTTGGTTTTCATGATTATCGGTTTTGAATGGTCGATTCAATGGTTCGGTTTTTTTTGAATGTATCGATGACCTCTTCGTCATCCCATACGAATTGCTGGTTGGACCGGGTCCTGGTAAAAGCAGATGTTCCTTTTTCCTCGCGGATCATTTTCTGGACGATCCGGTTCCGTTCGTTCTGAATGTATTGCAGCAATTCAGCATCCCTTTCCAGATCAAAATAGAATACTCCTTCAACCATGGTCTTCTCTGCTCTGGCATAGATGGAAAGGGGGTTATCAGACCAGAGGACCAGGTCCGCATCCTTTCCGCTTTTTATGCTTCCCAACCGGTGGTCGAGGTGCAAGATCCGGGCAGGATTCAGGGTGACCAGTTTCCAGGCTTCCCCTTCTGTAACCCCTCCGTACTTCACTGCTTTTGCTGCCTCCTGGTGCAATCTTCTTGACAGCTCAGCGTTATCGGAATGGATGCAGGTGAGCGCCCCCTGATCCAGGTGCAGTGCCGCATTGTAGGGAATGGCATGGTATACTTCGTATTTGAATGCCCACCAGTCGGAAAATATCGACCCGGCGGCTCCATGTTCTTTCATCTTATCGGCAATTTTATACCCTTCGGTGTTGTGAATGAGAGTATGGGCGGTCACATTGAAATCATCAGCCAGCTTCATGATCATGTTGGTCTCCGACTGAACGTATGTGTGGCATGTAATAAAGCTCTTCTTCTGGAGCATTTCACCGATAGCCTCCAGCCTCAAGTCTCTTCTGGGTTTTGTCATCTTCGCTTTTTCTTTCGGATTAAGCCGGTTGTATTGATCCCATGTTGCCAGGTATTCTTCCGCTCGCAGGTAACCATCCCTGATGATCTGCTCCACTCCCATGCGGGTTTGAGGATAACGAATGGCCATGTTGGCTGGATATCTCGATTGTTTGACATTTTCACCGAGTGCATGTTTGAGAAATCCTACGGTATTCTTTATTTTCAGCTCTTCTGCATTTTTTCCCCAGCGGTGCTTTATAATGCAGGATTGTCCTCCGATCGGATTGGCTGATCCATGCAGGATCTGTGCTGCAGTCACTCCACCGGCAAGTTGCCTGTAGATGCTGATATCCTCGGGATCGATCACATCGGCAATCCGTACCTCGGAGGTTATCGCACGGCTCCCTTCATTGACGCCCCCGGAAACGGCGATATGAGAGTGCTCATCAATAATTCCCGATGTCAGGTGTTTCCCGGTGGCATCTATGACTTCTACTCCCTCCGACGATAGATTTTTCCCAACACCGGTAATTTTACCATTTTTTACCAGCACATCGCATTGTTCAACAATTCCCTCAGCTTCATTGGTCCATACCGTTGCATTCCGGAACAAAACATCTTGTTGTTCGGGTATTTTTTGTGCACCAAATGCCACAAAGGGATAGATTACTTC
>CAZTES010000003.1:2833-58919 GCA_964612275.1 uncultured Rikenellaceae bacterium
AATTTTTCCCGGGTTTTCCGGTTATGACCAGGGTATACACCTGCCCGTTTTCGCTGGTTAAATTGTATGTCCCGGCAAGGTTTGGCAGATTCATATCGGATAGGATGAATCGTTCTCCCTGGATCCAGTTTTCAAAAAGTATGGTATTCTCATCGAAAAGAGCCCCTGATGTTATCAGAAAATTTGCCAGCATGCCTTTTTCCAGCTTGCCTACAAGATGCTCCATATGCAACATCCTGGCAGGTTCCAGGGTAAGTGCTTTTAAGGCATCTTCTTCCTTCAACCCATGCTCAATGGCTTTGCGTATATTGGGCCAGAACTCTTTCCTATTGCTCAAACCATCGGAGGTGAGAGCAAAAGGGATATTCTCACGGGTAAGCACTGCCGGGTTTACAGGAGCTAACTCCCAGTGCTTCAAATCCTCAAGAGGGATTAACATGCTTTTATACGGATCGGAAACATCCATAGCTTTTGGAAAATTAACCGGGATAATCAGTGGAGCACCCGTTTCACCGATCTCTTTGATGATTTGATATTCCTTTCCATCACCCCGGATGATGTATTGAACACCAAATTCATCCCCAACCTTGTCTGCCCGCAGAACAGAGAACTTATCGATAACTTCAAAAATCTGAGGCAGAGCCTGGTTTTCATTCCATGCGTCCAGTGAAAGATCATAAAAAGGTTTGTCTGGCAGTGACATGTACCAGCTGGCATCCAGGTAAGTTTGCCGGAGCAGGGCAATCGATCCCATGAGGGAACCGGGGTAATTTTGCCCGGAACTGCCCTTGTCAAACGAATAGTGTGCAGCCACTTTTTCAGTGAGCATGACTTCGTTTGGATTTTTCGTGGCTAATGTAACCAGCGTGGAGGTCCCACGTGCAATTCCATCTGCCCTGAAGGTGAGTGCTGTTCCGAAACCGAGCTCTCTGAGAGCACCAGCCTCCCTGTCGTTTACCTGGAACTCCTTCGAAGCATGATACCACGACTTAATGGCTTCGTTCCAATTATAGGCTCCGGGTGTGTTGGATTCGAACTGTGGTGTACTCATCCGGAACCCCCTTGAACTGCCGGCTGTCTCTCTATCGCTTGGGAGCCCATAATGACTGTAAATCTCTACCAGTGAAGGATAGATGTATTTTCCTGAGAGATCAATTACGACGGCATGATCAGGAATTTCCAGATTGGAACCGATCTGAAGTATAACATCTTCCTGGATGATCAGATCAGCTCCTTCCAACCGTGTCTGATAATCGGTTACAATGGTGGCATTCCTGAAAGCATACAGGGTGGCACGATCATCCCGGATACCTGTTACAGGGAATGTCTCCTGTGAAAGCACCTGGAAATGATACAATACCAGTAAAAACAAGATCATCTGTGACTTTTTCATGGGAATAGTAAATAAGTTTGAAGCCTAAATGTAGAAAAATCAATTCAATCCTGCCAGATGTTTAAAAACAAAAAATAACCATTTCTATTTTTTGGCTAATCCATGGGCAAGAATTTCAGAAAATTCTTTTGCAGTGCTGGCAATTTCCTGCTCGGGAATAGAGAATGCCTGCTTTTGCTCTTTGATGTTTTTTTGCTGGTCAATCTTGTGTCGAATCGTCAGGAAATCGTTGATTCCCAATTGAATCTGCATGATCAGATATGCCATAAGATCGGTGCGGATATCCATTCGTAACGCTCTTTTTGCCTTGTATGTCTCTATTATGGAGGTTAGCAATTCGATCATCATCTCTTTGGAACGGATCAGTAAATTACTTAACTCTTCGTTGGTTCTTTCCTGCATGGAATTGTAGAGGAAAGTACTCTGTAGAGGGTAGGAGAGATAAAACCTGATCTGCATCGAAAAATTTTGCTCAAACAGAGAAAAAAAATCGCCTGCAGGCAACTCGAAAAATTCTTTTACATGGTCCGTTCGCAGGGCTGTAGCCTGATCAACGAGGAAAAGGTAAAGCGCTTTCTTGCTTTCAAAATAGCGATAAAAACTTCCTTTTGCTATCCCCAGTTTTAATACAATACGGGAAACGGATGCGTTTTTGTAGTCGTGCTGTGCAAACTCCTCAAAACAAGCCTGAATGATCTCATTCTTTCTCTCCTGTGACAGGTTGTTAAACGTTGATTTTGGCATAATATAATGATTAGCGACTATATAGTCACAAATATATTAAAAAATCATGTGACTCTTTAGTCGCATTACAATTTTTTTCATTTTATTGTAAATGATAACCAAGTTGAGCATATCCCAATAAATATGCAAGGATTATCCGTTAGCTAATAAATATTTCGTAAATTCAGCATTTCAATCTTTCTGCATCGTATGCAATAGATTTTCAGGACTTAAGCTGTATAACCATGAAAACGAAAGCACAATTAAACTGCATTATTTTTTTAGCATTTGTTACTTTTTTCAATGCTAACGGACAATTATTACCGGATCAGTATAAAACTATTTTGCCGGAATCCATTATGGATGAAATTATTGGAGAGTGTTCGGGAGAAATAGCAATGAACCATATGATTGAAATGTCGGGTTATAACCGAGACCGGTTGGAAAATGAATTTGCCACCACTTTTCTTGAGGCGGAATATGTATTGGAAAAGCTTATCGGTTATGGCATACCAGATGCGAAAATTGAAAGATTCCCGGGAGGAGTGGTATGGGATGGAATAAAGGGCGAGCTATGGGAAATTAGCCCTGAGCGGACTAAAATTGCTGATTATGATGATCTCAGGGCTGTTCTTGCCTCCGGGAGCAGGAATACAGATGTTGAAGCAGAACTCATCTGGATCGATGAAGGAGAGCCTGAGGATTTTGAAAACAAAGATGTTAACGGGAAGATTGTTGTTACATCCGGGTCAGTATCCGGGGTTCATAACCGAGCTATTGCCAGGGGGGCTGTGGGGATCGTTTCGATGAATACTCCCAGGCCTTTGAAGGATCCGCTTCAAATTCCGTGGAGAGGTCTTCGCGGAGAGGATGCCACGTTTGCCTTTAATCTGAATGCCAGGGAAGGCGAGATTCTGAAAACCCGGCTAGTAAATGGTGAAGTGATCCGTGTACATGCCCTGGTAGAAAGTGCTCAGCGTGACTATGAACTACAGGATCCGACAGCAGTGATTTATGGCACTGACAGGGATGCAGGAGAAGTGATTTTTTCTGCACACCTGTTTGAAGGATATACCAAACAGGGAGCCAATGATAATATTTCTGGCAGTGCCGTTATACTGGATGTTGCCCGTACTCTGAATGCATTGATCGAAGAGGGGCGAATTCCCAGGCCAAAAAGAAACATACGATTCCTGTGGATTCCTGAATTTTCCGGAACAGGACCTTGGGTTAATGCTCACAAGGAATTGATGGAGAATACGTTGTGTAATATTAATCTGGATATGGTAGGTCTCCACTTGAGCAAAAGCCACTCGTTTTTCTGCCTGATGCGAACTACTTTCGGGAATCCTCATTACCTGAATGATGTAATGGAACACTATTACAGATATGTGGGTGAAACCAACCGGGAGATGATCCATAACAGGAGAGCCGGTGGATTTACTAAAAGGATTGTTGCTCCAAGTGGTTCGGATGATCCTTTCTACTACAAAATTGATCCACACTATGGTGCTTCCGATCATGAAGTCTTTAATGACTGGGGAATCCAGGTTCCCGGGATCATGATGATCACCTGGCCCGATTTGTACTACCATACTTCGGAGGACCGTCCCTATCATTGTGATGCTACACAGATGAAAAGGGTAGCTGTGATTGCCGCAGCTTCAGCATATACCATTGCCAGTGCAGAGAATAACATGGCAATGAAGATTGCTGGTGAAACGTTCAGCCATGCTGCCAACAGGCTGGGTATCCAATTCGGACGTGGGATTGATGAATTATCTGCAACAACTGCAAATGAATTTGCACATACCTATAAAAAGGTCAGAAGCTATATTGAGGCGATTGTGATGAATGAAAAGGAGACGTTGGAGAGTATCATTGAACTAAGCAGTAACCCAGAAGAGATGAATAATTACATCAAAACCGTTCAAGCTTCAGTTCAAAAAATTGGTGAAGGACAGTTGGCTGCGCTGGATGAACACATGAAAACCGTTGCCCGGCAGTTGAACGTAAAGCCTGTAACGATCCAGCTGAATGATCTGGAAAAGAGGGCAGCCCGCATGATTCCCAGAGAGACTGCAAAGGTAAAAGATGCCGGATACCAGGGACATTCCCGGATTTTAAGGGAACTGCCGACCAACATTACGGACATGTACCCGGTCATTTCTCTCTATGACAGCAGGGAATTATGCCGGCTGGTAAACGGAAAACACAGTGCATTGGACATCAAAAAGTTACTCGATATACAATCAACCACTGAATCAGACCTGCAATCGATCATGAACTACCTTGAACGGTTGAAACATGCCGGCCTGATTGAAATGTGATTTTTTTATGAAAGAGAAAGCGATACCAGAAATAAAGCTACTGGATAAAGAACAGCAGTCCTTTATCCACCAGAATTCGCTTCAGATCCTTGCCCGGACCGGAGTGAAGGTGGAATCCATTAAAGCCCGGGAACTGTTTGCAAAAGCCATTGGAAAACCCAAGGATCCTGAAAAGGTTTGTATCCCCTCTGATCTGGTTGAATGGGCGATAGAGTCTGCTCCTTCAAACATCACACTGTTTGACCGGTATGGAAAGGAGGCATTCCGTCTTGGTACAGATTCTAACGGTAATAAGGTTTTTGGGATAGGTGTCACCAACACGCATTATCAGGATTACAAAACAGACAGCCTGCTCCCCTTCACCAGGGAGCACATGAAGATTTCGAGCCGGTTGGGAAATGCACTTTCCGAATTCGATGTGGTTTCAACGATCGGAATTCCTTCGGATGTTACCCCGGAGGTTGCTGATCTGTATGGTACACTGGATATGTATGCCAATACGAGCAAGACCCTGGTTATTCTGATCATGAATGATGCCAGCATTTCATCGGTTTTCGAATTGATCTCTCATTTAAGTACCAATGCATTCGATAACTCCTCTATTATAACCTATGTAAATCCGGTCACCCCCCTGATCCTGAATAATGGAACGGTGCAGAAGATGATCCATTCCATTGAGCTTGGTTATCCGGTAGCCTATTCCAATTACAGCATGTATGGTGCAACAACACCGGCACCGGCAGTGGGAACTCTGAGTTTGATGAATGCTGAGCTGTTGGCCGGTTTGGTTCTCAGCCAGCTCATACGGGAAGGAGCTCCCATGATCCTGGGCAGCCTTCCGGCAAGTTTTGATATGACAACCATGGCAAGTCCTTTTACTCCACAGACTTTTTTACTGAACCTTGCCTGTGCCGAGATGATGGATCATTACGGTTTGCCACATTGCGGAACGTCGGGTAGTGGTGCAGGGTGGGGCGCAGATTTGCCGGCAGCGGATATGTTGTGGATGAACCACCTGACCAGCTGTCTGGGCAAGGTTGGCCTGGTCCCTTTTGTTGGCAGCAACTTTGAATCCCTGGCGTTCTCCCCGGCTATGGCGATTCATTCGAACCAGATCATCCGGCAGGTCAGGGAATTCATGTGTGGAATCGGATTGGAGAATTTCTCTGATAGTTTCAATGAGATCATGAAAGCCGGGCCTGGAGGGAATTTTCTCACTTCTGGACAAACTCTGAAAGGAATGGGATCCTTCAAAAAACAGGATAATATCTGGCCGGGAATGACGGTTGAGAAATGGGAAAGTGAGGGAAACCCCAAAGCCTCAGAACGGTTGAATAAATATGTTGAAGCGTTGATGAATAGCCTGGAACCACCGGATGATTGCAACCAGATCATGGAAAAGGGGGAGGAGATGATCCACAAGATGATCGCTAAATAATGATGGTTCGGAAGGACACTGAGCGTAAAAAACTCGGCCTCTGGATGAGTACGAGCCTGGTTGCCGGGAACATGATTGGTTCGGGTATTTTCCTTCTTCCTGCAGCCCTGGCTTTTTTTGGTGGTATCTCTCTTTTTGGATGGCTCTTCTCTGCTATGGGTGCCATCTTTCTGGCACTGGTTTTCTCGCGGCTCAGCCGGTTCATTTCAGGTGCTGGAGGGCCCTATATATACACCCGGGAAGCATTCGGAGACCTGAACGGATTCCTGGTTGCCTGGGGATACTGGATAGCACTCTGGAGTGGCAACGCTGCCATTGCTTTAGCTGCAGTGGGCTACCTGGGGGCTTTTTTCCCTATACTGGCTAAAGATCCTGTAATTGGTGGTCTGACAGCCATCGGACTGATCTGGCTTTTTTCCTGGATCAATATGCTCGGGATACGGGAAGCAGGTATGGTTCAGTTGGTTACCACTATATTGAAACTTCTACCGCTGATCCTGATCGGAACGGTTGGCTTTCTTCACTTCCGATCGGAAAACTTTTCCCCCCTGAACCTTAGCGATAAAACGAATTTCTCAGCCATCACAACCACAGCTGCCCTTACCCTGTGGGCATTTATGGGCCTTGAATCTGCCACCATACCCTCAGACCAGGTAAAGGATCCCAGGCGAACCATTCCTATAGCTACCATCCTGGGTACAATCCTGGTATTGGTTGTATGCATAGCAGGGACCGGAGCGGTTATGGGAATCATCTCCCCATCCGAGTTATCCACATCAGCTTTTCCCTTTGCCGATGCTGCCGATAGGATCTGGGGCAGATGGGCAAGGTATGCAGTGGCAACAGGTGCCCTGGTTGCCTGCCTGGGAGCATTGAATGGATGGATCCTGCTTCAGGGGCAATTTCCACTTGCGGCAGCCAGGGACAGACTCTTTCCGTTGCTCTTTTCCAAATTATCCCGGAAAGGTATCCCTGTTTTGGGGATCATCGTTTCCAGCCTCCTGTCATCCCTCCTGATCATCATGAACTATACACGGGGACTGGTGAGCATGTTTACCTTTCTCATCATGCTTTCTACCCTTTCCACCCTGATCCCTTATGCATACTCTTCCCTGGCAGATGTGTTGTTTTGCTTCCGGGAAGATAGAAAACAATACAGAAGTTCAATTCTAATCCGTTTGTTTATTGCCTTATCTGCCCTGGCATTCTCATTATGGGCTATCTGGGGTCTCGGTTTTATAACAGTTTTATGGGGAATCGTGCTGCTGGCAATGGGACTCCCGTTTTTCTTCTATCTGCGAAGGAGAAAGGGATAAGTTATAAGTTACAAGTGATTTGTTATAAGTTATGGATTTTTAAATATTTATGACTGAATTTTAATTACTTATCAACTTATCAACGTATAACTTATAACTGTTTTTTTCCGAATTTTCCTTTTCCTGCGCTCACCAGTTCATCAAATGCATCTTCAAGCATCTTGTTCACGTTCCTCAGTCCGTTAGCCACCTGCTCAGCCCAGTCAATGTACTCCAGTTTTCTCCTGGTATTCCAGTACAGGGGTGGATTTTCCAGAAGATCTCTCATGTTGCTGATTTTATCTGCCAGTTTAATTTGTTTAGCGGCATCCGAAAGGTTTGCTGCATGCTCAATCTGTAATTTCTTTCTGACAAACCGGGGAAGTCGTTTATCATCCGTTACCTCTTTTACCAGGGCGGATACCTTGGATCCAAAAAGTTCGCTCACCTCTTCCGGACGGGTTGATGTGTCTTCAACGGTATCGTGTAAAATTGCAGCAGTAAGAATGGTTGGATCAAACACGGCTCCGATCTCTGTTAATACGTAACAGACATCGATGGGATGGTTGATATAGGGTGTTTTTCTTTTGTCTTTTCGACGCTGGTTCCTGTGCTTGCCTGCTGCAAAGTGCAGGGCTTTAAGGAATGCGGATAATCCTTCAGGATTCATGTTATAAATCATTGTATTTTTTTGCGGTGTTCCGGGACTTTTCAACGGGATATTTTATACTGTTTTTACGGATTTTTTCCAGGACAATTTTTTTTATGTCCAGTCCATGTTTGTTTGCAAGCAGCAGGCTAAATGCAAAAATATCCGCCAGCTCATCGCACAGTTTTTCCCGGCTGACAAGCTCTGCCTCTTCCTCCTTTTTCCAGAGGAATAATTCATTCAATTCAGCAGCTTCTATTGAGATGGCAAGTGCCAGGTCCTTTGAATTGTGAAATTGTTTCCAATTTCGTTCATCCCGGAACCTGACCAGTTCATGGATCATTTGATCGATATCAGACATGGTAATATTGGTTTGTGGTGTAAAGGTATAAAATAATGTTTTTAATTGGGGGATTGAACAGGTATATGCAAATAGGGCCTCCAGATTCATAAGGTGAAGGAATAAGCAAATAGCAAAAAACAAGTTCCAAACAACTTCCAATTTCAAAACTTCAAACAACAAGAATTTGGGAATTGGATTCTGGTGATTAGAATATTATTTGTTATTTGAGATTTACCATTTGGAATTTAATCAAATCGAATCAATATAAAGTTCTATAAACGTGACGCAATCGTCAAGTACAATAAATCTTTGTACCTTAGAAACATTAACCAATTGCTTTACACTTTGGGATTGATCAAGAGATACCTGTTGTCCGGTCCCGGTTTAATGCAAAGAATTGGTCTCCTCTCCGGTCCTTTGCTTGCGATCGTTCTGATTCTCTTTTTTGATCTTGACAAGGGAAATCCGAACGTTACCTTTACCGCTGCCGTTGCTCTCCTCATGGCCATCTGGTGGATTACGGAGTGTGTTCCCCTGGCGGTTACTGCTCTTTTACCGGTTGTTTTATTTCCCCTGATGGGGATTATGAATGGAAGAGCGGTATCTGCGCTCTATTTTAACCACATCATTTTTCTCTTCATCGGTGGATTTATTGTAGCATTGGCGATGCAGAAATGGGACCTGCATCGGAGGATAGCATTATTCACCATGTTGATCTTTGGGATAAAGCCTGCCCGTATCCTCCTGGGTTTTATGATCACGACCTGGTTTTTGTCCATGTGGATCTCCAATACGGCTACAGCCATGATGATGGTTCCCATTGCTCTTTCTGTAATCATCAATCTGGAGGGGACGCTTAGTGCGAAACAGGTTAAGAAATATTCCATTGGTTTATTACTGGGAATTGCTTACAGTGCAAGCATTGGTGGCATTGCAACACTTGTTGGCACACCACCAAACCTTTCTTTTTCAAGAATCCTGACGATTACTTTTCCTGAGGTAACGGAGATCTCCTTTGCCTCCTGGTTCTTTTTTGCCTTCCCGATATCTCTTTTTTTCCTGCTCCTGGTCTGGTTGATCCTATCGTTTATATTTGGCAGGGAAAGTTTTTCAGTTGACCGATTCATTTTCAAGACGCAATTCAGGGAACTCGGAAGGATGCGGTTTGAAGAAAAAGTTATCTTAGCCGTCTTCCTGGGCATGGCTCTTTTATGGTTAACCAGAGCGGATATAACCATCGGTCAGGTAACGATCCCTGGCTGGTCGGGAATATTTCCCCAGGCCGACTATATTAACGATGGCACTGTTGCCATAGCGCTTTCACTGATCCTCTTCATTGTTCCCTCGAAAGAAAAATCCCGGCTGATGGATTGGAAAACAGCTGCCAAACTGCCCTGGGGCATTGTCCTGCTTTTTGGCGGAGGATTCGCACTGGCAAGTGGCTTTAAGGAATCAGGCCTTTCGCAATGGTTCGGGATGCAGCTTTCCGGACTTGATGCTTTATCTCCGGGTTTTCTGATTGGAAGTATCTGCTTCATGATCACTTTCCTTACGGAGCTGACATCCAACACGGCTACTGCAGAGATGATACTACCCATTCTTGCTGCTGTTGGAACAGCCATCGGAAGGAATCCCCTCTTGTTGATGGTCCCGGCCACTCTCGCAAGCTCTTTTGCATTCATGATGCCTGTGGCAACCCCGCCCAATGCCATCATTTTTGGTACCAACCGGATTCGTATCATGGATATGGTGAAAGTTGGATTCTTTATCAACCTTCTGGGGGTGCTTGCCCTGACGCTCGGAATCCTGGTTCTGGGATCTCTTCTGAATATAGATCCTGCAATTATGCCGGAATGGGCAAAGTGAGGGGAGTTATACGTTAAAAGTTATACGTTAAAAGTTATAAGTTGGGGGAGACTTTGAGAGGGTGATACGATGAGATTGGAAGGCTGAGAGACTGAGAGACGAAGGGACTGAGAGAAGTGAGTTGTGAGTGGTGAGTTATGAGAAGTCATGGTTACCAATACCCCGTAGGGGTTTAATATTGGTAGCCCCGGGTGAGAGAACGATAGTGACCGTAACCCGGGGTTGGTGCGTTTTAGAATATATGGTCCAACTACCTGGTTATTCTGTGGGAAATCATTCCATGGACCAAACAAGCAGCAAGCCTAAATTCGAGAGAGAGAATTTATGACTGAAAGAAGAGCGATTGGAATTAAAGATTTCGTCCGAAGGACTCCTACGGAGAATATCGAATTTCGAACCTGTCCTGACCAACAATGTTGCGTCAGGATTTCGAATTAAAAATTCAGGTTCACTCCCAGCTGAATACCCGAATAATCCATTTCAAAATCTTCATATGTTTTGTCGTTCCCTTTTGCAAAATCATAGGCTAGATAGATCTGGGGGTTGAAACCGAAATTATTCAGGCTGAATCCAAACTGGCCCCTGTAACCCGGCATATTACACTCAAAATCCTCGAACCGCATTGCGTGATAGAACACACCACCACCAAAGAAGATTGAATTCTTTGCATTTTGGGAGAGTGGGATCAAGGCATTGGCTACAAAACCGGGTGAAAACCGACCGAAATTGAAAAATTTACTGGTCCCGCCGATCACTTTAATGTACTTCATTCCTGCAGAATACTCGATTGTTCCATACAGTTCAACGTAATCATTGATCCGGTACCCCAGATCAAAGTGGGCACCGAGGTTAAGAATCAGGTCGGTAAAACCGACTGATTCAATAAGGTTTTCTTCTGCGAGCCAGGACTCAATATATTGATTCACATCGTCCGGGTTGAAAAAACCGATATGTATGCCAATGCCAACCAGAAATTTACCTTTGTTGAACCGGATGGTTTCCTTCTGGGCACCTGCAGTAAGAACTATTATCAGAAAACAGATAATTCCCGTTAACACTCTTTTTTTCATGATTTTCAGGTTTATTGTTATTTCACTTGAATGTTCTTGCTATACACGTAAATGTTTATTCCCCTTACTATTCTGATTGTTTTTCTTATGCGAGTATCAGGTTCAGCAGGTTTTAACATTTACCGGAAAATTACATTGCCGAGCAGTATCCTGCCGCTTTTCCAGTATGCCCTGTAGTAGGGATCATCGGTAATATAAACGATCTCACCACGTCCTATTCGTTCGGAACCGATTACCATACTGTTTTTCACTTCTTTCTGAAATTCACTACCGGCAAATCCGGCGACCGGTTCACTGTTCAGGATATAACCGATATTGTTTCCCTTATCCAGGAAAGGGTAGTTGGCAGACATCTTCATAATAAACCATTTCTTTCCCAGTCCAAATGTATAGGGATGTGTTTCATCCAGATTCACACGGTAGATACTTCCAGCCGATCGTTCTTTTAGTCTCTCCCGGCGCTGGTTTTCATATTTCTTCAGGTGACTGGGATCTTCGGTTTTGATCTTTTCCTTCTCGGCTTCCTTCTCTTTTTTCTTTGCTTCCACCGCGTTGAACAGATTGGTGGTTTTTTCTTCTGCGAAAAGAGAGATTGACCGTTCAAATGCTACCAGCCGTCCCCCCTCTTTTACATAGTCAAGGAGTTTGTCTTTTTGCCTTGAATAGGAACCCGAAGGAAGAAGCAGGACATCATATTTGGAAAGGTCGACTGAATTCAGGTAATCTGTACCAAGTACTGTGATCGGGTAGTTAATCTCTCGTTCGAAAAAATACCATAATTCACCAAAGGTACCGCTGGATACTCCATCGCCACCAACCAGTGCAATTTCCGGTTTGCTTTTCAGGGGAGCATAATTCGATCCGAGATCTTTTCCTTTATCCACAATACCCGTGCTGGTAGTATGAAGCCGGACACCCGCAGCATTTGCTACGGTGACCATGGTTTGGTCAAAGGTGTCCTTCAGGTGTTTGTTATCGCCACGGGCGATAATAAGGCTACCCCTGTTGAATGCCTGTTTTCCGATAGTAAATGGCTTCATCGCATTCCTGATCCTGAACTTCCGTTTGAGCAGCTCAGCCATGAATTTCACTTCGTTGAAACCCGACCAGTTTACAACGTAGGCATAGGGTTTTGATTCAGGAAGAATATTTTCAGGTGGCGGAAGAACAACCTCTCCCTCTTTCGGAGGGATGATCTCCTTCAGTGCATAAGCATTCAGATTATAAACATAGGGTAGCGCCCAGGCAGTCAGGTCGTAGCTGAGTGAATCGGTATATTTTGAATCGGGTTCGAACAGGACCTTGACAAAATGAGCCTGGGGTTGCCGGGCGGCTATCAGGAGATCCCCCTCATCGATAGTTACCTGACCGTTGTTGTTGGCAAGGTATTCAAATCCGGTAAAGGTTTTTCCTTTGCTTCCTGCAAGGGAATACCTGATCTGGTTGCGATCGAGCAGTTCGAGCAGGTCCTGGATCGCTGCGCGATCGTTGTTCCCTTTTATGATCACCGACTCATATTCAAACGGAGGTTTGGTTAATCCTGATTTGAAATATGTATTGAATTCAGTAATGAGTTTTCCCCTGTTTTCATAGGAGACTCTGATTGTGGCAACGCTGGCCAGGTAGTGACCTTCAATCCGGTCCTGTAATGACAGGGTATCACCGGTTTCTCTTGCCACGGAAAGTCCCGAATACCCACCACCACCCTGTTCGTATGTAAAACCCATGGCTCCGTTAAACAGGGGCCAGGTATCACCAAAACTGGGACAAAAGAGATCGAAGCTCTCTTTCGTAAAATACAATTTGAACTGCTCATCAAAAAGCGCTGCATTTGCCTTTCCGGTCATATCATGAAATTCGTGTTGCCAGGGGGTGATCACCTCATGCCAGGGATCAGCTCCGGGAGCAAAAAAGAAGGTAGAACCGGCTCCCATTTCATGAAAATCTGCATGTACCTGAGGCATGTACTGGTTGTAAAACATTAATCGTTGCCGTGTTTCTGCCTGTGTCTGCCAGGTCCAGTCCCTGTTCAGATCAAACAGGTAATGGTTCAACCGGGCACTTGGCCAACCCTCGTGATGCTCCCAATCGTCCGGATTCGCATTGGGCTGAACTGACTTTGACCTTCGGTACCGATAGGCGTAAAGATCCCTGCCATCTGCATTCTGGCAGGGATCAATAATAATCACACATTCCTTCAACCAGTCGGTTACCCCTTCGTACGATTGGGTTGCCAGGACAAAGAGTGTTTTCATGGCGGCTTCCATACCCACAGACTCATTTCCATGGACATTATAACTCAGCCAGATAAAGGGGATTTGTTTGCCTCCTTCGTTACCTTCCAGGAAGCCAGTGTTAATCAGGTTATTTTTCCTCAGGAATTCCAGATTCTCCAGGTTTTCCTTTGATGATACGAAAGCAACACCCAGGGGGCGCCCCTCATAACTTGCCCCATACGGTACATACTGCACATAAGGTGAGCCTTCAGCGACGTATTTGAAATAATCAACCGCCTGCAGATGAAAAGTAAATTGATCACCAAGCGGATATCCAAGATATTCCTCAGGTGATTTGATCGATTGCCCTAGAAGGTTGAATGTAAATCCAAGAAGAGCAAGGGAAAGGGTAAGTGTAATTCTGTTTGTCATGGTTAGAACGATTTACATAGTTATTTGGAAAATAAAAGTAAGAAATATTCCGAAAGGGAAATAACGTTCAGAAATTTTATGATGATTTCTTGATTTTACAGCAAAGTTCCTGTATTTTTATTCATAATAATTTCTGAGAAGTAATAAGATAACCCTCATCCCTGTAAAACATGAAACCATGAAAAGGAAAAAACACTTTTTGCGCTTCTTTTCGTTAATTGCCATGCTATTGATGCTGGTTGCATTAATTGACCTGATCTTTTCGCCCAAGTTTTTATTTGTTAATCATGTTGTGAACTATTTTCATGTTGCCAACTCCTTCCTACTGCTGGCAATCTTTACTGCACTTTACCCGGTGGATGAAAAAACGCAGAGTTGATTTTGCGAAAAATTGTTTAGTATCCACAGGGTGACTCGAGTCACCCTGTGAATACAGCATAAGTCATTTGGAGGGCTGAATTCTTTCAGAGAAATCCTTCCTGTATCATCTACTGTTTCCCCTGTTAAAAACTCATTAATAGATTCTACTTTTTATTTGTTGCAACGAGAATCCAATCTTTTATCTTTGACCGGACAGTTATTCGCGTATCTATTAAATTAAGAACTTCAATTATTATGATAACTTACAAATCAACCATTTCAGACAGGATTAAGAATTTCGTTCAAAGAGGAATTGATATTCACGGGCAGGAGGCAAGCTATGCTTCTGATCCCTTCTGGCAAAGCCTGCACAGCTGTGGTACTGAGCTATGGCTTGATACGGGAGATATGGAAGAAGCAGCAACGATCTGGACCACAGAAATTTCAGCGTTAACAACAAACAATACATTGCTGAATAAGGAGATCCAGAAAGGAATTTATGATGATTACATCGAGGAGGCAAATGGCATCCTGAAAGAGATGGATCCTGGTTCGCGGATACTCGAAATTGCATTTATTTTGAATGCCAGACATGGAATGCGATTGGTGGAACGGTTTGGAGGGAAAGTCAGCGTGGAGTTACACACTGATTTTGCGCATGATTTTAATGGTATTGTAGAATATGGTCAGCGCTTCTTTGAGATCTGTCCGGATCATTTCCTCATCAAAGTACCGTATACCGCTACCGGGCTGTTGGGCGCAAGAAGACTGCGTGAACTTGGTGTTGCCGTCAATTTCACCCTTGAATTCAGCGCGAGACAGAATGCCCTGGTTGCTGCCATCGCGAAACCCAATTACCTGAATGTGTTTCTGGGCCGGCTCGGAGCTTATATGGTTGATAACAACCTGGGAGATGGGAAACTGGTGGGTGAGAAAGCGACCCTCTCTGCACAAAAAGTGGTAAACTATTTTACAAAGCATCATGCTGCCCCAACTAAACTGATTGCTGCAAGCCTCAGAAATGCCAGTCAACTGGAAACCCTGGCAGGTGTCAATGTATTTACTATACCAACAAAAGTGGCAACGGACGGAAAGGAGACCCTTTCGGGTGATTTTTTATCCAGAACAGAGGAGGTTTACCCCGTCACCCTCAACCAGGGAGTATCTGCAGAAGAGATCGGTTTTTCGAAATTATGGGAGGTGTCACAGAAAGAACTTGATCTGGCAATAGAATTTGATCGAAATCTGCCTGCTGATGCAGGAGATTTGGTGCAGAGGGCACGTGAAAAGGGATGTGGAGACATGTTCCCTGAACTCACTGAAGCAGACCACAAAACGATAACGGCTGATGGAAAAATCCCGGTTCATGAAAAATGGGCAAAACGGATTGCATCCGGGGAACTGGCGATTGATACCCTCCTGAACCTGGCAGGACTGGCATCCTTTGCAACCGATCAGGAGAAACTGGATGAACGGATTAGGAGTATAATCAGTTAACCGGTTGCATTATAACTATCTTACCCGTTGGGTGATAGGTTGTGTTTGATTAGTTTGGCTCCTATTTATTATTTGTGCCTGTCTGCCGAACAGGCAGGCATTCGTGGCCCCTTGTTCACACCTGGCTTTTGAACATTTTCCTCAATTCCGGATCTAATCTACTGCAAAGGTCTGCCGAATATTTCCACAGTTTCTCCCCTTCCCCTGCATCATAGACTTTTGGATCCATCTTCTTGGGATTGAACATGTGGAAGTATCGATTGGTCGTATTCTCCATCTCCTGGGAGGCAACCAGATAAATAATGGGTTTTGCGGCTTTATCGGGTGATTGGAAAAAAAGAGTAAAAATGAATTTCAGGATAACCCTCAACCAGCCCGGAGCATGCCTGCTTATATTTGAATTCACCGGACCCGGACAGATCACATTAACCGAGACGTTTACTGTGCCTGCCGGGTTTAACCGACGCGAGAGTTCAGTAGCAAAGGTATTCATAACCAGTTTGTAATAACTGTAATTGTTCATCGCCTTCCGCACACCATAAGGCTGGTATTTGCCGAATTCTTCAAAATCTATTGCAGAAGCATTTTGATGGGAATCGGAGGAGATAAAAATAATTCTGGGTATTAGATCCGGACTGCTGTTTTTTGCGAACGGTTCATTTCGGATAATGCCGTTACGAAGGAGCCGGTTCAGCACAATAAATTTGGAAAGGTAATTGACCATAAAAATCTCATCCTGGCCCGATTCGGTTGGTTTCGAGCCGGGAGGTGCCACACCTGCATTGCAGACAATGACATCAAGGTGAATATTTCGTTCCGCCAGGTTTTTGCAGAATTGAGCGATCGAATCAAGTTTTGTCAGGTCAAGGGGTACCATTTCGACAGATTCAGAGCCGGTCAGATCCATTAGCTTCTCCCCGGCTTCCGGGATTCCGCTCCGGCATGCCATGATTACATGACCGCCTCTTTTTGCCATCTCCCTGGCGATGGCAAAACCCAGCCCGGAGTTTGAACCGGTTACCAGGCAGGCTTTTCCGTCCAGCCTGTCATCTTCCCGCAGGTTCCCGGCAAGCTTCTGTTTTCTGAAAATATCCAGGATCCCGGTTAATGTTGCCTGAACTGGATTATTGAAGCGTCCATATGACATAGCCATGTGATTTTAACGGACCCAGGGGTTACATATTCAGGTTTGCGGTGGTACTCACCCAACCCTCGGTTTCATCGATTGTACGAATGAAGTAAAAACCGTTGAATTGACCAAGGACCAGGAAGTGATCGTCAGAAAAAAATGTAGCAACCGGCACTCCGTTTTGTTCCGGAGTTTCCAGTAGCGGGAAGTGGTCAGGAAAGGTTTCGTGATCGATTTCATCCAATGCAAACACAACCTTTTCTTCCGGGAGATAACCGGTTCTGCCATCCGGCAATAAAACCCGGTACATGCTACCGGTGGCAGCTGTGATTTTCATGATTGCATGCATCTCCAACGTATCTGCAGGTTGCGAGTGGGGATCAGGCCTTCCAAAGAGGGGAGATGATTTATTCAGTCTTACCAGCTTACTGATTATCAGAGTGTCAGACAGGATCCGGTCCGGAACCGTATCGGTCTCAGCAAGAAAATTCCAGGGATCTACGGGTCCTCTGCTATAGATCCCGAAATGGAGATGCGGACTTGTTCTCCTTGCATTTCCTGTGTTTCCAACTGTTCCTATGGTATCGCCCGGATTGACCCAGCGTACATCTTTTACGTCCTGTGTTTCCAGGTGGGCAAAATAGAGGTAAAGGACTCGCTTCGGTTCGTATAGCCACACATATCTTCCTCCGATGGCTCCTTCACCCACCCGCAAAACCTGCGCCTTGACAGGAGCAAGAACGGGGGTGTGCCTCGGGGCAAAAATATCCACACCATGATGCTCCCTCTTGCCACCATCCCTGGGATCTCCGAAAAAACTGAGGATCGCACTACTGTTTTTTCCGGAGACAGGAAATTTCAGTGAGGGTACCTCCCGGATCATTACATCAAACCGTCCACCCCGCAGGAGCTCGGGCTGAAGCCGGAGAATATAATATGCATCGCGCCTGGTTTCGAACAGAATACGGGATGAATCCTCATCTGCAGTTGCCACGTGTATCCAGTCCGGTATGGAATCCCCCGCCTGTCGGAACAAATCAGCGAAAAGTATGAGGGAGTCGGACCCATGAATCGCGATCCTGACTTCAATGCGTAAACCCTGCTTTACGAAAAACCGGTAACCCAAAGCATCAGGAGTTTTCGGGCTGATGTAAAATGCTTCCCGGTAAGGCAATGTGATATCCGTGGGAGAAACAAGTGACCTCTGCGCAGCATGAACCCAATCCTTTCCAAGAGCTGTCACCGCCAGGTTTGCCTCCTCCAGAGCGTGTTCGTATGCCTCGTGATCTGGCCGGGGATAAAATATTTCCGGCACGATCTCTTTTTTGCAGCCGGTGAATAATAACACAGAAAGAATGAAAATCAACAGGAAGAATTTTGCAGCTGAATTAGAGGAGCAACCTGACCCGTAAAAAGTAATTTTTTTGAGCATAGATCTGAAGTTAAACAATGAAAAGAAGCCCCCTTTTATTAAAATGATCAGGATAGTTTATGAACAAAAACTGCCATTCAGTATTACCTGGCTCCCGTGATTCAGATTGAATCGATCGCTTCTGTAACATTGATAATATAGTCTCCAAGCTTTTCACATTCGGAAAAGAGATCGTTGTAGATTATCCCTGTTAGATAACTATATTCATTATTTTCGACGCTTTTCAGATGTTGCTTTCTGAGTGCATTCCGCAGGTGGTTAATCTTTTCTTCCATTTCATCTGCTGCCTTTTTGTCAATCTCTTTGATACCTTTCTCCAGGTTCCTGTTCATAATTGCAAATGCCGTATCGATCAAACTGAACATCTGAAGCAGATTTTCATTTAATTTTTCTGAAAACTTAATGCGTTTTTTTCTCTTTCTGATCATAGTCTTTGATAGATTATAGATACAATCAGAAATGGATTCAATTTCACTGATGATGGTAAACATGGACTGTAACCGGTTGGATGACAACCTACTCAATTCACTTTCGCTCAGTTTTGTAAGGTATTTGGCAATTTCAACCTCAGTCTGGTCGTTTGCATTTTCGTAATCCTCGATTTTCCTGCAGGTCTTTTCAAATTTGTTTTCCTTATGCTCGGAAAATAATTTTTTAAACCGGTTAAACATCTTCTGAACTCTCTGGCCATAGAGTTCAATCTCCTTTTTCGCTTGCAAAAGACCAAGCTCTGAGGTGGAGATCATTCCAATGTTAATGTATTTCAGGTGGAATTCTTCCTCATCACTGTCGTGTCGTACCAGCCGTTTTGATAGTTTAGTCAGCATGGGGATGAGCCAGATCAAACCGGAGGCATTCAATATATTGAATGATGAGTGAAAAATAGACAGAGCGATGGGTATGCTTCCGACATTGGAAAAAGGAGACTCGCCACCCCAGGCAACCATCAGCCTGTCAATCATTACCAGGTATGGTTTAAAAATTATTAACATCCATAGGATTCCGAACACATTAGCCATGAAGTGAATCCGTGCAGTCTGTTTGGCGGTTGTATTTACCACTGCTGCAGCAATGTTAGCAGTAATAGTGGTTCCAATATTTTCTCCCAATATCATCGCTGCTGCCAGGTCGAAACTTATCCAGCCGCTGTTGCACATGACGAGTGTGAGCGCTATTGTAGCACTTGATGACTGGATGGCGATTGTCAGTACAGTTCCAATGAACAGGAAAAGAAGTGTTCCGGATAATCCGGAATTTGAAAATCGGGATAAAAATTCTAAAATTTCCGGGTGATCATTGATATTTGGAACAGTTGATTTTAAGAACTCAAGACCCAGGAACAGCAGTGCAAATCCAATGATTACTTCACCCCAGGCACTGCGCGCGGTATTTCTTGAAAAAATGAGAGGGAATCCGATTCCGATAAGAGGCAGGGAAAGTGCACTGATGTTTACCTTAAATCCAAAAATGGAAATGATCCAGGCTGTAACCGTTGTGCCAATATTAGCACCAAGAATGACGCCGGCTGATTCTGTCAGACTCAGAAGACCAGCATTCACAAAACTGACTACCATTACCGAAGTTGCTGAAGAGGACTGGATGACCGCAGTGATCAGGAGACCGGTAAATACCCCAAAAAACCGCCTGGATGTCATGGCTGCAAGGATATTTCGCATCTTGTCACCTGCAACCTTTTGAAGTGCTTCACTCATGAGTTTCATCCCATACAGGAAGACTCCTAGCGAGCCAATAAGCTTCAGCAAATCAAGAAAACCGTATGCCATTGTTGGAAATTTAAGAATATAAAAATGGCAGAAAGAAAATTAAATATAAAAATATTCCCGTTTTTTTTCTCGAATAGTTTTTAACAGCATGTTCTCCCCTCTTCTGTATCACCATTTTTATGGAATGCATGATGAATGTTAATTTAAAACCGGTCTATTCATTTTTTTGTTACATTACAATTCTGTTCTATTATTTTATTACGATTATCGAACCGGTCCTGCAATTTTTCTTCAGAATGAACGGATCCGGTAAATAAAAAAAATATCATGAACATTGAAGCTTTTTTTAAACTCACCTATGGATTGTATATTGTGAGTTCAGCCGCTGAAAAAAAACTGAACGGTTACATTTCTAATACCGTTTTCCAGGTGACAGCAGAGCCACCCAAACTGGCGATTAGCTGCAACAAGGATAATTACACGGCTTCCCTTATTCAAAAGAGCAGACATTTTTCTGTTTCGGTTTTACACCAGGATGTAAAAGCTGCCATCATTGGCAGTTTCGGTTATAAGAGCGGTGCTGATATTGACAAGTTTGAAGGGATTGAATACAGGCACGGAACCACCGGCGTTCCAATCGTAATGGAAGATACAATAGCCTGGTTTGAATGCAGAGTGGAGCAGGAATATGATGTTGGAACGCACCTGATGTTTATCGGAGAAATTGTAAACAATGAGATGATTGATCCCGGGAAAACACCCTTGACATACGCCCATTACCGGGAAGTTAAACGGGGTGTTGCCCCAAAGAATGCACCTACCTATATCGACAAATCCAAACTTTAATAGAAAGAAGCACGAACAGGTGAATTAACGTTGCGCTGGCGGCTGAGGTGGTATGGCTTTGTCTGCTTTTGACATGGCCTGCTAACCATTATTTTTTCCTGATTCACTCATACCGCAAGCTTTCCACCGGATTTTGTCCAGCAACTTTTATGATATTGAATATCATGGTAAGGTAAGAGACAAGCGCTGTAAAAACAAAAGCAAACAAGAATATCCATGCCTGGACTGGAAACCGTTGCGTAAAATGTTGGAGCCAATTGTCCATCAGGTAATAGGCAATTGGAATGGAAATGATGGATGAAACCAGCAGGTTCCAGAAAAGATTTATTGAAAAGAGAGAAACGATATTCGGCGAGGCGGCACCCATTGCTTTTCGGATTCCTATCTCCTTTGATCGCTCTTTAGAAACATGAGATACCACAGCATATAATCCAAGACAGGATATGATAATAGCAACTGCTGAGAAGAATTCAAAAAGCAGGGTGTTTCTTTTTTCATTTTCATAGAGAGAATCAAAACGTTTATCGAGGTATTCATATTCAAAGGGTTGTTCCGGATTGTACTCTTCCCAGAGTTTCTTCATGATCGCAATAATCTCATTTTCCCTTCCCTCCGGGAATTTTACCAGAATACTGCCCTGGTTATACATCCAGGGCAGTATGAATGAATCATAGATATAAAATACAGCCGGTTCAACGTCTTTCTTTAATGATCTGAAATGAGCATTATGAACAACACCGATTATCTCACCTCTCCGCTGGCTATTCCACAATCGTTTACCAACAGGATTTTCAAGCCCTATCTGATCTACAGCTTTTTGATTAATAATGAACGCTTCTGTCTTGTCAGACAGGATATCCTGAGTGAAATTACGCCCTGCAGTGAGCTTCATCCCGATAACATTTAAAAAATTATATTCAACCGCAAAAATATCCACAATAACATTCTCATTTTCTTGCTGCCCTTCCCAATAGACATAATCCTGACCGCCTGAAAAGAACGGCCTGCTCTGAAGGGTGATACCCTCGATAAAGGGATTCTTCAGTAATTCCTGCTTTATTAGGTCAAACCTTTCAACAAATGGTTCACGGGCAGGAATCATGATGATATTCTTGCGGTTGAATCCCAGGTCATAGGTAAGCATAAAATTCAACTGCCTGACACTGATAATTGTACAGACAATTAAAACCATGGATACGGCAAACTGGATGATTAATAGAATATTCCTTGTCTTTATATTTCGTGTTTTGAAGCTGCTATCAATTCTGAAAATAAATGAAGGACTGAGACTGGAGAGTAACAGGTTGGGATACAATCCGCCAACAACAACGGCCAGTGTAAATATTCCATATAAAAGCAATCCTCCAAAAAATCCTATCCCTGTTTCACTGATATTGGCATTTGTGAAATTGATAAATTGGGGTTTTACCAGTTCTACAATACTTGCCGAAATAAAAAATGAAACAGTAATGAAAATCATTGATTTGGTCATCAATTCCATGAATAGTTTCCTCCTGCTGTTACCCAAGGTCTTTTTAATAGCGATATTTCTCAGGTTCTTTAGCTGGTCAACGAAAACGAAAATAGTGAAGTTAATGACCGAAAAAATTAAGATAAGAAGTGCAATGACACCAAAAAAATAGAGTTTCGATTTTCGCTCGGTTCGGGCGACTTCTGATCCAAGTCCGGTAGTGAAATGGATATCCGATAGAGCCTGAAGTCCCGGTTCCATCTGTAACCGTGAAATGATTTCATTGTTTTGTTTTGCCAGTTCCGATATTTTCCTGTCCAAAGCGGGAATATCGGGTTGGTTTTCAAGGGTAACATAACAATAGTTGTTCCAGGGATGCGTAATACCAAATCGCTTTAGAAGATCATGGGGTATGAGGATATCAAACGTGAGATGGGAATTATCCGGCCAGGATTTAAACACACCGCCAACCATTACAACGAGCGAATCAATCTTGAAAGACTGGTTGATGGCTGATCTGTTCCCAAAATATTTATTTGCAGTTTCCTCACTGATGTATACCTCAAAAGGATCTCTCATGGGCTTATTCCCATTCGATGCCATAATAGAAAATGAGAATATATTAAAGAAAGATGAATCAACCGCTGCAATTCCGGACTCATAAAATAGTTTTTCTCCCTTTTGCACAACACATCTGTCGAATGGTTTGAAACGTGCACAATAGCCAATTTCCGGTATGTTTGCCTGTAACAAGGGTTGAATATCGGCATGCATCTCAGCGAACCCTGCAGAATTGTTGGCACCTGATTGAGCAATGATCACCCGGTAGATTTGATCATACTTTTCATGAAAACGGTCAAAGGTAGCCTGATAGACTAACCACAAATAGATCAGGATCACACTGGTCATTCCGATAACGATTCCAAGGAGGATAAGAGCGGAACTCTTTTTCTTTTGTAAAATTGTTCGAAGGAGTGCTTTCAGATTCACCGCATTGCGGGTTTGGGTAAATTTACTCAAAAAAGATATACGGTCCCATGTATTCCATGAAAGAAGAGAGTATCGGAATAACCGGACCTGAAATATATAAAAGTTCTGCCATTTCCTACCTGTCTGCTTTTATAAATGGTTCCGTTGTATCATTTTTTTTACTCCCGGGATGGATTATCCTTGGAAATTCCCTATTTTGGGATAACCTTTTTCCCGTTGTTGTTTTATCCATTTTCTCATTCAAGATCTTCCTCAAATGAAAAAACTGCTCTTCTTGTTTGTTTCGATTTTACTAATTCACTGTTCTGGGCCAGGTGATCCGCAACCCTATGGAGTAGTTCCAAGCGAGCGTCAGCTGGAATGGCACAAACTGAAGTATTATGCTTTTATCCATTTCAGTCCCAATACATTTACCGACAAGGAGTGGGGTTATGGAGATGAAGACCCTGCTATTTTTAACCCAACTGAACTGGATTGCCGGCAATGGGCAAGGGTGGCGAAAGAAGCCGGGATGGAAGGGATTGTGATCACCGCAAAACACCACGACGGGTTTTGCCTCTGGCCATCAGCCTATACCGAACATTCGATAAAAAATTCACCCTTCCGGGGTGGAAAAGGGGATATCCTTCAGGAACTGCGGGAGGCATGCGATGAGTACGGTTTGAAATTGGGGATATACCTTTCTCCCTGGGACCGGAACCATGCTGCTTATGGCACCGCTGAATACATCACCTATTACAGGAACCAGTTAAAGGAATTACTGACGAATTATGGTGAAATCTTTGAAGTCTGGTTTGATGGAGCCAATGGTGGTGACGGGTATTATGGAGGGGCAAATGAAATGAGGAGAATTGATAACAGGACTTATTATGACTGGGCAAATACCCACAAAATTGTCAGAGACTTGCAACCCATGGCGTGCATGTTCAGTGATGGCGGACCGGATATTCGCTGGATTGGCAACGAGCAGGGGTATGCTGCAGAAACAAACTGGTGTACCATGAACAGCGGCCGGTTGTACCCGGGTGTGGGTGGAGTAAATGAGATACTACAAAAAGGTCAGGAAAACGGGGATCTGTGGCTCCCGGCTGAAGTGAATACATCCATCCGGCCAGGTTGGTTCTATCACCCGGCAGAAGATAACAAAGTGAAATCGATAAAACAATTGGTTGATAACTGGTACCATTCGGTTGGAATGAATGGTAATTTCATCCTGAACCTTCCGGTTGACCGGCGGGGGCTGATCCATGAAAACGATGTGAAGGCATTGATGGGATTGAAGAAATATGTCGATGAAGCGTTTTCAATCGACTATGTACGTGATGCAGATTGTTCTGCCTCTGATGTGAGGGGCAGGTCTCGGAAATATAGTGCTGCAATGGTTAATGATGGGAATAATGATACCTATTGGGCAGTGAATGATGCTGTCCTGAATTCCTCGCTTGAGTTCGATTTTCAGGAACCGGTGATGGTGAATGCTTTGCTGATCAGGGAATATATCCGTTTGGGTCAGCGCATTTGCTCCTTTACCGTTGAAGCGATGATGGGAGGGGAGTATCAGGAAGTGGCAACCGGAACTACAATCGGAAACCGCCGGATCGTGAAATTCCCAATGGTTGAAACGGAGGCATTGAGAATAACTCTGGATGCCATGGCACCACCGGTCATTTCAACCATCGAAGTATACCGCGTCCCGGAATAACTGACCGGAGGTCAAGTCCTTTCCTGATCTTGGCTACTCAGGATTGGGACAAGCGCTGTGTCAAGCATGGAAATGCAAATCGTCATGCTGAACTTGTTTCAGCATCTCATTAATGTGAAAACAGATTCCGATCCGCACGCAGTCGCTGAATCCGCCTTTAGCGGAGTAGGCGCCCGATTGGCGGAGGAAATGACCTCTACAGCGAAATAAGGTTGATATAACACAAGATGTAAACCATGGATAAATCCGTCATAAAAGCATGAAAAAGAGAATTGTATGGATGACAATTACAGTATTGATCCTCCTAGCTGTGATCTTTCATTCCCGCTTGGGACAATTTATTTCTACAATTACTGCGCGCCTTTCTGCTCCTCCCATCGTACTCATGATCGATGAGATAGGGGATGGAATTACAGTGGATACCACTGCCCAGCTACTCAAAAAAACCGGTTTCTGGTTATCCTATAACGAGATGTATGAGCAGGCAGACTGGACGGCTTATATACTCACCAGGGAGATGGTGGAAAGAGGGAACATACCCCGGAGTGATGATTTCAGACCGGATACTGCAGTAGTGACAGGATCAGCTCAACTGGGTGATTACCGGGGAAGCGGTTACCACCGGGGGCACCTCGTCCCTGCCGGGGATATGACCTGGTCGGAAATAGCCATGAGTGAGTCATTCTTATTAAGCAACATGAGCCCCCAGGTTGCCGGTTTCAACCAGGGAATTTGGAAGCGGCTTGAGAATAGGGTCCGCACCTGGGCGGTCGAAAACGATAGCATTTATGTGATCACCGGACCGGTCCTGATGAATGTGGAGGAAACGATCGGGGAAAACAGCATTGGAGTACCCGGCTATTATTTTAAAATTATCGTGGATATATCCTATCCAACCTACAAGGGCATTGGGCTCCTGATGAAGAACGAATCCAACCCGGCCGACATTTTTACGTTTGCCGTAACCATCGATTCCCTGGAAGAACTGCTGAATGTTAACTTCTTTCCAACCCAACCGATCCGGGATATCGAATACGTCGAAAGCAGAGTGGATGTGAATCAATGGAGATAAACCATTTTCCTTTCGTTTTGCTGGATATCACCATGTTGTGTTTACCCCTTCTTACAGTATCGGAGATTTTCTGACCATCTTTAGGAGACTACTCCTGAGTAACTATGGAGCTAAAGAGCATTTCTTATTGTAAATCAAAAACTCAACGATTAACAGAAAGAGTGGAAATGCAATGCTCAAAACAATCTGAGTATCCAATCCTATTCCATTCCCGTTTGCAAGTGAGTTGAGGATATTAAACATCAGGCAGATGGAATATAAATCCCATAACTGGAATGGTTTATCGATTCTTTCTTACCGGATATCAACCAATCGGATCATTTGGTCGATTTATGAATTAATGGATTGTCTCGCAGTCATTATTAATGTAAATTTACATTTGAATAAGGTTTGCTTTTCATGTCGAGACTTGCTGAAGTAATATTGCATGTTGCTTTGTGGATTGTGTTCACTGCAATCTTATTAATGGGTGCTGTAACATCAAAGTCTCCTGAGTATTTTGCAGATGTTTTACGCAATGTACAATCATTACTTTATTGCATCCCGTTATTCTATTTATTCTATTCTTTTTTGGTACCACGCATTCTTGCACGAAGGAAGATACTTACATTTTTGCTATTAAGTATTGTTACAATTACCATTACCGGTAATATCATATGGCTGGTCGATACCACAAATCCAATCAAGGAACTCACAGCATCTGACCAATGGACTGATTTATGGTGGAGAAGGTATGTAAGGGGCATGATAATCTCCTGCTATATTTCATTGTTGTCTATCGTTATCCGATTTGGAGTAGATTGGTTCCGGAACCAACAAATACGATTAGAGTTAATAAATAAAAACCAGGCAAGCGAACTGGCATTGATGAAATCCCAGATCAATCCGCATTTTCTGTTCAACACGCTGAATAATATCTATAGTCTTGCTAACCGGCACGATGATAGAGCACTGGATGCGATGGTGAAATTATCTGGTATCATGAGGTACCTGATTTACGATACTCAGGCGGACCGGGTTTCATTGGAGAAGGAGGTGGAATATCTTGAGAATTATCTTGAATTGCAACGTCTGCGCCTGCGTGATCCGGGTTCGGTTAAGTATACGATTGACGGGGAGATGGGGGAACTTGAAATCGCTCCGATGCTGTTGATCCCATTTGTTGAAAATGCATTCAAACATGGAGATAAAAAAGCGAAAGTTCCGGCCATAAAAATCGAACTTGATGTGCGATCAAACAGGTTAATTTTTAACGTAAGGAATTCTATTCCGGAAAGGGTAATTGAAAAAGACCAGACAGAGGGAATTGGTTTATCGAACCTGAGAAAAAGACTCGAGATACTGTATCAACACAGGCATAAACTAAAAATTTCCGATCAGAATGGAATTTATCAGGCATATCTTGAAATCAAGTTAAACAAATAATGATACGTTGTATTGCAATTGATGATGAACCCCTGGCCCTGGATCTGATCCGGGATTATGCAGAACGCATACCTTTTCTTTCACTGGAAGGACTTTTTGAGAGTGGGATGGAAGTCCTGGACTGGTTTCAGAACCATCAGGTTGATCTGATCTTTCTTGATATCATGATGCCTGATATCACCGGTATTCAGTTCATGGAAGTGATGGATAACAGGCCCCTGGTTGTGTTTACCACTGCCTATGATCAGTATGCACTGAAGGGATTTGAACTCGATGTGGTGGATTATTTGCTAAAGCCCATTTCTTTCGATCGGTTTTTAAAGGCAGTACTCAAAGTCCAGGACAAATTGCTTTCTGAAAAACCGGGAAGTACAAATCAATCAGCCACTCAAGGGATTATTTCGTCCCATGAAAAGGGATACATTTTTATCCGGACTGAGGGACACCTGAAAAAAATTGATCTGCAATCCATCTATTATATTGAAGGGATGAAGGACTACCTTTCCATCCACACCAAGGAAGGCAGGATCATGACCCTGATGAATTTCCGGAATATGCTGGACCTTTTGCCAAAAGAGCGGTTCATACGGACACACCGATCCTTCATTATTCATGTGGATTGCATTGACAGGGTAGAATCGAAAGTGGTGATCATTAATGATAAAAGGATCCCGATAGGCAATGCTTACCGGGACGGTTTTCTTGAAATGATCAGGAATATACAGAATAATTCTTCGCATCATGTTGAAGAAAAATGAATATCGTGGTAAAGGTTTCACAGGGAAAATTCTTCCAGCCTGCCTGATCATCATCCAGATTTATTTTGGTTGTAAAGGTTACATTACTGCAGGTGAAATTCATGATGCTGTTAAGATGGGAGATTTAGATAAGGTAAAACTGATCCTTACTGCTGACCCAAATCTGATAGACACCCCGGATATCATTGGGCATACTCCCTTGAGTTTGTCAGCTACATATGCCCGGTGGGATATATTTCAGTTTCTTCTGGAAGCAGGAGCAGACGTACATATCATAACCAGATCAAATACTACTGTAGCCCATTCGGTCTGCCAGCACAACTGTCCGGATATGCTGGAACTTCTACTTCAAAAAGGAGGACCTCCCTGCCTGAAGATCAGAGATGTTTACGGTGAGTACACACCCATGTTGCGGGCGGTTCAGCGGGGGTGCAAAGATGTGATCGCATACCTTCTTGAAAACGGCTCAAGACCTGATGAATCGACCAGGGAGGGCTGGAATGCATTGCATCTTGCAGCAAAATGCGGTCACCGGCATCTTTATGATCTACTCATTGATAAGGGGGTATCGCCGGATGCGAAAGACAATGAGGGAAAAACCCCGATGGAGTATGATTTTAAAAGACCCGATCCCATTCCCATCGATCTGAAACTATTTGAGGAGTATATTGGTCGATATACCTGGGAGGGAGCAACTGAGGGACTGGGAATAAGGATTTTTCTGGATGGAGAAACCCTGATGCTTGATGATTATGGCCTTGATGAACTGTACCCGATAGGGGAAGACCTGTTTTATTGCAGCCAGAATCCCTGGACCCTTAAATTCTACAGAAATAATTCAGGTGAGGTTGACCGTGTAGAACTCACTTTCCTGCGTCGAAGTGTTATTGTAAACAAAATTTTTTGATAATATGGAAATTATACGTTTTTTAACAGCAAGTATTTTTGTAATTCTTTACAGTTTTTTTGTATTCAGAATTATTATCCGCCGGGAGTACAAGAAAAATAAAAGCTTAAAATGGTTTATAACCCTCCTTCAAGTTTTGGTTTTTTTCTTTCATGGGTGTCTTTCCTACCTGTTTCTGCCTGCCAGTTGGTTTTCATTACCTTCTTTGTCTGAAAATGGCATTTTGAATTTGTTTGGTATAGTCCTGTTAGGAATTAGTTTATTTCTTATACTTGTTTCAATGGGATCATTAGGATATGCGAAAACGATAGGAGTAAAACTAGATAACCTGAAAGAAACCGGTTTTTACAGGTTCTCACGAAATCCACAGCTGATATTTTATACTTTTTTCTTAATTGGATTTGCTTTACTATACCCCTCCTGGTATTTCATACCCTGGATAGTGATTTACTTTATACTCGCTCATATGATGGTTGTGACTGAAGAAGAAAATCTTCAGAGAACATTTGGCAAATCCTTTGAAGATTATTGTCGCAGGGTACCCCGATACTTACGATTTCCTGGATTTAAATGAAAACCAGCAAATTTAGTAAACAAACTGACACAATATCGGATTTACTAAGAAGCAAATATTTTTTCCGCTGCCTGATTCTCTGGTATCTCATGCTGGTTAATTAGCATATGAAAGGATTAACAAGATATTCAATCCTTATCATTCCTCTTAATGAAATTAATAAGATCTGTGTCAGGTTCCTTATGCCGCCCCCAGGATTTAATATGAGTCAACGTGGTGTGGGTAAATATCCAGTTGATAAAAGGTATTCTGTTCAATAAATGAAAAATGTAGTATGAAATAAAAATCGCAGGATACCAGAAAAGGATATCAATCAAATCACTTATCCAACTGCCTTTCAAATCATCCATGCCAGGCAAGTAATTATTTAGGTATGTCAACAGATAGACAGAAACCGGTAATACCGCAATAAAATAGAGTAACACACCCCATGATTGTCCCATGTCAATTGCATTATGGGGGCAAATGGAAGCGCATTTCATGCAACTCTCACACCGGTACGTCCAGAATGGTTTGGGGTTCTTTTTACCCCTCAGTTCTATTCCTCCGAATGGACAATTGTGCACACAGATACCACATGCATTGCAGTTTGAATTGGCAATGAAAAGCTTAGAATGGAAAAAACGTCCGATGAATACATATCCTGCTGAAACCAGTGAGAGGAGGATCCCATCGGTTATTTCATAGAGGTTATTCAGGGTAAACCAGACTTTCTTCCCGGAAAAAACTTTTGATGTAAAACTGGTAACTCTTTTCCGGGAACGGTTAAGAATCTCTTTCTGCCTTTTAATCCGTTGAATTGGATGCACCAGGTACCAGTTAGACGGCATATCGACACTCATTACACCGCGGACTTTGTACCCTTTTAATGCCAGTATCAGTGCGACTATAAATGTTCCGCTACCACTCATACCGGGAAAAATCACACGTCCTATTTTCAGGGATGCTCTTGTGGCAATACAGAACGCATGAGCAGTATTTGTTCGGGGCAGTCGACAAACAAATTTCAGGATTTCCCATGGCATGGTAAATCCATGGGTGGGAAATACAATCCCAACGATTTTATTATTCGTTTTTCCATCCAGATCCTCCTTCCTGACCATCCTGGTAAAAAGAACCTTAGCCTTTGATGTGAATTTTTCAGCATTGTCCTCAATCCATTTCGAAACCCGGTAAGAGTTACCCGTTCCACTCATGAAATAGATAATTGCGTTTTCGTACAACATTGTATCAAACAAAGAATAAGTTGTTACAATTCCAATCAAGTGTCAGACGACTACATTTTGCTTTTTACCCATTCATTATTATAACAAAAAGGATATCACTGGAATTCAGGTATTGGATTTTTTGAAAAATCAGGTTGTACACCCTGATAAAGCTCGTCCTTTTGTAACCTTTGGATGGATAAATAAATATAGGCTAACGGCATTTCAACAACAATCCCACTGTATGGAAGTGTCAGTTTAACTGGGCTTAATCCACTTCCGATGCATGTTCCTCCGGTCCCCTCCCCAACAAAGATAACATCCGATTTCGCCTTGAGAAGTGCAGCAAACATGGTTGCAGCAGAGAATGTATTATGGTCAATTAATACGGTAATTTGGACTTCTTCCTGCGGACTCAACCGATGCGGTTTCCGGGGCTTTAATTCACGGTGGAGGGTGTAATACCTCTTTTCCCCTTTCTTACGGGTGATCATATGGCGAAACCGGTAGAACTGATCTTTCTGAATAAAGTGATCATAGGTTACTTTATCCATGCTTTTCAATTCAACAGATTTAAAAAAGGTAAAGGTTGAATCGATAATGAATGAGGCAAGATACCCTGCCATATGAACGCTTCCTCCCTGGTTTCCACGAATATCGATGATTATCTCTTCACAGTTTTTCTCCCCGGTTTCCTTAAAGAAATTCTTAATGTAGGATTTGTAATGGATATCGTTCGCCTTCAATACTTTTGTATAAAAAGTCGGTAATCTCAAATAAGCTGAACCCCCTTCATTTATTTCCATGGCCATTCCTTCTCCTATCCCTCCTTTGTTCATTAATTTTTCCTTTTTGGTCTTTGCTGGGATAGCTTTTCTTATTGTGTCTCCTGTTGGTGATCTAAGTTCCAGGTTAACTGTCGATTTGCAATCAAAGTATCTTTTGTAAAGTATGGGGAAATCAGATTGTACTCTGAACAGTTTTGCAGATTCATTGTACCCGTCTGTGGAGATTCGCTGTACCAGGGCATTCACGATATCACGGACAGGAGTGTCATCTATTGTAACGATCTCTCTGTAATCCGGAGGGACAGCAATCGTGCTGTCGAACCAATCACAAACATATAATTTAATATCCTTCAACTCAACAGAAAACGGAAGGAAATATTTGCTCAATGGTGTTGGAGAATAGGCAACCGTATGGCCACATCGAACAAAACCGGTTATTTCACTGATGTGAAACAACCATTCCCGGAGAGTCAGGCTATCGGATTGCTTGATCACCAAATTAAGACTGTCAATTTTTAAGTTGATCTCGGGTGTGCTCCGGTACAATGTGAAACCGGGATGCAGCTCCTCGAATGTTGCTTGCACAATTTGGAGTTCCTCAACTACTTCCTGCTTTGACAGGTTTTGGGAAAGGCTCCCTGTACGAAGAATGAAAGAGAAGAAAATGCAGTATGAGATTTTTAAATTCATTTTCAGAAGAGAGGGTAAGATCATCCCATCCTTATAATCTGTTTTTCCAGTTACCAGAAATTAAGCAATTACCCCGAAAGAAGAATAAATCGGGAGAATAATCAATAAATCAGCTCCTGCATGAAAGAAAAGTGATGCGATGATGCTTTTTGTGTAGTGCATCAGAAATCCCCAGATCAATCCAAGCAGGAATACGATTCCGGAAAAAATGACTGCATCCGATGTATAGGTGACTTGCAGATGTGCAGCACCGAATACGAAAGCGGTTAAAAATATTGCCCAGAATGGTGTAAAAAGATCATTCAATTGTTTCAAAAATATGCCCCTGAAAAGCAACTCTTCCATAAAAGCATTGGAAAAAACAAACAGCAAAATCCATAGGATGTTTCTTTTCAGAAAGTTTGATTCAACGGGTTGTTCCACAGTATTTAATGCAAAGTATCCCATTAGAATAAAGGAAATTAAACCGATGATTATACCCAGACTGAATCTGCCTTTGTGTAGGTATATCTCTCTCAGTTTGTAGCCTCCCAGTAGAAAGGAGATGATCAATACCAGACTGATGAAGAAACTGTCGCTCAGTTTGATTAAGGCTATACTCCTGGCACTTTCTAAATTAAGGTTCCATAACTCAGCAGTGAAAAATGATACAATGAAAAAGGCGAGGTTTATGACCATCAGGGTGAATGCCAGGTTTTTGAAATGGGCCTGCTTCTTCCATTTAGAGAAACTCCATGCTGCAAAAAACAAAAGGGTTAATCCGATCCGTAAAACCATCAGCACCCTGTCCGAAATTTTGCCGATAAATGTCATGTTCAGCAAAAAAACTGCCATCACAATCAGCAAAACAAAAAAGAATGCCGGGATCTTTTTTTTCTTCATAAGTAATTTTCTGTTGTTTTTTTGATTTTCATCTGGGTTAAAATATTTAAAAAAAAACATCCCATCTTGTTCCTCCTTTTTTTTATTCATCTGTCTGGCTCAACGCATTAACTTTTTGCATTTCTCCATTGTATATAAGATCCGGAAGTTAATAAAACAAATAAAACGCTGACCGTTATGAATATGATTTTGCCGGCGGTATCATCAGGGTGCCTGATGAAGTACCTGATTGTTCCGCTAATTTGCAGAATGGAGCCGATAGTCATTGCAATTGCAATTCCAAGGTAAAAGTTCTGTTTTTTTTTCATAGTATTCAATTTTTTAGTTATTTAAGCCATACCTTGCCTAGTCCGCCATAAAACAAACAATTGTCCTATCCTGATCCAGGATAAAAAGGATCCGTGATGAGAATGGCTCAAATTAGGGTGAATAGTTGAAAGTAAAAAATAAAATATACCAAACGAATACCAGGTTATGCCAACCGGGAATTCGGGTATAGAGGAAAGTTTATCGATGTATCGCTAATGAACATCTTTCCATCTGATCATCTGGTCGATTCCATGAGCTACTATGTTGTCATTTGTTATTTACTATTGATTCAATACTCTTGCCACAACACAGTTCGTCAAATTCCTTAAGGATCTCCTCTTTTTTCTCATTGGAGAGCTTGTATTTGCAACACCAGCAATCCTCACGTTCCTGGCAATGAGATCCTTTATCCAATTCTTTTCGTACTGATTTATCCTTAAGTTTACGGTCTTTATACCTTTTAAAAAACAGTAAAGTGAGTTCTAAAACTATCAGGGAAGCAGCGATACACAATAACCACAGGTAATTCATATTATCAGTTTATAATGAGATTTACCGGCTCAAACTTTATGGTTGAGGCTGATCCAACCAAATCGAAATTCCTGCACATCCGGGTTGTTCTATTTACAAACATAATCAATTATTTAATATATAAAGATCCTTTTATCTAAAATATAACGATTTTTTGATAATCCGTGAACCTGGTTCTCCAGGTGATTGGCTTTGCATTCCCTATTTGGTAACCTTTTGATACACCCCCCTACGGAATGTTGTCATTGATATTTTTGAAGATTAATATACCAACCTGAGTAATCAAAGAAGATAATCGAACGGGTAAGGATATAAGACCTCCCCTCCGTTATCAGTTATCCGATATACATCCTCAAAACGGACCCCGCCGACTCCGGGAACAGCCAGTATAGTATGTCCGACGGTTACCGTCATGTTGTTTCTGAATTTTGTTTTGCTATGGGGTGGGATGATGGTTGAAGCCGGGTTTTCCTCAAAACGCAATCCATTCCCGTGGGATATTCCTTTTATGTGATAGTCTTCCAATCCATCTTGAGCAGAACAGTACGGTGATACAGGAGAAATACATTATCTTTAAGGGAACGTTAATTTTTCGATAAATCAACACATTGAGTCATGAAACACCCCATCGTTTTCAACAACACCTTCCTGATATTTTTGTTCTTCTTTTTCAGTTTTGCATCAATGGGTCAGGGCAGATCCGCTGATCAGCCTCCCAACCTGGTGATCATATTTACCGATGACCTGGGATATGGGGATCTGGGTGTTTACGGACACCCGACCATCCGGACTCCAAGCCTGGATAAGATGGCTCAGGAAGGCATGCGGTTCACACAATTTTATGTTGCAGCATCAGTTTGTACACCCAGCCGTGCAGCCCTCATGACCGGTCGATATCCTCTCCGTACCGGCTTGGTGGGAGGGCTCCTACCGGGACGTGTACTCTTCCCGAATGACAGGGTGGGGCTGCCTTCCGAGGAGGTTACTATTGCAGAGGTGCTCAAGCAGCGTGAATACGCTACGATGGCGATTGGAAAGTGGCACCTCGGTCACCTCCCCGAATTTTTACCGACAACCCAGGGTTTTGACACCTTTTTCGGTCTGCCCTATTCGAACGACATGGACTACATTGCACCCCCCCGGGACGGGAAGCCTGGATACTGGAACGTTCCCCTTATCCGGGATACTGTTATTATTGAGCGGCCGGCAGAACAGACTACTCTCACGAAACGGTATACTGAGGAAGCGGTTCGTTTTATTCATGAAAATGCAGACGGACCCTTCTTTCTTTATCTTGCTCATACGATGCCCCATGTCCCCTTGTTCGCTTCGCCGGATTTTTTTGATACCAGTGCACGCGGGCTTTACGGGGACGTGGTGGAAGAGATCGACTGGAGTGTGGGGGAGGTGTTGAAGGCAATCCGGGAGACGGGCAATGCAGAAAATACGCTTGTCATTTTCACCAGCGACAATGGACCATGGCTTGTGCAGGGGTTTAACGGGGGGTCAGCCGGATTGTTGCGTGAAGGCAAAGGAACAACATGGGAAGGGGGGATGCGTGAACCCATGATTGCCTGGTGGCCGGGCACAATCCCTTCGGGTGTGACCTCACATGAGATTGTCAGCTCGTTGGACCTGTTACCAACTGCTGCAGCTCTTGCAGGAATCTCCCCTCCGGATCGGGAGCTTGACGGATTCAACATTCTTCCCTCTCTGAAGGGTGAAGCAGAGTCGCCACGCGATTTTTTTGCCTACTACCGTGGCGACCGGGTTTATGCCGCCCGGCTTGGCCCATGGAAAGCTCACTTCATCACACAGACTGCTTACCCGGATGGTCCACCTGTTCCGCATGACCCACCCCTGCTTTACCAGCTTAACCAGGATCCGGGCGAACATTTTGACCTTTCATCAAAATACCCGGAAATTATCGAAGAAATGTATGCAAGGATGGAAAAGCACTATGCATACGTTGGTCGTACCCGGATACCCACAATTGAAGCAGAATCGTTGATAGACAGAACAAGGGGGACGGGTGGCTCACTGCGCGTGCAGGATATGTCATCATTTAAAGGAATATGGGGAGGTAATGCCCAATTGTGGTGGGTTGAAGCTTCCCCGGGCGACCGGCTGACAATACCATTGGAAGTACCCGAGAGCGGCACATACGATGTTGCCGGCTTCTTTACCCGCGCCCGTGACTACGGTATATTCAAGCTCCAGGTCAACGGACAACCGGTCGGGGAACTGGTGGATGGATATGCATCGACGGTGGAACCAACCGGACGTATTTCATTCGGCAGGGTGGAAATGAAGGAAGGAGTAAATGAGCTGGTGCTGGAACTGATCGGTAAGGATGTACGATCAGCAGGCTATTCCGGTGGCTACCTGGTGGGTATCGATGGCTTCCTTCTACGGAAATAACAGGGTGATCCGCTGATCTATTTAACTAATATTGCTAGCGTCGTGTCAGGAGGGAAGTGGTGGTCGTCATGGTGAACTTGCCTGCAGGCAGGTAGGGGGTTGAAGATTTAATACTTCAAATTGGAAATTCAACCCCTTTAGGGTTGGAAATAGTCAGTGATTAAGGACCACCGGTTCGCACCGGCGGTTATTTATTATAGATTAATATTAGCTCCATAGGAGCGACACCCTTTTAGCCCAGGGTAACCCTGTGAAATAAAATGCGTCGTTGAAACGAGAGATTTGGATAATAAAATAACTTATTGTTTTCACGACCTGGCATATAAAGTGTCTATTTCACAGGGGCAACCCTGGGTATAATGTAACAAAGTAAACGGGCCAAATGCTATTTTTTTAAACGGGAAATCGTTTCATGGACCGAAATTCTGCCATACGTTCCTATTCGTTATCTTTATCCTATTAATGATGAAATTTCAATAAATATAAAAAACATGGTACGCATTACTACATGGATATTCAACATCATCCTGCTCTTTTCTGGGTCCTGCAGGAACGAGCCGGTGGAATCGGAGCAGGATCAACCCAATATTCTATGGATTGTCTGCGAAGACCAGTGGAGTGATTTTTTCCCGATGTACGGAGACTCAACGGTTAGCCTGCCTACACTGGAGAGAATTGCTGGCGAAGGAATCGTTTTTGAAAACGCGTTTGCCACTGTTCCGGTCTGTGCCCCGTCCAGAAGTGCCCTCATTACCGGGATGTATCCCACCACCCTGGGAACACACAATATGAGGACATACAACGGGTACAGTCCGGTAAATCAACCTTCTATTGGTATTCCAAGTTATTCGCCGGTGGTTCCTGACAACGTTCGTTGCTTTACCGAATACCTCCGGATAGCAGGTTATTATTGTACGAACAATGCCAAAGAGGACTACAACTTCAAAACACCTGTTTCAGCATGGGATAAAAGTGGGAGGGATGCCCACTGGAGAAATAGGGCAGAAGGTCAGCCCTTTTTTGCAGTGTTTAATTTTAATGTTACCCATGAATCAAGAATCTGGGTGAATGGAGACAGTGCCCTGCTGGTGGAACCGGAGAAGATCAGTATACCGCCATTTTTCCCGGATGATTCAGTTATCCGACACGATCTGGCGGTTAATTACAGCAACCTTATACGTCTCGACAAACAGATTGCACAACTGATTCAGCAATTAAAAGAAGATGGATTGTATGATGAAACGATCATTTTTTTCTATAGTGATAATGGCGGTCCTTTCCCACGGTTTAAGAGAGCCCTTTATGAGACAGGGATCAAGATCCCCCTTCTTGTTCGTTTTCCTGCTTCTGCTGGGGAGTCCGGACGAAGTGAAGAACTCGTCAGTTTCATCGATTATGCCCCCACCGTTTTATCCCTCGCCGGAATAGAACCACCTGGTCACATGCAGGGACAGGCATTTCTGGGCGAATTTAAAGCAGAAAAGGAAAAACAGCATGTTTTTACATCCGCTGACCGGTTTGATGAAACATACGACAGGGTGAGAGCGGTTCGTTCTCAAAGATTTAAATACATCCGGAATTTCAATACAGGGCTTCCCTATGCTATCCCAAACTCCTACCGCATGAACATGCCCATGATGCTAAGGCTCATTGATCTGGATGAGAAGAATCAACTAGATTCCGTATCTGCACTCTGGATGGCAGATACCAAACCGGAAGAAGAATTGTATGACCTGATGACAGATCCTTATGAAATCAACAACCTGGCAGGGAATGAGCAATATCGTGACACCCTTCTGTTCATGCGGAAAAAGCTGGATAATTGGATAGCAGAGACCAATGATCTCGGGCGGTTCGATGAGAAGAAGTTGATCAGCAGATGGTTTGTTGACGGAAAACAGCCGGTTTTAGCCAGCCCGGGATTCAATCTGTCTGAGAATGGATTAACCATTACATCAGACATTCCCGATGCTACCCTGGTTTGGAAACGACCGTCTGAAGACAAATGGACTATTTACAGTGACCCTGTACACTATTCAGCCAATGATACCATTGAAGCAAAAGCAATCCGGATCGGTTACACTGACAGTAAGGTGTATTTGTTTGTTGGGAAGTAGAAGGCTGAGGAGGAGGCAGAGGAGACTTTGAGACGAAGAAACTGAGAGACTAAGTGAGGGGGAGGTGAGTTGTGAGTTCCGCCGTCGCTAAAGCTTTGGCGGACAAGGATGAGAAGTGAGTGGTGAGTTTGTAAACTGGTGCTTGGTTAAGAGGAAGAGACGATGAGACTGTGAGAGGGGGAGAAGTGTTGTTTCATATGGTTTCAGATGGTTCAATGTCGTTTCAATGGGTTCTCGGTCCTCGGTGCTCGGTGCTCTGTAACGAGTGACAAGTAACAGGTAACGAGAAAAGAAAGAGGTGAGTGGAGAGCTGAAAGTTACAGGTATCCCTTTGGGATAAATTATTAATATACAATGAAATACACAAATCTGCTTCCTTGTTTCTTAAGGAAAGACACGCGAGAATGTTAAGCAGATTTGTGAATTACAGCGATCCCGCCATAGGTGGGAGAGCGCCTGCCTGCCGATAGGCAGGAGTTACATTGAGCGGAGCGAAATAATAATATTTTTTCCAATTACCCACAGAAGTATTACTTTTATTTGTGAAACGAATATGAATCCAACCTAAAACCTAACGATGAAACCACTTTGCCTGTTAATCACTTTAAGCTTTTTTACATTTGTTTCCTTTGCACAGGATTTTCAGTTGATAAACTCCGGTGAATTGCTTAAGAAGGCTATTGCGTTGCACGACGAAGGGAAGTATGAGGAGGCATTGGAACAATACAGACAGATAACCCGGAATGACACCAACTACCTGCATGCGCTATCTGAAATGGCGACCACCTACCTTGCCATGGAGGAATATGATTCTGTGATATCCATCTGCCAGAATGGATTAAAGGAACACTCAGAAGTGGATTACATGTTCTTTAATTTATTGGGTACAGCTTATGATGACACTAAACAACCGGAAAAGTCGCTGGAAATTTATTTGAAAGGCGTTGAGGAATATCCGGCTAACTCCCTGCTTCACTTCAACCTTGGGATTACACTGCTGGGTTTGGGCAGGCAGGATGAAGCCATTGAATACCTGAAAAAAGCAATTGATCTGGACATCTATCATACTTCCAGTCATTATTATCTTGGGAAAACGCTGGCTGATCAGGGACGTTTTGCACCTGCGTTCATTACCCTCAGCATGTTCGTCCTTCTTGAAAATAACGGACAGCGCTCCGTTGAAATAATCAAAATGCTCCAATCGATCTCTTCCGGTGGTATGGATCAACCTGAAGTCTCTTACCCCGAAGACCAGATATTCAGTGAACTTGACTTGATCCTCAGATCCGGGATCGCACTGAATAAGGAGTATAAGACTGAGGTGAAAGAAAATGACTCCTATGTAAAACAACTGCAGGTCATGTGTGAGAAAATGCCTGAAGAACAAATTACGGATAACTTCTGGATGATCAACTATTCACCTTATTTCAGGAATTTGCCCGAAAGTGATTACCTGCCGTTTCATACCTATTTCGTCTTCACCTCATTGAACAACGATAAAGTGAACAAATGGCTCGAAAAGAATCAATCGAAGCGATCCGATTTTGTTTCCTGGGCAGAGTACCAGTTGAATGATACCCGCAGTAATAAGGTTATTACTTCAGGTGGTAAAATCGAACTGGTCTCCTGTTTGTTCTATAATAACGGTAACCTTGAAGGCATTGGTAAAATGGGAACAAGTGGAACCGGTGAGGATATTATGATCGGTCCATGGACCTTTTATTATTCAACCGGTAATATTCAGGCTGGGGGAATGTATAATTCTGCAGGGCAGCGTATAGGTGATTGGATGTGGTATTATGCTGACGGGACATTAAAGGAAATTGTATACTATGAAGAGGATATCATCCAGCGCAATAACCTGCAGTATCACTCCAATGGTCAATTACATTACGAAATTCCTTATTTAAATAGTGCGATTGACGGTTTGGCTATCGAGTTCAGCACCACAGGTACACTGATTTATGAGGGAGAGTATGAAAAGGGTCAAAACCAGGGCTATGAAAAATATTATTACCTGAATGGTAAAATTAAATATCACTATTTCTATGAAAACGGTCAGGGAGATTCTATTACAAGAGAATATTATCCGGATGGAAGTTTGAAACGGGAGTTCTTCCTGAAAAATGGAGAGTTGAATGGTTTGGATAAGGATTATTACGAAAATGGAAAGTTGAAATCAGTTGGGGAGTTTACCAATGGCATACAAACCGGACCTTGGAAATGGTACTATGAAAGCGGCAACATTCAGAATGAAGGAGAACTTGATAATGGTGCATTTACCGGTATTTATAAATCCTATTATTCCACGGGAAAGCTGGAGGAGGAAGTACGTTATTCTGATGGGAAATTGAATGGAAAAGCATCGAAATGGGATAGGAAAGGAAACCTGCTGGCAAACTATACATACCTTGATGATAACCTGATTGAATATACAAATTTTACTCCGCAAGGAGAGATAATATCGACCGGAAAAGAAGAGGATGGAGTTGTCGAATTTGTATCTTTTTTTCCAGAAGGAATGAAAGAGACAGAGGGTGAACTGGTAAATGGGAAACGAGATGGAGTCTGGAAAACATATTACCGCAATGGAAATGTCGATGAAGAAACAACCTATCAGGATGGGAAATTAAACGGACCCGTTAAGTCATATTATAAGAATGGAAACCTCTTTGCAGAATATACCCTCAGAGATGATGCATTTGATGGTTTTTACAAATCATACCAGAAGAATGGGAACGTTTACTCCATGGGATGGTATCAGGTGGATCAGTTCCAGGGAGATTGGTTTATCTATTCAGCCGATGGAAAATTATCACACCGTGGATACTATCTGAACGATAAACCATACGGATACCAGGTTTACTACCATCCGGATGGGAAGTTACATTATGAGGAAAAATATGAAGACGGTTTAATTCATTGCATTATACTATATGATACCACAGGATTGGCTGTTCAGAAAACAGAACTTGAAAAGGGAAATGGTGACTTAACGCTACTGAATGCTATCAATAATCAACCCGTGATAACCGGGGAATACAAGAATGGTTTACTGGAAGGGGAGGTTGTAAGATACCTTTCCCAAAAAAAGGTCCAGAACAGAGACCACTTCATGCTTGGACTTAAAAATGGACCTTCAGAAAAGTACACCATGGATGGAAAGTTGAAGGAAAAAGGGTCTTATCTCAATGGAGAACAACACGGGGAATGGTCGTATTACCATGATAATGGGCAATTATCCACTACTGGAGTGTATCAACGAGATAATAGGATAGGAGATTGGAAATGGTTCTATGATACAGGTGAGTTACGCAGAACAGGGAGCTACTACAATGGTTTCCGGGATGGGGAATGGAACCTGTATGCTCCATCCGGTGAATTGATCTACAGACTCTATTATGATGAAGGTGATATTCTTTTTTATGCATATCTGGATGACTCTGGTAATGAAATCAAAATACCCCTCCCTCAGGAGTCCGGTAAAATCACATGCTACTATCCGTCCGGCTCAAAATCAGCAGTCTTTGAACTGAAATTCGGATTGCGGGAAGGACCGTACGAAGAGTATTATCCTGACGGGAATTTGATGTTCCAGGATTACTTTGTGGCCGACCAGCGTCATGGTATTTCAAAGGAGTTCCATCCCAAGGGCACTTCAAAACGGGTTGAAACGTATTATTATGGTAGCCTGAATGGAGAAACCATTCTTTATGATGAAAACGGGAATATACAACGTGTAGAACATTACCTTCTCGATGCCAAACATGGAGATTGGACCGATTACCGGAACGGATCGGTACTCTCTGCTAAAAAGTTTATGTATGATTACCTTGTTTCGGAAGAATAAGAGATGGGAAGCATGCCTGACCCTCTTTTGGCTTAGCCTGGTGATTGCAACATCACAAACGAGTACACTTATTGAAGAGTACCGTCTTCGTTTCCCCGATGATTTTGCCATTGTAATGAATGAAGAAACAAGCATACTGATTACCCTTGAGAACTCCAATCTTTCGATTAAAAAGAACTACAACAAAGAGACATTTTACTATTCCGATCCTCCGGAAGGTAGTTCTGATGAGGTACTGTTTACCAATTCATTTAATCCCTTAACGGATCTCAAAGCCTATTTCTATCAGTCAGAGAGTGGTCGTTTTAAAAGGAGCACCGTGGATAATATCTTTGAAAAGGATGATTATGGAGACAACATTTTTTTTGACGACCGTAAAAGAATTGAAATCATATTTCCCAAAGTATCCTCGGGGACAAAAACTTCCGTACACTATAGCAAAGATATACTCGAACCTCACTTCCTGGGTAGCCACTTTTTTTCTTCCTATTTTCCCGTCGAACTGAGTGAGTTCGAGGTGATCTATCCTGAAAAAGTGAAACTGGGCTATAAGGTGTTTAATGATCCGAACGGGAAAATCAAGATTACAGAAAAAAAATCGGGGAAAAAGCAGGTTTTAAATTGCATTGCCACTGATCTGGAAGCATTTGATTATCGGGACAATGATTTTACAATCAATTATTTCGAACCACATATTGTTGTCTATATCAATCATTATATTGCCGGTGAGGATACCATCCAATTTCTCTCTGATTTGTCGGATCTCCACAGATGGTATTATACCTTCATAGAGGATGTATCGGGAAAGTACCATAAAGAACTCCAACAATTTACTGATTCGTTAACAGAAGGGATAGAATCAGAGTTGGGAAAGGCAAAAGCACTTTATTACTGGATTCAGGACAACATCAAATACATCGCATTTGAGGATGGGTATTCCGGATTTATACCACGCCCCTCTGTTCTCGTCTATAACCGGAGATACGGAGATTGCAAAGATAAAGCCAATCTTTGTTGTGATCTGCTAAATTATGCCGGGATTGAAGCCTACCTGACCTGGGTAGGAACACGCGGTATCCCATACCGGTATAAGGATATTCATGCACCGATTGTGGATGATCATCTGATCGTATCAGCCATTATTGATGATGGTTATTATTTTCTCGATCCAACGGGTAACTTTCTGCCGATCGACTACCCTTCATCCTTTATTCAAGGAAAGGAGTGCCTTGTAAGCAAAAGCCGGGAGGATTTTGAAATCGTAGAAGTTCCTGTAATGAAAATGGATGAAAGTGTTTTTACCGATACATCCAGGTTGACCGTCATAGGGAACGATTTGCACGGTGAATCGCATGTGACCCTTACAGGCTATTATAAAACAGAATTTGCCCCATTGGTCCGTCATCGAACCCCTGAAAAACTGAAAGAACTTGTTGATTCCAGGTTTGAGAGGGGGAACAATAAGTTTACTGTGAAAGAATGCGCCTACCGGGGATTGGAAGACAGAGACAAAGATTTCCATGTTTCCTATTCTTTTGTACTGCCTGAATACTCAAGACGGATTGGTGATGATATGTACATCAACCTGAATCTGGACAGATTGTTCTTCGACCAGAAAATAGAACTGGATGTAAAGCGAACAGATAAAAAGTTTGATTATCGCTATACGAAAATACATCATCTCTATTTTGACATCCCCCGGAATTGCGAAATTACATCGTTGCCCGGTAATTCACAGTACCTGCACCCCTGTTTCGGATACGAGATAAAATATACAATGGAAGGGAAGAAGATACATCTTGTCTCAAAATTTTATATCAATTCGATCCGGATGGGAGTAAATGATTTTTCGGAATGGAATACGATGATCGATAACCTGAACAAAGCCTATAGCCAAACAATCGCAATAACCAACTGATTACAATGAAAAAACTGATTCTGATATTTGTTTTTCCCGTTTGCCTGTATAGCCAGGATATTCAATATAAATATGCTGCCTGGGATGCTGACTTTTCTTATCCGGAACTTTCTGCTGCAGAACTCGTAGAGTCATTTATCATCCTCAAAGATCATAGAGTAAAGGAATATATATTCGATGATAGTGAAGATCTGACACAATTCGAAACGATTCACAAGCTGGTTCTTGTCAATTCGGACAATGCTGTGAACCGGTTTAACAAATACCGTATCCCACTTACCAATACAAAACGACTGGTTGAATTCAGAGCAAGAACGATTAAACCGGACGGAACTGTAATTGAAGTGGAAGAGTCGGCTATGAAATCCATTGAGGATTATGATGAGTCGGGACCATACAGAATTTTTACTTTCGAAGGGGTTGAAAAAGAAGATGTGGTGGAAGTATTCTATACCGTGGAGAAAAATCTTCGTCTTTATGGCCGGTATACTTTCCAGACATCAGGTATTGTAAAAACGGCTAAACTGGAAATCATCTCTCCATCGAACCTAATTTTCGCCGTAAAAGGATACAATACAAATTTCAATATTACCGATACCGTTATCCAGGATAAGAACTATGTTATCGTGCTGAAAGATTCAATTCCTGCCCTGTTTGAGGAAAAATATGCCTATTATAGTGCTAACCAGGCAAGGGTCGAATACATTTTTCATGAAAACACAAACATTAAAACTACCAGTTACCATACCTGGACAAATGCAGCACAACTGTATTACGAGGCAGTATATGGTTTGGATAAAAAGGTTGAAAAAACGATAAAAAAATTCCTAGCCAAACTGCATTTGAAAAACCTTTCTGAAGAGGAGAAGATAGAGACCATTGAACGGTATATTAAAACAAATTTTGAGATAAAATCCATTGAGGGTATTGAAAACGGTGATGAGATTGAAACCATTCTTGAAAATAAATACTCTTCGGAACTTGGAATAACACGGCTGTTCGCAAACCTGTTCAAGGTCGAAGGGATAGATCATCAACTCGGGATCACACATGACAAAACAAGTCAGCGATTTGATAAGGATTTCATGACATGGAACTATCTTACCTGTTACCTGTTTTACTTTCCCGGAGCCGATAAATTCCTTTCGCCTACTTCTTTTGAGTACCGCTATGGGACGGTTCCTGGTATAAACTCCTCCATTTATGGTATGTTCATAAAGGAAGTCCAAATTGGTGACTATGTAACAGGAGTACAGGTTTTCAGATATATACCCCCTTTGTTCTATAGAGATAACATCACAAACCTTGAATTAGAAGTAACCTTTCCTGAAGATATCAGTTATGCAATAGTGGATATGAAACACATTTATGGTGGTGAGGCAGCTATTCCGCTGAAACCCTATTTTGAATTCTTACCTGAAAGGGATAAAGAAGCCATTATGGAACAGTTTATCAAAGCGATCGGAGAGGATGTTGAAATTCAGGAAAAAGCGGTTTACAACACAAACCTGGATACATCGGCAATTGCGAAACCACTGACAGTTGCAGCTACCTTAATCTATCGATCCGCTGTTGAGAAAGCCGGAGAAAACTTTATCTTCAATATCGGCAAGTTGATCGGGGAACAGGTTGAATTATATCAGAAACATACCCGGCAACAAATTATCGATATTGAATTTGCCCATGAACTCGAAAGAACGATCCGTTTTACCATTCCACCGGGTTATGTAGTGAAAGGATTGGAAAACCTTGAAATCAACATTGAATACAGCACCGATAATGAAAAATCAATGGGTTTTATTTCAAGCTACAAGGTTGATGGGGACACAGTGGATGTTCATATATATGAATATTACACCAGAACAGTTTATCCGCTGGAGCAGTATGAGGAGTTCAGGGAAGTGATCAATGCAGCAGCCGATTTTAACAAAATCTCCCTTCTGTTTGAAAACAAATTGAATGTTTTGCAAGCCAGACCTTCAATACTTACTTTATTATTTCAGTAAAAAATAGTGTCATTAGCTGCATGTAATCGACGAACTCGGTCAGGGGCAATGTTTCATATTTATCGTAGATGTCGTGGTAGGCTTGTATCCCTCCCTGTGTATAAATAAAGAAACAGGGAACACCTTTCTTATGAAACATGCAATGATCGCTATTGCAGGCAGCCCCACGGATATCCACTTTCGGCAACAAGGTATGCTTATCATTCAGCCTTGTTATCATATTAAACGCTTTCCTGTGAACACTTCCGTTAACTATCCGGACACCTTCCTCACCGGTACCTGCAAGATCAAAATTGACGAGAAACTTAATCCGTTCCAGGTCAAACAATGGATGTTCGGTGAAATAGCTCGCACCTAAAAGACCGAGCTCCTCGGCTCCTGTGGCAATAAAAACAATTGAATAATCATGAGGATGATGGCTGTAATGCGTCGCCAGATTGAGTAACATGGCAATTCCGCTTGAATTGTCATTGGCTCCCGGGAAATAGGTGTCACGCCCCATTTTCCCTAAATGATCATAGTGAGCCGTAATAACCAGGAATGAATGAGGTTGGTTTTTCCCCGGTATGAATCCTATCAGGTTCTGTGTTTTGCAGTTTTCTATCATCCTGGCATCAACAGCGACCTCGATCTCATCGACATCATTCAGGTCCATATCATGATTCACGGTGAAAGAAGTTTTTTCTGATTGCATGGTACCAATGCCCCATGTCAGCTTATTAGAAGTCATGATGATTACCCCGGATACGGGGGATTGTGGACTGTATTTTAAAAAGTTTATAAGATCATTCAGGTTTTGCTCCTCTTCCTTATCTCCCGGCTGGTATTCCCTTTCGTCAATGATCAGGAATTGATCATCTATCGACCGGATAACGGGAAATACAACCTGTTCATCCATCATTTTTGCTTTTTCCAGGATTATGACTCCAAATTTTCCTTTAACCGGTCCTGAAAAGGGGTCAATAAGAAAATCTTTCCCGGGCGTTAACTTCACCCCACCGATCTTCAGCATCATCTTTTTTGGGAAAGTGTTTACATTAACAGCAAAATACTGTTCATAACCCTCTTCGAAGGATAACAATCCGATTTCCTGAAATTGAGAAAGAATGAAATCAGCAGCAATCCTGTTTCCATTTTCCACATATCCCCTCCCTTTGAATTCGGGGGATGCAAGGATACGGATAATCTCTTTTGCATAGTCGATATCCTGTCCTTGGACGGAGAGTTTTAATATGAGAAGAGCAATAAAAAATAATTTCTTTTTCATTCTTATCTCAACTAATAATTGCAATCTGCGTTATGCATTCTTCTCAACATATTCGGTAAGTTTACCTTTCTCTTGCATCTTGATATATTTTTCGACATGCTTGTCTTTTTTCAGGAACCCTCTGTTTTTTTGATAAAATTCAATAACTGATTCAATACCCTTTAAGGTTCCATTTATCTTGTCATCAAATTTTTTGGTTTTAAGTGAATATTTTGCCCAACCTCCCATAAAGATCATTAATAAATCAGGGGTAGTAGACAGGAAAGTAACTATTTCAGGTTTGATTTCAATGTGTACATCAGGACTGCCTGTCAGCCATTGCAGCAGAAATTTGTTTGCATCTGCTCTCTTTTCTGTCTGCTCATTTAAGGGTGTGTTGATTAGCCAATCAACACAATGAATAATGTCCTGTTCATAGGGGGCATAATCTTCCCCATCAACCAGTCTATAGTCTTTTGGTACTTCAAAATCCTGGGCATTAAGTGCCAATGAAGCAGCGATAAGCATCAAAAGGTTGAATGTTCGTTTCATTGTATTAAAGGTTTAGTTTCGTAAGATATTAGAAGTTAGTATCAAAATTATAAAAACATTTTGTGAATTGGCTTACTGGTGGATAATTTCCATTTGCTTTTATCCGCTAGGCGGAGCGTGTTCCCGTCCGGCCGCTACAGTCGGCTTGACGGGTATTTGATCGTATGGCTCCCCTTGGGGGTAAACTTTGGAAGTGTATTCGAAATTGGACCGTTTTTTTTGGTTCCATCTCGAGTTTTTGAACTATGACCATCGTTTGACAATAGTATGACAATTGCATGACCCTGTCAAATAGCGACTACGTCGTTCCTGCGATGCAGCATTTTACAGGGTATACTATCGAATGTGATTGACAATCGCATTACCACTGAGTTACTACCGAGTTACTTCTGAACCAGGAGTTCAATAAATTGGCAACCCGTTATGTTTCAACGCTTCATTATAAATGGGTCCTTTTGCAATAAAAGCAGGGCCTAATCCACTGCCTCTCCCAACCAGCAATCTGGTACTGGATTGCATGGTAAGCAAATCAAGCCATTCATCGGAGATTGTAATATATTTTTTATGATCCAGGGTTGTCCAGCAAATCAGCCGGCTCCCCGATTTTATCACTTCCAGTTTGCGGGAAGTGAATAAGCCGGATCCTTTGTTGTAACCAATTACATCGGCTATCTGGCGGCCGACTTTTGCTCCTGCCAGGAAATCCGGTTTGTGTGCGCTGAATCCACCCGAGGTTTTACTCCCTGAGAGCAAAATTACGGCATTGGTTTTACAGAAATGGTATTCATCGTACGCTTCGTCCGGTATCCGGATCCGTCCGTCGCTTTGTATTACTGCCCAGCCAAATATATACTTTCCTCCTTTTACCAGTTGTGGCATTTTTATCCGGTTTAATGAAATTTTGATTAATTTGGTAATTTAATCCGGGATATCCATTAAACCAAACCATATGAAAAGGAAAGTAATCATTAAAATCGTCCTTCTTCTGCTTTTTATTCTGCCCTTGTTTCTTACCTGCGAGAAGCCAACCCGGTATTGTGTTGAATGCGATTGCCTGACCAGGGATAAATGTTACAATAGCTATGACAGAGCTGAAAATTTTGCCGCAATAATGGAACTTGGAGGTACCTGTGAATGCAGTATCTATGAGGATTGATTAATGACACCATATGCTCTTAGCCTTCGATACGCATTACTTCAACAACAAGGCAAAGACAGTATGCATATGTTTTGAGAAATGGTCGGATCCTGAACCCTGTGATCTGTTCACTGAAGTCATAAAAAGTGGTGACAGCTTCTTATTTAAATTTTGTTAAAATACAGTATAACAGCATATTAATTTTATAATAAAAATGGAAAAGTTTTGGTTAATAATTTTTTAAATATCAGTTATACAATCTTTTACATTAATAATTTAGAAATTTTAAAAAATAGGAAGCTGTCACGACTTTTTTGTTATGACTTTTTCAATTCAAACATTTCACAGCAAGTACCTTTTTTTATCGAACCTGCTGTAGATAACCCAGTACAAAAACAGCGGGGGCATTCCAGTTGATGCACACTTCATTTGAAGCATAACTCTGCTGCACATCCATATAGCTTTTTGCCGGAGATTTCGATGGATAGTCTACGGCATTGCGATCCTGCATGTGACCGTTCGGACCACCCACGATGAATCCCGGTACCGGCTCATCGATACCGTCGGCACCACTCGGACGGTGATGCGGGAACATCACTTTTTTTGTGCCCAACCCGGTTAAAAAGCAATACCCGGTGGCATTCTTCCCGAATATATAGTCGGTAATCTGTTCTGCTCCCGCCAGGTACTTCTCTTCATTCGTTAAATGGTGTGCAATACAAAGAATCATTGCCTGGTTCAGGATATCGCTGTTGGAGCCCCATTCAAACCGGTCCAATGCAATGCGGTATGGGTTACTGGCGATTTTATCCAGGGTCTTATCAGCCAGGGCAATGTGTCCTTTTTCCAGGGATGCAGCTAATTCCGGATCCAGCAGAGACCGGTTTGCCAGCAGGGAGTGAAAACCGTTATTCCTGACAAATAATTTCCAGCTACTGGTTAGCTGATGGATGTATTCCTGTTCGTTCGATGTCAGATGATCCAGGTATTCTTTTTTTTGAGTGGTGATGAATAGTTCTGCTGCAGCCCAGTAAAAGTCGTCGGAGAATTGGCCGTCTCCATATTCACCTGTACGCACATCCGCGGGGTTCCTGAAATCAATGTTGTCATTCTCCACCGCCCACTTCCATGCCTTTTCAGCAGCAGTTAATGATTTGGTTGACCATTGTGAGTCGATGTCTTTTAACAACCGGGATGCCTGGGCCATGACCGCAGCAAAATTGAGGGTAGCTGCTGTTCCTTTTCCAATGACCATTCTTTCCAGACCATAGTCTGCCGGCATGATAAAACTGCTGAAGTTTTTTGCAGTAATCTTATGGAATACCCCACCATCCTGATCCTGCATGGTCATGATCCAATCCAGTTCATACTTCAGCTCGTCCATTAAATCGTTTATCCCATTACCGCTTTCAGGTATATTCAGTGAGCCGTCCTCAACGGCATTCGGATAGATCTCAAGTAGGTGAAGCATCTGTCCGGTGCTCAGAGCGGCATTGACTGTATATTTCCCATAATCGCCTGCATCATACCATCCTCCGGATGAGTTCATTGTCCCTTCCGAATACCCGGAGGATGGATGGAAAACACACCGGTTATCAGGGTGTCCTGCACCTCTTTTGTACATGCCACCGTACTTTTCTTCAATCGGCATGGAGGCTCTTTGGTAATAATAGCTTTTTATTGCTGCCCGCAAAGCTTCCTGGTACAACCCTTCTTTGATCTTGAAGGATGGAGACTCTATTTTCCCATCCACAACGATATAGTATTGACCCGGAGTATTAAATGAACTGAAATCACCAAGCATTACGTGTTCGGCGGAAGCTTTCCAGGTACCGTTATCGGTTAGTTTTCCGCTGAAAGCAACATTTCCGTCCGGGTGGATGAGTTGAAAAGACTTTGCTTCCCTATCAACGACCAGGAATTGCTTCAAAGAACCCGGATAAAAACCCAGTTGATTGATCCGGATTTTTTCAAGAGAAGCAGTCTCCTCGGTTGTTGATCCACAGGATGCAAATAACAGTGCACCGAGCACAAACGATAGAATAACGTTTTTCATTTTTTATAAGGATTTGTTATGAAAATTTGAACAATGATGAAATAATTCAAGTAATTTTAAAGGCCACACTGTTCACATTTCCTTTTCCCGCCTCACCGGTTCATCGCCCTTCGCACCTCGGCGATAACCGGAAAGCAGAAGTCGTCGTACCAGTTTGTCACCATAAAATCGTAGCCGTTAAAGCTCATGGTGGAGATTACGGTTGTCCCGAATTCCGGGAAATATTCCAGCCGGGTATTGTACCCGAAGATCCCGCCACCGTGTCCATATGCCAGTCCTTCCTGGGTTTGTGTTACGAACATACCAAGTCCGTAATGTGCGCCTTCATCGAGCCATACCATTAGATCGAAAGTTGACGTCTCGTCAAACAGCTCACTGTTTACCAGAGCATGCATAAAGACTGAGAGTTCCTCAACTGTGCTGACCAGCCCACCGGCTGCCCAGGCCTGGCTTCCGTGGTAATGTGTACCGTCAAAGGTCATGGTGTAACCGTGGGCAATCCGCAGATCATCGGGTGTGATATCATAATCAAGAAGATGCGTGTTTTCCAGCCCGAGCGGATTACAGATCCTTTCCCGGAGTACTTCATGGTAAGGTTTTCCGGTAATACGCTCGATCACAAGGCCCAGTACGTTGAAGTTGGAATTCCGGTATGCATACTGCGTACCGGGTTCGAACTCCGGATAACAATCGGAAAACAGATACCTCATCCGTTCCAGCTGAGTAATGGAATCAGTATAAAAATAATCGTCGAAAAATGTCGTGGAGGAGATGGCTGGTAGCCCGCTCTTGTGACTTAACAGGTTCCTGATGCTGACATCACTGAATCCGTTGATTTTCGGGTAGGTTGCTTCATCCAATTGAAGGTAATCGTTGAAAGGTGTGCCCAGGACGATCAGTTCCTCTTCCCACAGCTGCAGGATGATGGTGGCGGTGAACATTTTCGTTACGCTGCCAACACGAAAAATAGAGTTTATTCCGATATCACCGGTTCCTAAACTATCCGTACTCCCCATATACGCCTCCCATGGTTCATAACCCGGGACGGTCACCCGGGTAGCATGTCCGAGCAGAACAGTCTCTTCGTTGGTGTAGTTGTATTCGGGAGCGAAATCATTAAAAAGGTTGTCGAACACTTTTACTCTGAGTCCCGTTTGATCAGGCTTACTGCAGTGGATACAAAACGAAGCGAGTAAAACAAGACTGAGGATTAGGTTAGCAAAAACTGGTCGATTTTTCATGGGTGGGTTAAATGTACAGTTTTATTTTTCAATAAATCGTTTGATCCTTTCAACCGATTCTGCTTGCCTGCTTGTTTTGGATCCGATCATCGGAATGTTGATCCCTTTTTTCTCAAGCTCATTTTCTATTATTTCCATAAATACTCCACGTCCACCTGTTTCATTGCCCTCCTTAGTGGTTGTTTCTACCCCGCAACTGGGGGATCTGTTTACACCAATGATGCCAACAATTTTAAAATCATACTGAATATATTCCTCTAATTGAAATACAATCTCTTTTGCTTTTTCCCTCAGTATCTCAAGATTTCCCCCTTTCTCAAGTAGATTTCTTATCCGGGTATTTTCAAGCAAAAGATCCCTGCCGGCACCCTGTTTATCCTGTCTGTCCAGCCCGAGGCAGAGAAACTCGGGGCAGGGCATCTGGATTATTCCAATATCATTAGCCATCAGGAGGCGAATGACTTCAGTAAACTGGGCTGGCAGATCTGCCGTACCATCCGAGATCGAATTCTGGTTCAGTAAGCAGTGTGCCAGAACAATGATTTTTTTACTTCTTTTATCGTTGAACATATCGTTTTATTACTCTTTTTCGGACTCCTCTGTTCGTCATTTTTACAGGATTGATCTTTCCATCGTTATCAAAGGTTAAAACATCTATACAAACCTGCCGGTGGTGTGGATTATCCGTACTTAACGGCCTGCGGTGGTAGACAATATAGTGCTCATCTGTATTCGGGATGGAAATAACAGAGTGATGACCGGCACCGGTTGCTATCGTTGAGTCCTGCTGCAGGATTTTTCCAATCCGTTTGAAAGGACCTCCTGGAGAATCTCCAATAGCGTAAGCCACGCTATAATCAGGCCCCATCCAACCACCTTCTGACCACATGAAATAGTATTTATTTCTCCTTTTAAACATGCAGATGTTTTGTCCAGTTAACCAGATCTTTGGAAGAAAAAGCATTGAAGAAGGTTTGTATGAGGTATTGTTGATTGATGGCTTTTTCTCTAGCCAGTAACTGTTTCTTGGAAAATTCAGTTGACCTGTCCTCAAACTGATAATGATCTGAATAGGTAGGATAAATCCAATATTCATCACCAAATATTATTCCTTCCGGATCTGCGTACCACCCTTCTATGACGGGATTACCGGAATAGGTGATTTGATCAGGAAGATTCTGTTTTTGATTACAGGAACTTGCGGTAAAGAGCAATACCGCAAGCACCAAGCTCAATGTCTCTGTTTTATTCATAGAAATAAAAATAAGAGAATTGGATATTAAATCCAAGGGAGGTTTTTTGTAATTACTGGTTGACAATGCTTATACGATGATCTCCGCATTGCACCATCCAATGCTCAGCCCTCTGACCGGGTCGAAATATCGGAAAAACCGGAAATCCATAACAGGTCAGTAAATAATGTTATTAAAAGACCGATCGCAACAAAGAATAAAACTTTTTTTCCATAACTGTTCCAAACTACAAAATGTTTTACATTGTTGAAAAAATAGTTATAGGATGTAAAGGTTATCAACAAGTTAACCCGGATTATTAGCTTCGCTAAGCTCCGCTTCGGCGGACGAGAAGGTGTGGTTTAACCTGCAAGCTCTGCCTGCCCTTAGCCGGCAGGCTGGTTCCCCAGGGTTCTACCCCGGAAAGACGGGTCCAGGATTCTACCCTGGGATTTCATGCCTTTGATTACCAATTTATTCCAATTTTTAGAAATAATTTGGTACCTTTATAATTGAGGATTGCCTTTTGTATTTCATCGACTCGCTCAATCCTTAAAAATATAGCTCAATTAATTATGATTTATGCAAGCAACAATAAGTTTTTTTACCCAAGAGTATTACTTCTATGTGTGGTGTTAATTTTGTTTAGTTATTATGGCATTTGCCAGTCCTCGGCTAAAATAGATAGCTTGGTGTCCATATTAGAATCCACAACCGATTCCAGAGAAAAAGTTGAAATATTAATGTCCATAATTGATGAAGTTATCGATTCCGATTATGACAAAGCGATGCAGTATGCCAAGATCGCACTGACCGAATCAGAGAATACAAATTATATGGAGGGCAAAGCAAATGTTTTCTTTGTTATGGGTAGTATTTATGAAAACACAGACAACTATGAAATAGCCATAGAAAATTACCTTTTGTCTTTGAATCTTTACACGGACCTGATGAATGAACGGGAGATGGCAAAACTCTACTATAGTCTTGGAGATATTTATAAAAAGAAGGGATTATACCAGCTTTCACTTGAAAATTGTCTTGAAGGACTAAAAATATATGAGAAATTAAACGATAGAGCAGGGTTATCAGATATTTATAATTGTATGGGGAGTTTATATAAATATCAGCAGAATAATATGAAAGCGTTAGATTATTATAATAAAAGCCTGGATTTGAGGATTGCATTGGAAGACAAATATGGTATGGCACTATCTTACAATAATATAGGGGTAGTATATGCTATTGAAGGACGTAATGAAGTCGCTCTGGATTATTTTAGAAAAAGCGAAGAAATTTACATTGAAAAAATTCACATTGAGGCTGGGGCTAAAAAAAACCTGGGAATCACATTGGGGAACATTGGTAATGTTTATTTGAATCAGCTGAAATTGGATGATGCATATAACTACATTTCTAAGAGCCTGAAAATTCATAATGAAATAGGTTATACCCGCGGAATTGCAGATCAACACAGGAAATTAGGGAATTATTATGACCTTTTGGATTACTTTGATCTTGCGATTGAAAATTTATCAAAAGCTTTTAACCTGTACAAAGATTTAGGCAGGCTTGAAAATAAAAAAGAGGCCGCAGCCATGTTAAGTGAAATCTACTTTAAGAAGGGTTATCATAAAGAAGCCTACAAATACCTCTTAATGCACAAAGAATTAAACGATAGTATTTTTACTATTGAAAAGATGAAAAATATAGCGCAGCTTGAAGATGAATATGAACACCTGAAAGCCGAGGAGGTAAGTCTTTTAAAAGATCAAAAAAGAAGGATAATATATATAGCTTTTTTTGCCATACTGTCTCTTATAATAATAATTGTTATTTTACTTCTTACCCACTTGAAAATTAAAAACAAAAGGCAATATCTTGAATTTCAGAATATCGATCTTGAAAGGAGAAAGATAAAAACTGAACTCGAACTAAAACAAAAAGAGCTGACTACAAAAACGATCCATATGGGTAAGAGGAATGAACTGATTATCAGTGTAGTAGACCGATTGAATGAAGCGAAGAAAAACCTTAAGAAAGAAAATGAATCTATTGTGAATGAAATTATCGCTGATCTTTGTTCAAATACTGACCATAACATATGGGAGGAGTTTGAAATACGATTTCTGAAAGTACACAAAGGATTTTACGAAAATCTGCAAGACAGATTCACTAATCTTTCAAGGAATGAGAAACGGCTTTCAGCTTTCCTGAGACTTGATTTTTCTACAAAAGAAATATCTTTAATTACAAAACAAT
>CAZTES010000004.1:0-51271 GCA_964612275.1 uncultured Rikenellaceae bacterium
AGCGGATTTTGCGAATGTCAATGGGATAACGGGTAAGCATCCGTTTTAAACCCTGATAAAAAACAGACCCCCCCTCCTCATGAAAATGTTCCCGTAACTGTTCATTAAACATCTGGGATAGGTGGTGTAATCCTTTTTCATACTCATCTCTGGGATTAATCCAATACGCCGGACGGTGGTTCAACATCGATGCTGGTTTTTTCCCACCGATGGATTCCATATAGGAATTTTCCAGGTAAAAGCCGCCATTCATCTTCTCTTCTGCCTGCAAAACAATAGCCCCTGCTCCATCACTCAAAAAGTACCGCAAAAAAACCTCCTCTTTCTTCAGGATCTCCTGATGATAATATTCGGCACGCAACTCGGAGGATGACATGCTGGAGGAGATGATCAGGGCATTCCTGTACCTGCCTGACTTCAACAGGTCATGTGCCACTACTACTCCCTTATATGCAGAAGTGCAATTAGCATGTATGGATAGTTCGCTGCATTGATCGATTCCCAGCGCTTCCTGGATTCTGACCGAAGCGGTTGGCATCTGGTCCTGGTGAGCACTTCCGTAAATGATCAGTTCAAGATCATTCGGATGAAGATCAGCCATATCCAGTGCTTTCCTTGCACATTTTACTGACATGGTCACATTATCATCGGTAAACTCTCTGGTTTCAGGGTCAATGGCAAAATGATAATACTCTACCTCCAGCATCTCTTTCATCAACAGCTTCATCCTATTCAGCCATTTCTGTAATCTTACAGGTGCCCTGTTCAACTCCCCCAAAAAATAATCCACTTCATCAATGGTTACAGGAGCCCCGGGGAGATAAGATCCTGATCCTGCCAGCTTAATGTGTACACTGTTTTTCATTTCTTTTGTCAAATTCCGACAACTGTTTTTTTATATAAACCTGGCTGTACTTCCCTTGCAGGAATTTTGCAAATCGTACGGCATAGTCCAGAAGAACCTTTTTATCCAACACTTTATCCACGACTCCCCATGCAAGGGCTTCCTGCGAGGTAAAACTATGTCCTCCAAGAACGATCTCAAAAGTTTTCAACGGGCTGGTTAAGTTCAGCATATAATGTACTCCGCCTAAACCAGGCAAAAGATTAAAGGATGATTCCGGCAGTCCGAGAACAGCTCTTTCGGAACAAATTCGGATATGGCAGCTCAATGCCAATTCAAAAGCAGCTCCAAGGCAAACTCCTGTAATAACAGCAATAACAGGAATAGGCATTCTGTTGAAAAAACGAAAGGTTTCCAGGTTTTCAATCAATAAATCAGGTTGCTCATTTGCCTGACTATCCAGGTGTTCTGGACAATTTTCAGTGACGTTTTGCAGCAGGTCTTTCAATTCAGCCCCCGATGAAAAATGCCGGCCCTTCCCGTAAACCAGAATTGCATTGATCTTTTCCTTCGGAATGACATTCCTCACAAGATCACTCATTTCCTTAAAAAACAGGTTGCCCATGGAATTGTTTGGTGGCTGGTTCAGCAACAAATGTCCTATCCTCTGCTCCACTGTCCAATCGATTGTTCTAAATTGATCCACAACGAATATTGTTTTATTCCTTAATTTATATCTCAAAGATGATCATTCCCACCACCCGTCTTCTGGAATGCGAAATAGAACAACAGATGTTTTCTATCCCCTTGGTATAGCAAAAACTTTTCAACCGGTCAGACAACCGGAGAAGCGGTTTCCCAAAATCGTCGTTCAATATCTCTATTTCCCTGAAATCTCCCTCGTGTTGAAATTGAGTGAATAGTAACTTTTTAATAATGTATCGTCCCGCAAGGCTCCCAGCATTGGCTTTACCCGGAAAAAGCTCCAGTTCCTTCGGCGTGAACAATGTCTCAAGAACAGCCCCCTGATGAAAGTGTTTATGCCATTCATCAAGCAACATGATCTCATGTTTCTTTCCATATTTATCCGAATGAGTCACTGCAGCATGTGATTAAAAAGATAAAGTTCAGGCTGAATCATTTTCCCTTCGTTTTGCTTCTTTCCAGGCAAGATTACAAAAAAGCCGTGTCTCTTCTATAAAGGCTTCCTCAGCGGTTTTGTTCCTGCAATAATAGATGGCTCTTGTGATGGCTTGAATGACTTCCATCGGTTTGTTATGCACCATAGATTTCAACAGATGGACAGCATAGGATAAAGATTCACCAGGAGCCGTAACATGGTCCACAATATTTAATTCCAATGCTTTAGCTGCATCAATCATATCGCCACCAATGATCATCTCATAACTCACTCCTCCTTTGAGAAGTTTTGATAATCGACGAATACCTCCAAGTCCGGGCATCAAATTGTGGTTAACTTCAGGAAAGGCAAACAGTGATTTTTCGCCGCAAATTCGAATATGGCAGGCTAACGCAATTTCAAAGCCTCCTCCAAAACAGATTCCTTCAATAGCCGCTACCACGGGAATATCCAGCTCTTCAATGGACTGCAACAATCGTTTCCCCTGTTCGATCCTGGTTTGAAGAATGTTTTTCTTCCCGGCCATTTCAAATAACGTCTGAATATCTGCCCCTGAAGAAAAATGCCTTCCCCTACCTGTAAAAACAAGGCCTTTCAACCTGTTTTTATGAAGAAACTCCTCTATCTCGCTCTCCTTCAGAAAATCCGGTTCGGACAGGGAGTTTTCCGGAGGATAATCCAGTGTAATGATACCAACAGGATCATCGACAGTAAATTTAATATGGCCGTTATTCTCCATGAAGTATCGTTAAAATCTCTTGCGGCATGTCAATGGGTGTCCTTGTTTCATCCAGCAACAACGTCTTAACAGTGGCTTTCGATACCTTTTTCTTTGAACCGGAATGAAGCATTTCATGATGAAAAATCAGATAGGGATCCTCCCTGGCAATGGACGTATTGATCACCAGTTTATCAAAAAGTTTGATCTCTCTGATGTATTTAATGTGTGTTTCAACCACAACCAGAAAATTACCTGACTTCCTGAAGAAGTCAATGATTCCTTTCTTCTTCATAATCTCCCACCTGGCATGTTCGAAATAGTTGAGATAAACGGCATTGTTCACATGGTTGAATGAATCGAGTTCATATCCCCTAACCTCAACGCTACTTTGAAACATAGATTCAATTATTTAATGATTTTTCTGCCGTGAATGATTCGCCGCAGGATAATACCTATTTTCTTTCTCATAGTTTTTGTATGAAAATACAAATGTAAAAATTAATTTTATTTCAATTTCCAATGATACAACACAACGGGTGCAATCCGTTTTGACAAATAATAATGAGATTTTGAATGAAACCCTTACAAAGCAATGGCAGAAGCTAAGAAGTTAGATCTGGATTACCAGACATTAAAAGAGCTGGAGATAATGTACGGCGATGGATCCGGCTTAACAGTATTTGACCTGTTAAACAGAACCGTTACACCCGGAGGAAGTGAACTTTTGCGAAAAAAATTCAGAAATCCCCTTTGTAACAAAGAAGAGATCGTAAGCAGGCAGGCAAGTATAACATACATCATGGATCGATTTGAAAGCTGGGATATTAAGGCATTTAAAGATTTGATGGATCCGGTCGAACGGTATTATTACTCGAAAGCAGAACCGGTATCCAGCAACCACAAGGTAGCGATCTACCTGGAAGGTTTAATTGATGTGATCCGGAGCAAAAATTTCCGGCAAACCCTCTTTAATGGAGCCCGGATAACCATCGTGTTTGTCTCTTTGCTTTCAAACTTTTTAAGCCGGATTTCTTCCAATAATCTACCCTCTCTTTTGCAGGAAATAACCGGTACGATGGCTCGAATACTCGGTTCTGAACCGTTTTCAAGGATTATCCTCAAAGGATTGGATAAGGAAGTGAACTCACTTCAACTCATTTACTACGACAAACTATTCAGAGAGAAGCATAAGGCTGAAGTAATCTACCTGGTTTCTCATCTTTACGAACTGGATGTATTGATTTCCATGGCAAAAGCCAGCAGGGAATACGGCCTTGTTTTCCCGGAGATTATCGATTCCGGTAAGCCGGAAATGGAAGCCGAGGGATTATATCATCTTTTCCTAAAACATCCTGTGGGTAATTCCACCCGGTTCAATAGCAAAAACAATTTTCTTTTTCTGACCGGTCCAAACATGTCCGGGAAAACCACTTTTTTAAAATCTTGTGGCATTGCTGTTTTTCTTGCTCATCTCGGCATGGGAGTCCCTGCAACTTCCATGCGGATGACCCTGTTCCAATGCCTCTTCAGCAGTTTAAACACCACGGATAACCTGAGCCTCGGATACAGCTATTTCTATAGTGAGGTCCTCCGGATCAAGGAAGCCGCAGAAAGCCTCCGGAATCATGAAAAATCCTTCATGATATTCGATGAACTTTTTAAAGGAACAAATGTAAAAGATGCTTATGATGGATCAATCCTTGTCATCGATGGATTGATGAAATGGAAATCATCCCTGTTTATTCTCTCCTCACATCTACTTGAACTTGAAAATGCCATCCGGAACTATCCGAACACTTTTTTCCAGCATTTTGATTCTGCCGTTATTAATGGGAAACCTGTTTTTACCTTTGGATTACACGAAGGAATATCAAACGAAAGACTAGGTCTATTGATCCTGAAAAACGAAAAAATTGATGAGATGCTGGATCCGAAAAACAGTAAGGATTAATCGGCTGTCTCTTCCTCTTCAATAAAATTAAATGGCGATAGCACCAATTTTTTCAATACATGTCCAAGTTCATACATGTCATCATCTCCTACCTCATAATGCCAGTTGACAACCATTCTTTTCTGATGCCCTTCGACTTCTCCCAATATCTTAAGTATATTGTAAATCCACTTGGTTGCAGTCGTGTTGATGTATTCAAATTTCAGATCAATTGTCGTATGGTCTGCCAATGATTTCGCATATTCTTTTATCCATACGATCACTGGTTTGAAGAAATCTGCCGGGTTTTCGGGGATCGCCCTACCGATAAATTGGATATTGCCATCTTTTAAACTAACGAGGGGAGACTTCCTGGTAGATTCAATAAGTAAGTCTTGCATGTCTGATCATTCAATTATTGCCTGGAATAAAAATAAAACATTTAATTCAAAAGTAAAAACCAACTTTTCTCCCCCATCCGCCATCCATGGCCTATATACATCCAGAAGATGCTCTTATTCAACGATTTACCTACGATTATACCCAATTTGGTTTTACGACCGGAAGATGAACATAGGGATAGTACTTTGCTGAACCATCCGTTTCAGATTATTCGGGCTAAGTAACCGATAAATCATGCTTCTCCTGGGATTTGTAAAGGAAATGATATGAATATTCTCTTCTTTCACAAAATCCATTATTCCATTGATCATATCCTCATTTTTAATCAACCGAAGGTCGATGGAATAGTTGCGGTAATCCTTCTTGATCACCTCTTGAAGTTCATGCATTTTTTGAACTTTCAGTACGTTATCATCTTCATTCTCAACATGAATGCAGAAATATTTCACCTTGAAGGGAGCCATAAAGGCAAGCAGTGTTCTCAGGGATGTAAAATCGGAATCGAGAAAATCGGTTGCATAGAGAAGATTGATATTTTTCACACTCTGGAACTTAGCTTCCTGCGGAACGACCAGCAATGGAACGGTTACATTTTGGGCAATTTTCAAACAGAGCATCTCGGATAGTTGATTTATCTTATCCGTTTCCCTGCTAATTCCCAGGACTATTAATTCAGGCCGATACTGGCTGCTCATCTGAATAATCTCACTGTCCAGCGATCCCAGGGCCATTGAGTAGTGAATTCGGGCCCGTGTAACCGTTTCAGGTTCTACCTTTTCTTTCAATTTCTTAGTGAATGCAAAGATGTTGGCTTTACACTTTTCCTCGATCATTCGTAACTCTTCGTCATGATATTTTTCAAACGTGCTTGTTTGCTTTATTCGTTGTTCCTTAAGGGGATCATCATATACATGGAACAGGCGGATTTCACCATGCAGGTTTTCAGCCAGACCCATGGCATATTGCAATGCAGTCACAGCCACATCGGAAAATTCAACCGGGACCAGGATTTTCCGGAAGTGTTTTGCTTTCTGATCCTCCAGTTTTCCGTATTTAGCGGTCAATTCCAGAATTACTTCGACGGCTTTCTCAACATCGTCATCCTTAACTTTTACCTTGACTCCTTCGCTTCTTTTCATTTTTCTTGATATCTCGCTATCATCGAAAGAAAGAAACGATTCAATACCACACGAATCCAGATGGCTCTTAAGAAAATAGGCTGCCTGTGAATTCCCCAGTGTAATAATATTAATCAACGTACTGCTCATAGCCGGATAGTTGAGGGTGTGATCACTTTTTACCACTAAAATTTACAAAATTTTATGATTATTTCCCACTTCCGGCAGGTACAAATGGGATTCAACAAGAAATAAAAAAACATATGGAGAAGCAAACAGGGTCTGAATAAATGAATTAGCCTGTCATTCAAAGATTACCGGATACACCAGCTGCACGTTTACTTTTTCACCGTTTTCCATTCCGGGTTTCCATTCAGGGGAGGATTTAACCACCCTGATTGCCTCCTTGTCCAGCAACGAATCAACCATCTGTATAACCTTTACATCCTCCACTTTCCCGTTTTTATTTACAATAAACTGGATCAATACTTCCCTGTTCATCCCAAGTTGTTTAGCATTTTCAGGATATTTCAGGTTCTTACGGATGTAGTCGTTAAAATCCTGGTACCCGTTTACAGAGAATTTCGGCATTTCATCAACCAAGGAATAGAAGAGACCACCTGCTGCAATAGCGCCCGTATCCTCCCTTTCCATTCTTATTTCATCATCCATTTCTGCTGCTACGGCTTCAACCGGAAGGGCAACAGTTTTTTTAGAAGCTGCTCGTTCAGCGACAGATTCCTTTTCAACCGTTACACCGGCAATCTTCCCTACCTGGTCAATCGCAAGTGTATCCATTGGTTCATATAGTATTTTTCCCTCAGCTGCTCTTGCAAGGGAAACATCCATTTCAGGAGTCACTTTTTCTGAAATTTTTCTTGCTGCTGTTATTTCAGTTGTTTTTTCTGGTATTTCAGGTTCTTGGTTATCAGGAGGTACAAGTAGGGAATCCGGCTGTTTAGACAATATTGGAGTAGTCTCAGTCTGTGCATCAGAAGCAGGCTCCTCTGCCCGGATAATTTTGTCTTCAGCCTTCATTTCTTCCTCCTGTATCTGCTCTGCCAGCAGGTTTTCATTACGAAAAATATCGGTATTCACAATACCATATATTCCAAGAATAATAAGTATGGTAGCTGCTGCAGAGATTAACGTTAGTGTGGGATTCAGTCTTCTTTCTCTACCATATTTCACCTTCACTGGTCTGGGGGTATACCTGCTTCTGATATTTTTCCGCAGGGTATAGATAAGTTGGTGTTGTCTCTTTTGGTCTGTCAGGTTCTTATACCCTTCAACCGCATCACTGCACATCTCGCACTCCTCCATATGTTCTCTGACCTCCTCCAGTTCCTTGCTGCTAAGCCTTTCGGAATGATAGCGGTTAATGGCATCCAAAGTTAAACAACCGGAAGCATTGAATAGAGTACGGTTATGTTTCGATTTAACCATCACTTTTGTTTATGATTTTTTGTAAATTTCTTTTGCCATTCTGTATATAACTTTTTACTTGCTTGAGGTTATACCCCGTGAGGCTTGCAATCTCTTTGTACGATTTTTCCTTCAGGTACATCAACTCAATACATTCCGACTGTTCCTTCGATAGCATTGTAATGCCAATTGAAAGTGCTTCCAGCATATGTTCTAATTCTCTCTTATTGTTTAGATGCTTTTCGTCAGAAGATTCCACAATCGATTCCCTTAATTTAATCAGTTCAGCTTCATGGTATCTGTCTGCGGTCCGGACTTTTCTCAGTTCCATCAGGCAATGGTTTCTGGTCAGGGTGTACAACCAGGATTTGAAATGCTCCACACGATGGTTCAACAGATCATCCATCAAATTTTCAAAAATCTGCATCACTGCATCTTTTGCATCTTCTTCACGCTTCAGGTATTTCAGGCATATACCCAACACCAGGTGGGTATACCGTTCAAACAAGATGCCGATCCATTCCGGATCCTGGTCCACTTTGTAGCGAGCAATGATATCCTGGTCGCTGTACTGGTCCGGGTTGTCTTTCCCTCCTTTATGCTTTACTCTGAGAAACAAAACAGGGTGTCGGTTTTAACGGTTATTACAAAAGTTATAAAAAGGTATACCAATTGTAAACCAGCAAAAAACAGGCCGGAAAGTCCTGAAGGCAATCGTTACCTCAAAAAAAATAGTATGGTTCCCATATGGAATTTACCGAACGAGTGCATCCCATTAATGAAATCAAAACTTTTTCATTATGGAAATCAAAAAAAATAAAAGTGCGAATCTTGAAAAGAAGAAGGGAACTTTTCTTCAGACAGGTTTCATCATCACACTTTCATTGATCTTGATCGCCTTTGAATGGATAAGCCCTGAAAAAGGCCATCAGGACTATAAAATAGCTTTTCGTGATGGTGAATTAGAAACAGACATACTATGCACCTACAGGAAAAAAGAGGAGATCCGTCCTCCAGTCCCGAAAACCACTGAGAAATTTATAATCAAGCAGGATACTGCAGATCTAAATCACCTTTTTGAACCGCCAGACCAGGACATAACCATAGAAACGGTAATATGGGAACCCCCCGAATACATTGAACCGGAAGTCAAAGAACCGGAAGTATTCGTCGTAGCCGAAATTATGCCCAGTTTCCGTGGTGGAAATCTTACTTCATTTTGGAAATATATCCAATCACAGATCACTTATCCTGAAGAAGCGAGTAGCTTAGGCATCCACGGTACAGTTATTGTACAATTCGTTGTGGATGAAAAAGGGTATGTTTCACGGGTGACTTTGACCAGAAGTGTCGATCCATACCTGGATCAAGAGGCTGTTCGTGCAATCAGCTCATCCCCCCAATGGAAACCGGGTATGCAGGCCGGAAAACCGGTGCCTGTTCTATTTTCCATATCGGTCAGGTTTGAGCTTAAATATTAAGCCATTAAATAAAATCCAATCAATCCAATTAAAAGAATGTATCATGAAAACCAAACATAATTTCAGACAGATGATCATACGGAGGTTGGCGATTTCTTTGCCCACTCTGCTGATGATCTTTTTTGCAAACGCGCAGGTTGTCCCTCCACCTGATCGGTGGCCAACCTGGAATGATGAGAACCAGGACAAAACCTTATCCCCTTATTTCTTTATACAGAGTGATGATCCTTCAACCGACAGGCTACCGCTCAAGGAAACCCGGGCAGATGTGAACATTGCAGGAGTTATTGCCGATGTGACCATTACTCAAACCTATGAGAATGAGGGGCAAAATGTACTGGAAGCTATTTATGTCTTTCCAGCCTCCACCCGTGCTGCAGTATACAGCATGACCATGACCATCGGTGAGCGGGAGATCATTGCTATTATCCAGGAAAAACAAAAAGCACGGGAAAGCTATAAACAGGCAAAGGAAGAAGGGAGATCCGCATCGCTCCTGGAACAGATGAGGCCCAATGTATTCCAGATGAATGTGGCCAATATCCTTCCGGGTGACGTTATAAAAGTTGAAATGAAATACACTGAATTGCTCGTCCCCGAAAATGGACTGTACGAGTTTATCTATCCCACTGTGGTTGGTCCAAGGTATTCGAATACCCTGGCTGAAAATGCTCCTCCTGAAGAGGGATGGATCGCCAATCCCTACACCCGTGAGGGTGAAGATCCATTCTACACCTTTGATATTTCCATCGGGATTACTGCCGGTCTTCCTATTCAGGATGTCCGGTCCTCTTCACACGATATGAACATCAACTTTGAAAACCGGTCAACCGCGATGCTGACCCTGTCTCCCGAAGAAAAATCCGGCGGTAACAGGGATTGTATTATCCAATACCGTCTTGCCGGTAACACAATCGAATCGGGATTATTGCTCTATGAAGGAGCCGAAGAAAATTTCTTCCTGGCTATGATCCAACCCCCGGAAATCGTAAAAAAGGAGTTGATCCCTCCGAGGGAATATGTTTTTATTATCGATGTTTCGGGTTCAATGTATGGATTTCCCCTGGATATTTCGAAAACCCTCATGCGAGATTTGATGTCGAATCTGAAGCCCACGGATCGATTTAACATCCTGCTTTTTGCCGGTGGTTCAGAATTGTTTTCCGAACAATCACTTCCGGCAACCAGGGAGAACGTATCCAGAGCCATTCAGTTTATCGATAACCAGCGTGGTGGGGGGGGCACAGAATTACTGCCTGCATTAAAACGAGCACTCTCCTTAACAGGAACTGAAGATTATTCAAGGAGCTTTGTCATTGCAACCGACGGCTACGTATCCGTCGAAAAGGAGGCATTTGACCTGATCCGTGAAAACCTTGGCAGGGCTAATTTCTTTACTTTTGGTATTGGAAGTTCAGTAAACCGATACCTGCTTGAAGGAATGGCACATGTGGGCACAGGAGAGGCATTCATCATCACAAAAGAAAACGAAGCTGCCGGAAAAGCTGAAAAATTCAGAACATACATCCAGACTCCCGTACTTACAAACATAACCCTTCGGTTTGAGGGTTTTGAGGTGTACGATGTTGAACCATTAACTGTCCCCGATGTTCTTGCTGAAAAACCGGTGATCGTGTATGGTAAATGGAAAGGCAAACCCAAGGGCAAAATTAACCTGACTGGCGATAGTGGTAAAGGAGTATACAAGGTAAGTCTCGATGTTGGTTCAACGGCCCCGGTAAAATCAAACATCGGTTTAAAATACCTCTGGGCAAGGGAAACAATTCGACTCCTGGATGATTATACTGCATTGGGAAGATCTTCAGAAGAACATGCCCGGAAGATTACTGACCTCGGTTTGAAATATAATCTGTTAACCAATTATACCTCTTTCATCGCCATCGATTCAGAAATACGGAATGAGGGCGGGAATGTAACCACAGTCAAACAACCCTTACCCCTACCTGAAGGCGTAAGCAATTACGCTGTTGGTGGTGTTTATCCGGTTCCGGGCATCGCAGCGGCACCACGGAGAACACAAAAATCCGGTGGCGTTAAATGGGCCAACGTGTCAGAGCTCTCTTTAGAAACGGAAGACATGATCTCCCTCGAGGAGGAAAAAGAAGAGGAAGGAAAAGACCGAATATTTACATCCGTGGAAAAAATGCCTGAATTCCCGGATAAAACAGAAGGATTGAAAAAATTTATTGAGAAACACTTACGGTTTCCGGTCAATCTCAAAGATGCAGGAATTTCCGGGAATGTATTTGTTGAGTTTGTTGTGGATGTTGATGGTTCCGTGAAAGAGGTAAAGATCCTCAGGGGAATTCATCCGGAACTTGACAAAGAAGCCATGCGGGTGATCAAGCTGACCTCAAACATGTGGAAACCGGGTAAGCAGGGAGGAAAAGCAGTCAGGGTGCGGATGGTGATCCCGGTCAAGTTTGGTTAATATACCGGTTCCCTTATCAAAATTAGAAAAGGGGCTGTATCCATACGGCCCCTTTATTATTTTTTCTTCTCCCCATGCCTGAATTCGTTCCTGATGGATTCAGTTTTTACTGAAAAGTGTTTGTTGTTCCTCTTCCCAGAAGGTAGGATAATCCTCATCGAATTTTTTCAGAATGGCAGTGATGATGGCTTCTCTCATGTACTTCGACCGGTTATCTATCTTGTATCGGTCAAAGAAGGAGTTCAGTGCATTCAACTCCCTGTCATTGAACATGATAGTATACCTGTTGGTCCGCTTCAGATGGTCTTCTTTGGTTTTTCTTCGCCTCAAAATCAATAATTTACATGAGATAAGGAACTTCAACCCTGTAAATATAAAAAATTGGGCATGAAAAAAAACCCCTGTGGGGGATGACCAATTAACAAATAATTAACAATTCATTCAAATTCTTTGGGTACACCACAGATGATTACCAGGGATTTATCCAACGATTTATTGCGGTACTGGTGTTTTTCATTGGGTAGCACCAGCGCAAAATCACCTTGTTTTATCTCCTGTTCTTCCCCGTTCTCATTCACCAGTACTCCTTCGCCACCTATGATATAATTCATGTGTTCATAGGGGTGTTGATGGTAGGGTGTATATCCTTCGGGTTCTACGGTAAATACGCGGTAGGAGTATACCGGGGCTCCATCCTCCCTTGAAAGAGGAACCTGTTTATAGGCATTATGTGCCCCCTCCATCTCAACTTTCTTTCTTTGAACCTGTGATAACGAAATAATTTTCATGGCTTTTTGTTTTTTGTCTTTATCAAGTGATGCAAAGGTATCAAGGATAGATTATCCTCCCAATGGAAATGGTGAAAAACAGGTTCTAAATTGCAATCCAAAGGAGGGTCATCGAAGTGAGGAGTTCTTTTTTATCAACCGGGTATTAATTACCCGCGTAATGGGCGGATAGTATTCTGTTTTCTCCAGGCGGTCAATCAGTAGGTGAACCGCCTCCTTACCGATCTCATATCCATGCTGTTCCACAGCACTCAGTGGAGGGTCAGTCAGGTTTGAAATCTGTCCATTAGTAAATCCGACAATGGCAATATCCCGGGGTATTCTGAAGCCAGACTCCTTAATAATCTTCATCGTTTCAGCTGCCGTAAGGTCATTCACCGCAAAAAAAGCATCCGGTTTTGACAGTCCACCAAGCAATCCCGGTACCACTTCCCGTGCCTCCTCCATCGTATCGCATTTGATAATCCAATCCGGATCGGGATTCAGGTTATAGGTTTTCATCGCCCTCAAATAACCGGCTTTTCTATCCTTCCCGATCAGCAAATGGTCGGATGCTGCCAGATGGATTATGCGCCTGCACCCAACCTGGATCAGGTGTTCGGTGGCAAGGAATGCACCCTGTTCGTCATCAACGATTACACGGTCACTGTTTATTTCCTCACAAATTCTGTCAAAGAAGACAATGGGGACATCATGTTGCTGGATTTCCCTGAAATGATCAAAATTCCGGGTCTCTTTCGAAACAGATACCAAAATGCCTTCCACCCTGCTGGACAACAGGGCATGTACATTTTTTACTTCCCGTTCATATGTCTCATTCGACTCACAGATCATCACCTGATAGTTGGAATTATAAGCTACATCTCCAATTCCACTGATCACCGTGGAGAAAAAATAGTGAACTACTTCCGGGATGATGACCCCGATGATCTTGCTTTTTCTGCTTTTCAGGCTCAGTGCTATGGGATCCGGCTTGTAGTGCCATTTCTCTGCCAGCTCATTCACAGCCTTTTTGGTATCGTGACTGATATCCGGATGATCCTTCAATGCTCTGGAAACCGTTGAAGGGGATATTCCGAGCGCTTTCGCAATGTCCTTTATGGTTACCTGTCCTTTATGCATGATAAATACCCAGAATAAAATGGATCAGATGCTATTATTATGCAGTGCAATGAATTTAAAGATAACAAAAAATGTGGAAAGCAGGTTGTTCTTCAAATCCATCTGAAACAGGTTGCTTTTGCCTGAAAAAATCAACCTGAAATAATCAAAGGTTACCCGGATACGGAAGGCAGAAATGGATAAGAATCAGATTTCAAACGTTTGCGGTAACGATTGCGGTAAATTATTGAAAATTAATAAAATAATACTTTTCAATATGAAGAAAATAATCTATTTTTGTTATTCTGACAAATACCTAAAATCTAATCAAATGAAGCAGGATCAGAAAGGTTTGATTACGTTTCTTATAATCACGCTCCTTTTGCTTTCTGAGGCGATGTTATCCGGACAGCAAGTTACCATTTCTGGAAAGGTGACAGACAAGGATGACGGTATATCCCTCCCAGGTGTATCCATTCTGGTAAAAGGGACCGTATTTGGTACAACGACAGATTTTGAAGGGAACTACAACCTGAGTGTTGATCAAAGTGCTACCCTGGTCTTTTCCTATGTTGGATATTCTGCACAGGAAATCCCTGTTGCTGGAAGGACTGTGATTAATGTACAGCTTTCCATGGAAGTGGAAAAGCTTAATGAGGTGATGGTGGTTGGTTATGGAACTCAGAGAAAGAGGGAACTTACTGGTTCTATAACTAAAATTACAGGAGAGGATCTGGTGCAGATTCCGATTCCTAGTTTTGAAGCTGGGCTGCAAGGTAAAGCAACAGGCGTTCAGATAATTCAGAGCAATGGAATGGCTGGATCCGGATCTGCCATCCGGATTCGGGGGATAGGTTCTATTTCAGCAGGAGGAGATCCACTTATCGTTGTTGATGGCATGCCGATTACACAGGACCAGCAAGCCAATATTGGGATTCGGCGAGGTGCAAATACCAGTCCCCTTTCAACCATCAATCCCAATGACATTGAATCGATTGATATTCTAAAGGATGCCTCAGCTGCAGCAATCTACGGATCCAGGGGTGCCAATGGAGTGGTACTGATAACGACGAAGCGAGGGAAGACCAAAAGGCCGACGTTTGATTTCAGTTACAGAACAGGAATCGTAACCGAAACGAAAAGGCTGGATCTTTTGAACAACAAAGAATGGCTTCAGCTTTACCAGGAGGCTTATGAGAACGATGCAATTTATGGAACAGGAACACTGGATGAAGGATCAAGACCAGTCCTGCCCGGAGGAGTGACCTGGGAGGAAGCCGAGAGTACAAACACCGACTGGCAGGATTTGATGCTCCAAAAGGGTGTATCGCAGGAGGTAAATTTATCTTTCCGCCGTGGTGGAGATAAACTGAACAGTTATGTCGGTGGTTCATACAGCGACCAGGGTAGCTTCCTTGTTGGCAATAGCTACGAACGGTTAAGCGGCCGTATTAACCTGGATTACACTCCCTTTAAAAGATTTCATGTTGGCACGACTTCCATGTTTACCCGCGGAGTAAATAACCGGGTGGATGCTTCATGGTCAGGTGGTTTGGGACATGCTCAATCAGAAGCCCTGCCGATTTGGCCCGTTAAATTAGACGATGGAAGCTATTTTACAGCGGGAAGCAATCCGGTTCGCTCACGGGACAATAAAGTGATCCGTACAGTGGAACTTCGATCACTGTTTAACGCTTTTGCAACCTACCAGATCATGGAGGGATTAAATTTGCGGGTGGATGGTGGCCTGGATTACCTCGATCAAGATGAGAACTATTACGAAAACGAGGAGTTAAGATCCCCCACTTTCGGAGAAAGCAGAAATACCTTTGTTTTAGCCTGGAATTCCAAAGCTGTGGCAACGTATGATTTTAAGATTGGTAATGCCAACACCTTCCAGGTACTCGCCGGAATAGAATTGAACAAAACACATCGAAACGGTAACAGGTACTGGTACAATGGCATTGAAAAACCCCCATATAAATATGGTAAAGAACTTCCTGATTCCACCATAACGAATGACTGGGGGAAACAGGTATTCAGTGCAGAACAGTTTTCCTTTGCATCTTATTTTGCAAGGATGCAGTACAATTATAAGGGTAAATATCTTTTCAGTGGGAGTATTCGTGTCGACGGATCTTCCCGTTTCGGGAAAAACAATAAATATGGAACATTCCCCGCTGGATCATTGGGCTGGATTGTAACAGAAGAGGACTTTCTTAAAGAAAACAAGTATCTCAGTTTCCTGAAACTTAAAACCAGTTATGGTGTTACAGGAAATGCAGAAATACCGAATTACACCCAATGGGGAACAACCAGTAATTACGATAATGGAATTCTGTACAATGGAGACCCAATCCTGTATCAGACCAATCTCGAAAATCCAAACGTAAGTTGGGAAACGTCTACATCGTATGATGTTGGACTTGAATTTGGCTTATTCAACGACAGGATTTATGGAGAATTTGCCTATTATAATAAACAAACCAAAGATATGCTCCTCCAGGTTAGGACCTCCACATCCAGCGGATGGGGATCAGTATGGAGAAATATTGGAGCCATGGAAAACAAAGGATTTGAATTCAGTTTTAAATCCAGGAACCTCGTTACAGAATTTAAATGGACAACAGATTTTAACATTGGTTTCAATAAAAACACCGTAACGGATGTTGGCACTGCTCCCCCGGATGCTCTTGCAGGAACGGGTGATACACGTGTTGTTGAAGGGCATCCCATAGGGGTAAACTATCTGGTAAGATTTTCCCATGTTGATCCGGAAGATGGCATGCCCGTCTTTTTCACTAAAGACGGAGAATTAACAAAAACCTACACTCCGGATGACCGGGTAGTAGTAGGAAAACCTTATCCGGATTTCATTGGTGGAATTACCAATACATTCTCCTTTAGAAATTTCGACCTTTCATTCCTGTTCAATTTCTCTTATGGAAACGATATCTATGATGATGCAGGCAAACGATTGGTTGGAAGAGTGAACGGTTGGAACCAGTCCCGTGCTGTTCTTGACCGCTGGCGGGAACCAGGTGATATTACAGACATCCCGCGTTTAACCCTTGATGGATCCAAATCCGGAATAGAAACGGACCGGAATACCGATGAGTTTTTATATGATGGCTCATTCATCCGTCTGCGTAACCTGACCTTTGGATACAATTTCCGGAAAGAACTGGCGAACCGTTTGAAATTGCAGGCAGCAAGAATTTATTTTGTTGGTGCAAACCTGCTGACATTTACAAACTATCCCGGCGGAGATCCGGAGATATTCCGGGATATGGAAAATGTTCAGCAGAAAAATCTCAGCCCGGGTGTTACCTATCTCACTCCTCCCCAGGCAAAAACTTACTCAATTGGTATAGAAATAACTTTTTAAACCTGAGCGATGAAAAATAGAATATACTGTATAGCCATATTAATAATCGGGTTTATTGTGTCTTCATGTGAAGATTTTCTGACCATTAAACCTGAAGGTGATATACTGACTAAAGATGCTATTAAAACTTCGGATGATCTTCAACGGTTCCTGGTAAGTGGTTATGATGTCATGCGCAATGGAGGTTATCTTGGAGGTGATCTGATGATCTGTAGTGATCTTGTATCGGATAATGCTGTCAAAGACTTTTCTGATTTTTCATGGGACCAGGTTGCACAACGTTCCATGAATCTCTTTAATGAAAGGGGAAGAAACATGTGGAGGGAAGGGTTCCGGTCAGCCGACCGTGCAAATTTTGTTCTTGAAAATCTGGATTTGGTGCCGGATCTTTCCGCTGCCGATAGAGACAGAATGACTGGTGAAGCATTATTTATCAGAGCGGTTGCTCATTTTGAACTGGTTCGTTTTTTCGGTCTTCCATATGATGAAACTTCGGATAATTCCCAACCGGGTGTTCCTATCCGGATTGTTTCTTCTTCAACCATCGAGAGAGCATCCGCTATGGTGCCGCGTTCTTCCGTTGCAGAAGTATATGTGCAAGTTATTACCGATCTGACCGATGCCATTGATCTTTTACCGGTGATAAATAATGGATATGCAACCTCCTGGGCTGCCAAAGGATACCTTGCAAAGGTCTATTTCCAGATGAATGATTTTGATAATGCGTTCCTGGTGGCTGATGATATCATTCAAAACGGAGGATTCAGCCTTAACCCCAACGTAAAAGACAGATTTGCAATCCGTAATTCCAGTGAGGCAATTTTTGAATTGCAGAGTCCTTCTGCCGGTAGTAATTCCGCCGGATCACTGATAGGGATGTACAGGCAGGATGGCCCCGGCAATCCCGGAATGCACCCTTCTCAGGATTTGCTGATCGCTGCAGTAAGTGATACTGCAGACTCCAGAGCTACAACATTTTATAATACACGGTTCATTTCCGGTAGTTCAGGTCCTGAACGTACCTATTGTTCAAAATTTGACTATGATTATATGAATGTTCCCCTTGTCCATCTGAATGAGATCCTTTTAATCCGTGCTGAATCTGCTGTTGAAAAAACCGTTCCCAATTTAGCCCTGGCCATTGATGATCTTAACCTCATTCGCGATAGGGCTTTCGGAGAAGATAATAATCCGGTATCCCCCGCTTCTACAGGAGCAGAGTTGGTGCAAATAGCCCGTCATGAAAGCAGGCTTGAACTGGCATTTGAAGGGAACCGTTTACATGATCTTAAAAGGACCAAATCTGATGTCAGGGGACTTGCATGGAATTCCAATCAACTGGTTTGGCAAATTCCTGATGAAGAACAAGCAGGAAATCCGAATATAGAATTAAATCCTACCGGTGATAAATAAACAGACTTAAGACTGAAAAAATGAAAATACTAAGAATTTTTGGTGTGATTGCTGCTTTCAGTTTACTTCTGACTGGATGTGAGCAGGTCGAATACGGAAAACTGGGTGAACCATTTACAAAAACGGATGGGATCAATGGCTCATGGTTGGTGACCAAAGTGATTCAGGTTGATGAAGTCGCTCTTGCTCAGGGCGGAGCGCAAACTGAGATGGACCTGACTGATGTCTTCTCGTTTTCCACCTATACCATTACTTTTAACGTGGATGCGAATGGCAATCCTACCACTTTTGAGGTGGGTGGTGATGCTCCCAATTTTGTCGATTCGACCGGTGTCTGGACATTCGATGAGATTGAATTTCCAACCTATGTAGAACTAACTCATCCTGATAGCTCTTCTGCAACCAGCATTTTTACACTCATTGCACCTCCAAGGGAAAAAACACCGCTTCGCATGAAATTTCAACGGATCTGTAAAGGGAAGGTGATTATCAGTTATGAATACGAGTTTGAAAAACAACAATAAGATATAATACCCAATCGTCATGAAACGTATTTATATATTCTTTCTATCATTCGTTTTTCTCTCTTCAAACATTTCCCGGGCAGGAGGGGATGCAAGGGTAAGAACCGCCCCGGCTGCCTTCATGGGTGACGAGGAAGTAACAATCTATTTCCATGTATTTGGTTCAGACCTGGAGGATGATGAAGGTCCGATCTACCTGTGGTCAGGTGCCAACGGAGGAGCCCTTGACTTTCAGGCTGAATGTATTAAAGAGGACGACAACCTCTGGAGCTTTACCCTGATCCCCGATACGTACTTCAGTACCGATGTAACCTCGATCAATGGGAAACTGGCTAACGGGGGCGGAACAGAAACAAATCCCTTTGTAATCCAGGTTTTTGATCCCACAGTAACGGAAGGTACAATGATCACTGTAGTACCCGCTACTTCCATTTACTCTGAAAATGTTAGCATAATATTTAATGCTAAACTTTCTGACAGGGATGACCTGACGGATGTCGATCCAATTTATATGTGGACCTGGAGTACGGAAGGTTTTGGAGACGCTGCCAACCAGGGAAGCTGGGGTAGTATCGACCCCTCAGCCATTTGTGAAAAAATAGGGGATAATCTGTGGAGAAAAGATATCGTACCTCAACAATATTGGGAGATCACCAATCCCATGGCGGAAATAGGATGTCTCTTCAGGGACTTTTCAGGAGGAAGCCAAACAGAAGACTATACGATTACACTTTTTGCACCACCGGTGACAACGGTCCCCAAAGTAATCCGGACATTCCCCGTAAAGTTTACCCAGGATGATGTTGTTACAATCTATTATGATCCCAAACTGGATGAAGATCATCCGGAAATGCAGCAGGTAACAGAAATGTATGTCCAAACTTCCACCAATACAGAAGAGGAAAATGATCCATTGCCGGGAAACTGGATCATATATACCCAGACTCAGCTGAATAAGGCAAAAATGGTCGACGAAGGTGACGGGGTATGGTCTATTATGATGATCCCGTCGGACTATTTTTCCACTGAAGCAACGTATCAGATTAACCAGATAAATCTTACCTTTAGAGATAAGGGGGGGTTGAAAAAAAGCGAAAAGTTAAGTGTAAAGGTTTGTAATTAATAAACTATTGACGACCTTTATACTTACTATATGATCATAATTATTTAATAACTAAACTAATAGTCTATGATGAAAACTCTACTTAAAAAAACAGGATGGATAATTGTATTACTGGCAATTATCGAAGTTGTCCAGGCACAAACGGATGTCAATATCTATGTGTTTGACACCACAAAGACACTGACGGATGTCAAAGCCAAAGGAGATTTTAGTGCTTGGGAACTGGTTACATTATCCAAAACGGAGGGTGTATCTGCTCACGCCTGGAAGGTAACCCTTACCGGGGTTACAGATGGAAGCTATGGCTGGGGTGCCATTCAGGATGATAAATCGGAATGGGGTATCTGGTTGCCCAGTATTGCCGGTTTTGGATCCAATCCAACCTTCACCGTTAGCGGCACGACCATTACCGGTGATACTGCCATCTATATGCCATCCATCGATCCGGTGGATGTTGTATTTGCCGTTGATCTATCATACCAGGCCTTCCTGGGAAATTTCAACGTTACCACCGATACAGCAGGTATTTCAGGAACCCTGAATGACTGGTCGTACGACAAACTGACCAAGATTGCTGAAGATACTGTATATGTCATTACTAAGCAACTGGCCGGTTATGTGGAATGGAAATACCGTATGAAGGATCAATGGGAACCCGTAAGCAATAACCGGGCAATTTTTGTTGACGGGAATACAGATCCGTTGGAACTGGATACTGTCTGGTATGGAGATATTTCTCCCGCACCACTGGTTAATGTGACTTTCTTCCTGATTGACAGCACCAACTATTATACAGGGATTCAGTATAAAGGTGAAATTACCGGATGGAGTCTGGTGGATATGTATGATGACGGGGCTACCAGTGGAGATGAAACAGCAGGAGACCACGTCTGGACCTTAACGCTTCCCGATGTCGTTTCGAATAAAAGCTATGAATGGGGCGTGGTCGACGGAGATGAAAACTGGTTGATCAGTGGTCCGAACCGTGTGGTGGTACTGGATGAAAACGGGGTTGTTTCGGGTGATACATCGTATGTAATACCTCCATGGGGTACTGTTCCTGTAACCTTTATGGTAAATATGAACTGTCATATTAACCTTGAGGTTTTCGACATCGAAACAGGTTGTATCGATGTAAATATCGATGGCTATCCACCCGTTGAACTGGCCCATGTTGATACCGGCGTATTTGCTGCAACCATAACCCGGTTTAAGGTTGGAGAAGAACTGGCCTATACATTCAGGATCAATTGCGAGTTCGGCGGAGATTATGAAGAGTACCCCGGGTTTGACAATAACCGCGAATTTACAGTAGTTGATACGACCGGTGGTGTCGAAAACACAACGGGTGTTCTGCAGTACCAGGATGACGTAATCACTACAGGATTCTGTAACTACGTGGACGTTAGCTCCGTAAAGGATGTTTCTAACGAATCCGGAATACGTATTTATCCAAACCCGGTAAGCGATGTGCTTACACTTGACAATGCTGAAGGTGTCAGAAAAATGATGATCTACAACATTACAGGTCAAAAAGTTAAAGAGTTCACCGGATTACGCGATAACCGGATTGAAGTCTCTACTACAGATCTCCCAAGTGGATTATATATCATTACCCTTTATGGTGATGAGGGACATCTGGGTTACAAAAAGATAATCAAGAGATAATTCCGTAACACGATCAGATCAATCCCCCCGGCTCCGGTCGGGGGGATTTTTTAAGCTCATTATGCTCTGTTGATGCGAATACCATTTCTGATATTTGCCCTCATGGGAATGATGCTGGAGTCATCGTTTACGCAATCGCTGACTTCCGTTCCCGCTATTCCTGTTGCTAATGCACCCGTTACCATTTTTTTTGACTCCAGCAAGGAAACAGGGGATCTAAAGGACTACACCGGGGCCCTGTACACCCATACCGGAGTAATCCTGGAAGGATCGGCTGACTGGATCCATGTCATCGGCTCCTGGGGGAATAATACAAATCAGCCCCAATTAACCTACCTTGGAAACTATAAGTATTCATTATCCATCACACCCGATATCAATTCTTTTTATTCTGTACAGCCTGCTGAGATTGTCAGGCAAATGGCCTTCGTTATCCGATCTGTTGATGCATCTAAACAAACCCTTGATCTTTTTATCAACGTATTTGAAGAGGGCTTAAATATTAACCTGATCTCCCCAGTGAAATCTTCCCTGGTAGTTGAACTGAACGACCAGATCGCTGTTGAAGCTTCCGGAACACTATCAGACTCTTTATCCTTGTTTATTAACAATGAGTTTATCACTTCAGGTTCTACTCCATCTCAGCTCTCTTACACGATTAATGCAGATACATACGGTGAATTTCAGGCGAGGGTAAAAGCCTTTGCTTCAACAGATTTTATTGCAGATTCTTTTTTCTATTATGTCAGACCTCCAATTACTGTTGAAGCCATACCTTCAGGTATTCAATCCGGAATAAATTATATATCCGACACCACGGTAATATTAGCCCTTTATGCTCCAAATAAGAATTATGTCTTTGCGATTGGAGATTTTTCAGATTGGGTCGCAGGAGAGGATAACTATATGAATGTTACACCGGACGGATTGACCTATTGGATTGAGTTGACAGGGCTTATACCGGAAAAGGAATACCTTTATCAATATTTCGTCGATGGTACACTTCACATCGGAGATCCATATGCCGATAAGGTGATCGACCCGTGGAACGATAAATGGATTGACAGCCTTACCTATCCTGATCTTCCTGTATTTCCTGAAGGTCAGGCCTCCGGCATTGTAACGGTTTTTCAAACTGAACAGCAGGAATACCAGTGGAAAAATACCAGCTTTGAATCACCAGAAAGTCAGAATTTAGTAATCTATGAATTACTGATCCGTGATTTTACAGCGAAACACACTTTTCAATCCCTGACTGATACACTTCATTATTTTGAAGGACTGGGAGTAAATGCCATTGAATTATTGCCAGTAAATGAATTTGAAGGAAACGAAAGCTGGGGTTACAACCCCTCCTATTATTTTGCTCCGGATAAGTATTATGGATCAAAAAACGACCTGAAAGAATTCATTGACAGTTGCCATTCCATGGGTATTGCGGTCCTGCTGGACATGGTATTAAATCATTCGATGAGCCAGTCTCCTCTGGCTCAATTGTACTGGGATCCGAATGCCGGTGATTGGGGTCAGCCTACGGCGGAAAATCCATGGTATAACCAGACATCACCCAATCCCGTTTATTCGTGGGGATCTGATTTTAATCATGAAAGCAATGAAACTAAAAATTTTATTGACAGGGTAAATCGTTACTGGTTAACCGAATTCAAGGTGGATGGATTTCGGTTCGACTTCACTAAAGGATTTACCAATACCCCCGGAGATGGCTGGGCTTATGATCAGTCGAGAATAAATATACTTAAGCGAATGGCTGATTCTATCTGGACGGTAAATGATAATGCCATCATTATTCTGGAACATTTTACCGATAATAACGAGGAGAAAGCCTTATCCGATTACGGGATGTTGATCTGGGGTAATCTGAATTGCAATTACAACCAGGCTACCATGGGATATCCCAGTGGTCCATGTGGTTCCTGGGATTTCAAGGGAATTTCTTATCAGCAGAGAGGATGGTCATTGCCTGGATTAGTAGGATATATGGAGAGTCATGACGAGGAACGGCTAATGGCAAAAAACCTGGAATACGGAAACTCAGGAACTGAATATAATATTCAGTCTCTCTCAACAGCCTTAAGAAGAATAGAACTTGCTGGAACTTTCTTTTTTACTATTCCCGGACCAAAGATGATCTGGCAGTTTGAGGAACTGGGATATGATTTCTATATTAATTATCCTGGAGTGATTGGTGAGGATACCCACCGTACAGCTAAAAAACCCATCCGTTGGGATTACTTTCAGAATCCTGACAGAAAAAGGCTTTACCAGATCTTTTCCGCACTTATCAATCTGAAAAAAGAGAATCCGGTTTTCCAAACAACCAACTATTTTCAATCCTTTTTTGGCAAACAAAAAAGAATTAATCTTTACCATAGCTCCATGGATGCAGTGGTGATTGGGAATTTTGATGTGGTATCAGGAGTTGTTGATCCGAATTTCAGTCAGGTCGGAACCTGGTATGAATTCTTTTCCGGAGATACATTGGAGGTAACAAATCCCACGGCAAATCTACCACTGAACCCGGGAGAATACAGACTCTATACGACCGAAAAATTGAATCCGCCTGAACTCATTATGGATATCGATAATCCTTCTTTCAGCACTAATGACATACCAGTAATGGTCTATCCCAATCCATCGCAAAATTTCATTAACATAAAGATTTCTCCAGATCAGTCGGTCAATCTCTCTGTAAGCATTTTTGACATCACTGGGAGAGAAGTGATCAGACTTGTTCATGATAAAAAATTAAATGATACGCAGATCTTCCAGTGGAACTTTCAGAACCAGTCAGGGAATGAAGTGGACAGAGGGATATATTTTGTGAAGATCCAAACTAACCAGAGGATTCATTTTGTTAAGGTTATCAGACAATAATTAATTTGAGCGGAATGATCAAGAACTTAAAAAATTACTCAACTTCCTTAATATGAATCTGATACTTCCCGACACATATTTGCGTCCGGATTACTATGCATCACATGGGATATATTTCTGATAATTTTAAAACCCTATTAGTACAATATCAAAATCCGAGTTGAACTTTATTTTACCATTCTTAATTCTTAATTGCTGATCAGAGTAGTAATCTTTAACGATTGACCTATTTCCAAATAAACTTCCAACATCAACTTCCTTTGTCTCTTTATTAAGATTCAGACCAACGACAACCACATCCGAAAAATTGTTGGATTGATAGGTCCTCTTAAAATAATAGGGTTCCTTGGAAATCATTTGATGAACACCCGCTCCAACAGCAGGATGTGCCCTTCTGAATTGTCCCAGTTTCTGCCAGTGTTCCAAAACCTCTTTTACAGGAAACCCATTCCGTACCGTATTTTGTTCTAACTCTTCCCAGTTCATAAACGATCGCAATGTAGCATCTCCCTTTGTGCCGGGGATGTCCAGTGATCGGCTTGTTTCATCTCCATAATAAATCTGTGCCGCTCCGGGAGAGAGCAATAGTTTTGTTCCTGCTTCAAAAGGTTTTACCCGTAACTTATCATAAGGAGCAGGATCATCATGAGAACTGATATAATTCAGGACACTATTACCTTTCAATTCTCCATTAAGGATCGCGGAATACTTTGTAAAAATCTTTTCGTAAGAAGCGTTTGCGTCGCTTTTAAATTCAAAATTGATCAGGCTCTGAAGCCCATGATCGAAGAAATTGACTATCGTATCCCCAAAATTAAATCCCTTTCCCGAAGAGATCATATAATTATACACCTCGCCAAGCATGAAAAACTCATTGTTATCCAGGACTTTTTCAGGATTCCTCATCTTCCATTCCCGAAATGCGATTACTGCTTCCTCCCACAGTTCGCTCCAAACTGTCTCTTCGGTATGTTTTGCTGTATCGATCCGGAATCCATCGACTCCATATTCTCTGATCAGATCAGTAAGCCATTTCATGATATAAAACCTCGGTGCTCTGGGATACCCTGTTCTTTCAAAAAACACATCCAGTTCCTGAAGCTCTTTTTCCCTTCTGCCTTCCCTGGTCCATTTTTCTGTGAGTTGTTCGGGTAAGGCCACATCCTTATCGCTCTCCGTTTTAATATCCGGAAGATTTTTTACCAGTGTGCATTTAATCGTTGACTCATACCCCTGGTAAGTACAGATTGGACCGGTTCTGACCCAGTCAGAAGGCCAAACAGGATCCAGGTCAGTAACTGGTCCTGTGTGATTTATTATAGCGTCAATAAGAATCCGGATACCATGTTTATGGGCTGTTTCAACCAAATTTTTCAGGTCTTGTGCTGTTCCAAAGTTGGGATCCAAAGCTGTCCAGTCCTTTGTCCAGTAGCCATGAAATCCATAGGTGCCTCCTGTTCCTTCATTCACCATTCCATGAATCTGTTCGAATACCGGGGTAAACCATATCACATTGATCCCCAGATCATCAAAATAACCCTCAGTAATCTTTTGTGTTATTCCCCGGATATCACCACCCATAAATCCCCGAAGTAATGCCGGAGGCTTATTTCGGTCAAAATTCAGATCATTTGAAGGATCTCCATTGTTGAACCGATCGGTCAATAAAAAATAAACATTGGCCGCCTGCCAGACAAATGGTGCAATTGAGGATTGATTTTCGTTCACAATAGTTGTTCTATTGCAGCCATTGAATAAAAATCCGGCCAGGAGAAGGGAAAAAATTATTCTCTTTATACCTACTAATTTTGAATTCAGAATTTTCATCGGGGACAATTGATTAGAATTGTTATAATAATTTTTCGATCCTTCTCTTGCTACTGGATTACTATCTTCACAACCTCTCCATCGTACGATTTAAGTATATATATTCCTGGCGGCAGAGTGTGAACATCTAATCTATACCTGTTTTTTTCTGTCATTCTCAACTTTCCTGTCATATCATAAATTTGGAGGGAGATCATTTTATTAAATTGGATCACTCCATGATGAACCGGATTTGGATAGACAACAAGTGGATCATTTATGTTAGCTGATTCGATGATTGATGTTAATGTATTGCTATAACCAGGAGTAGGGGGGAAACAGAAGATCCATGTTGTTCCTCCGTCAGTCTCCCTGCCAAACGAAATATCATCGCTCTGACCTCCAAAAGTAAGATAATCGATCAATAAAGAATTCCGCACAGGTGATTCAAATATCCCGATTTCCTCACCGGATTTGTCCAGCCTGAAATTAGCGTGAAGGGGACCCTGACCATTTTGTCCGTCGGTCCAGATGAGTATGAAGTCACCCGGTCCTAAAATGGAATCGGGCAGCAACCATCGTGATGGATCCTGAAGATCATCCGATAAATACTTATCTCCGAGCCAAACAGGATCCGGGTCCCGGTTGTAAAGCTCAACCCAGTCATCATACTCACCATATTCATCTGCAAGGGTTACATCATTCCCTGCCATAAGCTCATTGATCACCAGGTCAGGATCACTGTTTTCAAACGCATGAACCAGTCCAGGTGAGCATGGTTCTGCATATTCACCTGCTCCCTCTTCATCATTAACTCTAACCCGATACCTGATCCAGCTTTCGGTGTTTACCGGATCGAGCGAAACAGTATATATCTGGTCAGCAGCCATCAGGTCAAAGTCCACACCATTATCCTGCATCTCGAGGACTCCTTCCGGTCCGTTATTAATCGAATATACCAGTTCAACCCGGGTCAATGGAGTATCATCAGATACATGAGCAGATATCACAGGGATCTCTTCTAACCTCGGATGATTTGATAGGATATATTTGATTACAGGCAGTGTATTATTGATTTCCAGTTGCTCTTTTGCTGTTTCAATTCGGGTGGTGATGTAGGGTTTTAATCCATAAGCGACATGCCCCCCCAGCGGCTGATCATAAGAGTGGTGGAAATCTATCATGGTATAGCCGTAATTTAGCGGATAATAAGGATCCTTCTCTAGCGAAGAGGTGATCATTGTATGCAGGGAGTCAATTCGTGGGAATAAAGTAGTCGTATCCATAATAACGTTGACCAGCTGATGAAGATACCAGGAAAACTGATCCCTGTATTCCGGGACTTCCAGTATTCGGTTGTGAAGGGGTCTGTTCTCATCATGCTTTGCCCAGTCATAAATGTCCCGATCCCCCCAATCCCTGCCTATCCAGTCAATCCCCAACGTATTATCAAGATCATAAGGGATGTATTCAAACTTACCGGTGGTTGTATTGTGATAGAGGTAATAATTGTTCTGATTATACGAATATCCGTCCCAGTTCCCGCTTACCAAATCAAAAGCAAGAATTTTCAGGAAATCGTCTACATTGAACAGGTTTTCAATTTCGCACGACAGATTCTCAATCGGTATCGTATTGAGCAGATGGATAAATTGATAGAGATCATCATAATTGTCTCGTTCAACATTGGTTCTTAAATCGTATGCCCGCCGGTCTCCGCTGGTAAACTTATACTCATCAGGATCGCTGCTGAAAAAATTCAGATCTGCCGGCCAAAGGCACTTAAACAAATTGCCTTCCTTGTTGCCAAACCGCGAATAAACGAACTCTTCGTCGATATGTTCTACATTGATATAGAGTCCATAATAATCCCCGTTAATGTATAGTTCCACATGGTTAGACCGGGGTGCGGGAATGTTAAATTCCCTGAGAATATCCCAGCACAGCTTGGAACGAATTACAGAGGGATCATTGTGCTCCCCGTTGATATTCATTTTTTCAAGTCCCTGATATTGTTGTCCCTGAATAAATGTATTGAAAGATACCTTGAATGATTTTTTCGGGGAATATCTTGAGGTGTTCCCACGAAGTCTGAACCCGACCTGGTATACTGTATCAGCAACCATTCCTGCCTGAAAGATAAAGATTGCAGGGTATTCGTGGTAACTGGTCACATCGTCAAAAATGGCATTCAAAGAGTCGGGATCAATCATGATATCAATCCTTGGTATCAGAGCATCGGTAAAAACCGGTTCATCAACCGGGAAATCAGGCTGGGAGAAAACAGTTGTACCCGAAATTAGGAATAGGATATATACATTAATTCTCTTTATCACGTTAATGGAATTCCCTGGAACCGTTTATTTTCTCTGCTCAAGAAACCATTCGTACAACTTCTCGTTGTTATATGTATCTGTCCATGAATCATGAGTGGCTTCCGGGTAAACCGTAAATTTTACATCCCCGTTGATCTTCTTCAACGCATTCACCATCTCTTCCGATCTTTGTAAAGGGACTACAGGATCTTTCGCTCCATGGAAAACCCAGGTTGGAATATGCTTAATTTTTTCCACCTGGAATGGGTCACCTCCACCACAAATTGGCGCAAGGGCTGCAAACATTTCAGGATATTTCATGGACAGATCCCAGGTCCCAAATCCTCCCATGCTCAACCCGGTCAGGTAGATCCTGCTCTTGTCTGTAGGGTAAGTAAGCAGGATGTCATCCAGTAATTCCTTCAGGATGTCCGGCGACCACCTCTGGTTTACAGGACATTGTGGCGACACAACAAGAAAGGGGAGGTCTTTTGTTTGAACGATTTTCGGGGGGCCATGCATCTTTACGAGATCAAGGCTATCTCCTCTCTCTCCAGCACCATGTAGGAATAATAATACAGGCCATGACTTCTGCTCTTCCGTATCATACCCATTGGGAAGATAGAGAAGGTATTTAACCTGGATATCAGGATTTGTTTTGCTGACAAACAGTTTATGCGTCTGCTTGTGAATTGGTTTCATATTCGTCTGAGGGTAAACAGAAAAAAATCCTGTTGAAAAACAAATTGCTGCAAACAACAATCGGTATGGTTTCATGTTCTAAATCAAGTTGTATTGTAAAATTCAAAGCCGGGTCAACTGGTAGAAATCCTGTGCGCCCCGGCCTTGATGAAAAATTCAGTATTATTTAGGTGTTCCGGTTTACCGCATTGAGGTCTTCAAATGCCTCTTTCAGTCTGTTAATAAAGCTTTGTTCTCCGTTACGTAGCCATGCCCGGGGATCATAATATTTCTTGTTGGGTTTATCCTCCCCTTCCGGATTTCCGATCTGTCCCTGCAAATAATCTTTCTTCTCCTTGTAGTAGTTGTGAATACCGTCCCAGAAGGCCCATTGCATATCCGTGTCAATATTCATTTTTATCGCTCCGTACCCTATGGCTTCCTTGATCAGGTGTTTTTCAGATCCTGAACCTCCATGAAACACAAAATTCACAGGATTGGAGCCCGTTTCAAACTTCTTCTGAATGTAATCCTGTGAGTTCTTCAGGATAACTGGTTTCAGTTCCACATTTCCCGGTTTATAAACACCATGCACATTGCCAAATGCAGCGGCAATGGTAAAATAATCACTCACCTTTTTCAATTCACCGTATGCAAAGGCAACTTCTTCCGGTTGGGTATAGAGCCGGGAACTATCGACCCCCGAATGATCCACTCCATCCTCTTCCCCACCGGTAACGCCCAATTCAATTTCCAGGGTCATTCCGAGTTTACTCATCCGTTCCAGGTACTTTTTGCTAATTTCAATATTCTCCTCAATTGGTTCTTCTGAAAGGTCCAGCATGTGCGAACTGTAAAGGGGTTTACCATGCTGTTTGAAGTACTTTTCTCCAGCATCAAGCAACCCGTCAATCCAGGGAAGCAGTTTTTTTGCAGCGTGGTCTGTATGTAATACAACCGGAACACCGTAGTATTCAGCAAGTGAATGAACATGTTGTGCTCCGGCAATCCCTCCGGCAATGGCTGCTTGCTGGTTCTCATTGGAGAGCCCCTTTCCCCCGAAAAACACAGCACCTCCATTGGAAAACTGGATGATGACCGGGGAATTTACTTCCCTGGCTGTTTCCAAAACCGAATTCACAGAATTGGTACCAATGACGTTTACAGCAGGAATGGCAAAATTGTTTTTATTGGCATAATCAAAAAGGTCCTTTACCTCTTTACCGAATAAAACACCGGGTTTGAATTTTCTGTTTTCATTAGCCATCATAGTAAATTTTTTAATTATCGCATGGTTGATTTCATTCGTTGTAAGGGATCATAAAGATAACACAAAAAAGGGCATCCCCGGTTAGCTGTTATTCTTTTCTCATAACAACCAGGTCCTCCCTTCCGTCAAGCATGTATTTCTGGTCATAAAGAATCAAAGGGATCGTTGTTTTTGATCTGTTCCTGATTTCAATTGACTTATGATTGACTTTCACGGTCAACAAATCGCCTTTGAAACGTACATTAAATGAGTAAAATTCCCATTGCTCAGGGATGAGGGGATTAAACCGTATGGTTCCATCCGCTATCCGCATCCCTCCAAATCCTTCCACCACAGCCATCCATGTTCCTCCCATGCTGGTAATGTGTAATCCATCAGCCACCTCCTTGTTGTAATCATCCAAATCCAGTCTGGCAGTCCGAAGGTAAAGGTTATAGGCTGCTTCAATATTGCCGATCCTGGCAGCCAAAATAGAATGTATGCATGCCGACAGGGAAGATTCATGAACCGTTCGTGGTTCGTAAAAATTAAAATTCCGCCGTATGGTTTCCGTTTCATATCGATCTTCAAAGAAATAGATACCCTGTAAAACATCAGCCTGTTTAATACAGGGGGATCGAAGAATCCTGTCCCATGACCAGTGTTGATTGATGGGAAGCTGGTTTGGATCAATCTCCTTTGCAAGGAATTGTTCCTTGTCCAGATATCCATCCTGCTGAAGGAAAATTTGATTTTCCTCATGGTATGGATAGTACATGTTATCGACAATATCTCTCCACTTGCTGGTCTCTTTCTCAACATCAAAACTCAACTTCACAGCAATTTCCAGGAATCGTTGCGGATAATTTTTCCTGAGCAAGGCAATCTGTTCCATGGTATAATCAAGGGTCCAGGTAGCGATGGTGTTGGTATACCAGTTGTTGTTGACGTTGTTTTCATATTCGTTGGGACCCGTAACTCCAAGGATTACATATTTCTGTTTGGGTTCCGAGAAGTTGACCCGCTGGCACCAGAACCGGGAAAGAGCGATCAGCACTTCCAGACCATAATCCTCGATGTATTTATGATCACCGGTATGTCTAACATAATTATGGATAGCATGTGCAATGGCACCGTTCCGGTGGATCTCTTCAAAGGTGATTTCCCATTCATTGTGACACTCCTCTCCATTCATGGTTACCATGGGGTATAATGCTGCTCCATTTTTAAACCCCAGTTTTTCTGCATTCTCAATCGCTTTTCCAAGGTGCTTATAACGGTATAACAACAGTTTTTTCCCAACATCGGGATTTGTTGTGCAGAGGTAGAAAGGAAAAACAAATGCCTCGGTATCCCAATAGGTACTGCCGCCATATTTTTCACCCGTAAATCCTTTCGGCCCAATATTTAATCTTTCATCCTCCCCGGTATACGTCTGATTCAGTTGGAAAATATTGAACCGTATCCCCTGTTGAGCAGCAACATCACCTCCAATCCGGATATCACTCTCTTCCCATTTCATAATCCATGCTTTGGTATGCTCGGCAAGCAGGTTCTCAAAACCGATCGTAAACGCAATTTTCATTACCTGTTTTGCTTCGTGCATCAATCCTTCCGGGTCATAATCCATTGAGTTGAGATTTACCGCATACTTGAATATTGTGAGTGTTTCTTCCCGCTGTACCGGTATGCAACAGGAGTTTTCCAGGTATTTTTCCCGTTCATGGCTTGAGATGTCATAACGAATTGGTTTACCGTCTTTCAGAAGATTGAATTTCATCCCCGTGCATACATTAAAATCGAGTTTTTTTGTCTTGCCAAGAATGTATCCTTCACCATGTCCTGTTTCCCTGTCTACCTCTTCCCAGAATTGTTCACCATAGTTTGCGTCTTCATTCCGTACATCCAGATCGACATAAGGTGTGACTGTTATCTTACCGGTAAAATTGACCGGTTTTACTGAATATTGTATAGCACCGATTTCCGGGATTACAATACTGAGGAACCGGATGGATTCAACCGTCACTTTCTTCCCTCCTGGTAACTCTGCTGTAAAGGATCGTTCCAGGTATCCTTTCTTCATGTTCAAGGTTCTCCGGAATGACAGGATTTTGCATTTTGCCAGGTCAAGGGTTTGATCATTGATCTTAACATCAATGCCGATCCAGTTGGCAGCATTAAGCACTTTGGCAAAATACTCCGGGTAGCCGATCTTCCACCATCCCACGCGGGTTTTATCCGGGTAATAAACGCCTGCAATATAATTCCCCTGGAGTGTATCTCCGCTAAAGGCTTCTTCAAAATTTGCGCGCTGACCCATTTTACCATTACCAAGAGCAAAAATACTTTCAGAAGCCCGGTTTTTCTCAGGGTTAAAACCATCTTCAATGATCAACCATTCATCATGTTTCAGGTAGGAACTCATTGTAAAAAATTTAGTCTGTATCTTCAACGAATAAAACCAGAAATGCTGCGATCATCAGGGAGCATCCTCCAAGCAACAGGGCATAGATTGCCTGATTTTCAAACAGGGCTCTGACAAAAAATCCCAGGATTGCTGCTGCAGTAATTTGTGGAATCACAATAAAGAAATTGAAAATACCCATGTAGGTTCCCATCTTATGGGAAGGAAGGGAACCGGTAAGGATGGCATATGGCATGGCAAGAATAGCTGCCCATGCAAGTCCAATGCCCAGCTCAGGGATCATTAACATCGTTGGATTCTTAATGAAAAAAAAGGAAGCCATGCTCACACCACCCACAACCAGACTGATGGCATGTACGGTTTTCCTGTTGGTAAGTTTTGCCATCCACATGATCAAGAATGCCATGATCGCGGCGAAACCATTGTAGACTGCCATTAACATCCCCACCCAATCTGCACCGGTATTATACTCTTTTTGTATTCGTTCCAGCACAACCATGGATTGAGGCTTCAGGTCAATAAACTCCTTTTTGTTCTCATCCACAAAGAATTTTACTATCCTCATGGATGCCACAACTTTTTTCCCTTCTTCAAATCGATGTGATAATCGGGATAAATCTTCTTCCACAAGGGTAATGTTTTCCCACTGCACAGCTTCATCCAATAGTTTCAGTTGCTCAATGCTTCGAACCAGATCAATATGCGTCTTCCGGTCAAGTTCCATATCATATTTTGTGCTGGTAACACCGGCTGTGGTATATATCCACATGGAAAACAGGGCAAACCATGAAAAAAACTGGACCAGTGCCAGTTGTTTCATCGTTTTTGGCATTTTAAAAAGATCATTGATTACTACCACCATTCCGTTTTCTGTTTTTTTCTGATGGGTTTTCCAACCAACAATCAATTGCAGGACACCGAACAGAGCACCTCCACCAAACAACACCCCTAAACCATAATCCATAAAGATGAAAAAGTAGAACAACAGAAAGAGGGAGGCACTGATTAATAGCCAGATCAGGCCACTTCGGATTAACCGATGAAAAGCAATCGGACGTTCGTCGTGTGTCGAATCATCCGATGAAGTTATCTCTTTCGCCGCTTCAGAGAATTCTCTTAACTCATCCGGTGAATACTCTTTGGTCCGTGTAACTGTCCAGAGAACAGCTAAGAAGAAAACCAGGCCCCCAATATAAAATGAGAATTTTACCGATGGAGGGATTTCTCCTTCACCCGCTGTATTGGATATTTGAAACCAATTTGTCATTATCCAGGGAAGGGCTGAAGCGATGATTGCACCTGTTCCAATGAAGAAACTTTGCATTGAAAATCCCATGGTTCGCTGATCTGACGGAAGCATATCCCCCACAAATGCACGAAAGGGTTCCATGGAGATGTTAATGGATGCATCCATGATCCATAACATTCCGGCAGCAACCCAGAGAACAGGGGAGTTAGGCATAAGTAGCAAAGCAATGGAAGCAAGGATAGCACCCGTAAGAAAATAAGGCCTTCTTCGTCCAAGCCGGTTCCATGTATTATCACTCATATGACCGATGATGGGCTGGATAATCAATCCTGTAACCGGTGCGGCAATCCATAAAATCGGTATGCTCTCAACACTCGCTCCAAGGGTTTCAAAAATCCGGCTGACATTGGCATTCTGAAGTGCGAATCCAAACTGGATCCCTAAAAATCCGAAACTCATGTTCCATATTTGCCAAAAATGAAGTTTTGGTTTCGCTTTCATGAAGAAATTCTTAATAAAGTTATAGGATGGTCTGTCCGCTCTCCCCTCAAAAATAGCGATTAAAATTGAATTGATGGCCTTTTTATCCCGTTTATTATCAGGCAAATGGAAGTAAAAAACTGAATAAATTAAGGAAGCGGTTGTTTCAAACGTTTGCGATATATTTAAAAAAAATTCAAACATTTTGTAAATTGTCCGTTAATTTTGTTTTTTTTAATCCTCAATGACTAAAATAATGGCAGATCATACCTTAAAAATCGAGCATTATCTCAATACATCCGAATCCGCCAGTCCTTATTCAGCGGATGACTTCTACCCGGTTGAAGTGAAAATCTCTTATAACGACAAAACAATACATATCCGCAGCAAAATTGCTGATTACTGCCAGCTGTATCGTGGTGACATAAAAAACCTGATCGACAACCATCAGGAGCAACTCAAGCATGCAATGCAGGGATACTATACCGAAAAATTTTATGACCGCATCTTGAAAAAGAAATTATTCCCGATCTATGATCTGCTGATGGATGAAATACAGCTGATTGAAAAGATCATCTCATTCAACCAACCGTTTGATGAAAAAAACTTTACTGCCCATAATGTTGGAAAAGAGTATATTAAACATACAACTGATATTGCTCATATCCTGGATGATAACATCAAAGAATTGTACCTGAATGAGATCAAGGGACTGTTTGTAAAAAGCATCGATCCGAAGAAAAGCAAAGAAGTGTTTCAGATATCCAATTATTTCATCCATTTCATTAACTGGGAGAAGCGGTTCAGCAACTTCTATGAAATGACCTATGAGGTACTGCCCAGTGAGATCCGGTTACTGGAAAATTATTTATCCCCCGAATTCAAGTGTCTGATCAAAGCCTACATGGCTTTCCAAACACAGGTGAATATCGTCAAAAGAACTTTTGAAAAGAAAACCCCCGGCAAAATATCAACCCTCTCCTATTTTGAGTGGGAAAGTGATATCCGCTCTTTTCTAACCCGGAAGTATGAGAAAATTTTTGGGAAAACTAAAGCCAGGGAGTATGTTGATGGATTGAATAAAGTCATTTTAGATTATATTCACCAATCAGCCCTTCGGTCCTGAAAAGGATAATCGTTTCCCCGGCTAAAGCACAAAAATAAATGGGGGTAAACTATCTCTCGATAACAACCTTGCGCATTTCAATCCCTGAAGAATTTGTTATCCGGAAGAAATAGATTCCCTGGGATAGATTTTCCAAGGGAATCAGGAATTTATTCTGGGTGATTGAATGGAAGGATTGTATTGTTTTCCCTGTCATATCGAGGATTTCAAGATTCCAGGGTCTAAATTCTATTGTTGCGGTCTGAACCGTTATCCACTGGTTTGCCGGATTGGGATAGATCTGCAAATGGCTGGACCGGGGCTTTGCAATTGAAGTTGGTGAGATGGATACGAAAACATGAACGGTATCTCCCTCGCATCCATTCGTTGTGGTTTCAAATACAGAGACCTCCCCCTGGCCCGGCTCTGCCCATTTCACAACGATCGTGTCACCTCCCTGTGCTGAAAGGATCTCTCCATGGGTAACGAACCACGAATAGAATGAAGAAGGATCCGATTCCACCCGGTAGGTAACGGTATTGTTCTGGTTCACATTTACCTCACCATAGATTGGACCGGTAATGATCTCCGGCGGTTGTGAAAGCATGATACTATCGGAAGCCGTATTCAGATTGGCATCCGTAACGGTTACCGTATAATATTGGTCGGCTGAAAGACCAAATACTGTTGGGATTGTGGTACTTTGCGGATCATTCCAGAAAATGGTGTACGGCGGTGTTCCGCCCGTGATCATAACAGTGGCTGTTCCATCGGAATATCCATAACAGGAAATGTTAGTGCTGTCGCTGATGAATGCAAAAAGTGGTTCAATGAAATGCGTGTAATAGTATTCCCATTTAGAATTGTTTATCCATACCCCATCTCCGGAAGACCAATCCCGGGACCCCTCACGAATTAAGTTACCATGTAAATCATAGTCAAAAAAATACATGAAACTGGTATCCCACGCACTATTCTCCCAAATATAAGATCGAATCTCCAAAAGCTGATCCATAGGTGTATACTGATAGGTATAAAGTGTAAAGTTCACCAGGAACCCGTTCACCCATGATTGGTAGAGTTTTTCACTGACCTGCTCATCCTGACTATAAGAAAAACTGATAACTGTTTTTTCCTCCCAGACTGAATCATTGGGCTCCCAGACAGACTGGATGTCCTTTTCCAGATTACCATATTGGTTATACTGATATTCATCCCTGACAAAATTTATCCATACTGAATCAATGGTACTCCAGTTTTGTCGCATCTCTTCGACCATAAGCCCATTCTGATATGTCCATAAAAACCTGTAATTACTTATCCATTTCAAGCTGTCCGGGTTCCAAGTCTGCTTTTCCTGGTATATCAGTTGCTGATCAAAATCATAATCATAGAGATATTTATAAACATCCTCCCAGGATAACTGACTCTCATTCCAATGCTGAACTATATAACTGCTCAGGTTTTGATACTCATTGAAAAAGTAGAGGTTCTGTTCTGAATTGATCCAGTTTGGTTCACCAGTACTCCAATATTTTTGAATCATATTTTCTACATTCCCCTTATCATCATAGAAATATTCATAAAGTTTACGGTTGATCCATGTCCCAGGCCCCCATTCTCTAGATAGAGTCGTGTCCCTTCTGTTATCTTCATTATAATAATAGATTGAACTGGTGGCATTCAACCACAACGAATCTGCAATGCTCCAGTAAAAGTAATAGGTTGAATCCTTTCGTGAAAAGCTACTTTTCCCAGGCTCAATAGACTTTAAACTGTACGGATCAAGGACAGAATCTCTCTCAAAAATGGAAGGATTGGGTAAAACGGAAGAAAAGTTATATTCCTGTCCTTTCCCTGCAACACAGAGTATCCACAGACATAATATGACAGCTTCTTTCCTCATTTGTTTTCGGCAATACTTTTGTTCCTCCTCATTACGCCCTATTATATCATCAACTGTTATTGAACAACTGGATTTGATATCCTTTCAGTTCCTTCTCCAGTGATCGTACGTCACCGGTTAGTTTATCCAGGAATTGCCAGAATGCTTTTCCATGATTGGCATGCACAGTATGGGCCAGTTCATGTAAAATAACATAATCCCGAAGATGAAATGGAAGCCTCATCAGGTGCAGGTTCAGGTTAATGTTTTTATGGTTTGAACAGCTTCCCCAACGGGTTTGTGCATTTTTAATAAACACCTTGTTAAAGGGTAATCCATAGCGCTCTGCCAGTTCATTAACTCGTCCTGGAAGGTATCGCTTTGCTTCCATTCGGAGTGCTTCGGTTACTCCTGTCCGGATCACCTCCTGGAACCTGTCATCCGAAATCTCCCTCTTCCCGGGATGAAAAACAGTAATCGTTCCATTTGAAATCCTTATACGGAAATGGTCCGATACATGTTGCAGTGTAACCAGTTTATACTGACAGATTGAATACACGGACTCTTCATTAAATAAGGTTTTGTTCTCTTCCATTTTCCGGAATTGCTGCTGGTGTTTGATGATCCAGCGTTTCTTCTGATCAACGAATTTCAGAGCCCGTGAAACGGAGAAATCTCCTGGTACTGTAACCACCACACCATCTCCCTGTTTTAACCGGATACTGATCCTTTTCACGCTGGGATTTAGCCGGATGGTTATTTCACCGATATCTTTTACTGTTACTCTCTTCGTTTCCATGGCCGGCGATTCATGTAAGCTCATTCACTCTGCAAACAGGAAAAAATGGACCAACCTGTTGCGAAAAAACTTAATTGGTCCAATTTTTACCCAATATAAGAATTCAAATTGCGTTTTATCCCTATCTTTACGCAAATTTTTTTAAACCCACGATGATGAAAAGTAAGCTTTTGGCCTCCTGTTTGTTATTTGTAATTTGGTTAACCGGGATGACAAGTGCCTTTGGGCAGGCAGAGGTCTGGTCTTTGGAAAAATGTATCCTTTATGCTATTGAAAACAACATACAGGTTAAACAAATGGAGCTCTCTTCCGAGTATAACAGCAATATTCTTTTTCAGTCAAAACTGGGCGTGCTCCCAAATCTGAATGCAGGCGCTTCGCATTCCTGGTCCTTTGGAAGAGCATTGGATGAGACAACCTACGAATTTACGAAAGATCAAACTGTGATGTCCGATAACATCTACATCAGCAGTTCCGTAACGCTGTTTAACGGTCTTCAAACCCTGAATACCATTAAGCAAAACCAGTATAACCTCATGGCAAGCCTTGAGGACGTTGATAAAATCAAAAACGATATTTCATTAAGTATTGCATTAGCCTATCTTCAAATTCTGTTAAACATAGAATTGCTGGAGGTCACAAACAGCCAGCTTGAGATAACTAATTTGCAAATTGAGCGAACCAGGCAGCTGGTTGAAGCAGGCAGCCTTCCCCAAGGCAATTTGCTGGAGATCCAGGCTCAGGCAGCCGCAGAAGAGTTACAGCAGGTGAACATTCAAAACCAGCTCGATATCTCTTATCTTACCCTGACTCAGCTGCTGGAACTGGATTCGGTGGGTGATTTTCAAATTGAGATACCCGATCTTCCATTACCGGAGGAGAAGTTCCTGCTTGAATCGGTTAATGAAATCTATGCCGATGCGGAAAGAATTCTGCCCCAGGTGAAAAGCGCCGATTACCAGTTAAAAAGCTCAGAGATCGGTCTTGACATTGCCAGGGGTACCAGAAGCCCGCAACTCTCTTTTTCCGGTTCTTATGGAACACGCTATTCCAATATCCTGAAAAAATACGCTCTTGTACCGGGAGAAACTTCCGACCCGCTACCCATTGGAACGGTGGAAGGAACCGGAGAAACGGTTTATTCCTATCCCCAACCATTGGTCATTACAGAGAATTATCCGTTTGGTAATCAATTTACCGATAATGCCACTTACGGTGTACAGTTCAATCTTACCATCCCCATTTTTAATGGCTGGCAAACCAACACTATGATCAGTAATGCAAAGATCTCTGTACTCAGTTCAAAATATAATCTTGAATACACCAGGAACATGCTTTACAAGGAGATCCAGCAGGCCTATGTGGATGCGGTTGCCTCACTGAAAAAACACAGGGCTTCAGAAAAAGCGGTATCTTCTATGGAAGAATCGTTCCGGTATACGGAACAAAAATTTAATGTGGGAATGGTTACTTCTGTGGATTACAATACAGCAAAAAACCAGCTTACCAGGACACAGTCCGATCTTTTGCAATCGAAATATGAGTATATTTTTAAAACCAAAGTGCTTGAATTTTATCGGGGAAACCCGCTAAGCTTATAATGATCAATCAAAATTAGAAACTATAATACCGAACATCCATGAAGAATAAGAAGCTTTTCAGAATTGTGATGGCTATTACAATACTGGCAATTATACTGGCTATTGTTGGAAAACGAGTTGGCTGGTTTGGGAAAGAGGAAGTTGTTGATGTTGCTGTAGAAAAGGGGGGAAACCGGACGATTACTGAAACCATTACTGCCAATGGAAAGATCCAGCCTGAAACGGAAGTCAAATTAACTCCTGAAGTTTCTGGTGAAATCGTTGAACTGCATACCCGGGAGGGCGCCAATGTACTCAGGGGTAATCTGCTGGTGAAGATTAAACCCGATATTTATGTTTCGGCGGTGAACCGGGCAAGGGCATCCCTCAATTCTTCAAAAGCAAGGCTTGAGCAGGCTGAAGCCCAGTATATTCAAAGCCAGCTGTCCCACGAGAGAAATGAGAAATTATGGGAACAAAAGACCATTTCCAGGTCCGATTTCGAAGCCTCGGAAGCAGCATATAAGATGGCTCTTGCAGACCGCAATGCAGCATCCTTTTCCGTAAAAAGTGCAGAAGCAACCTTAAGTGAAGCACAGGAAAACCTGATAAAAACGACCATCTATGCTCCAATGAGTGGAACCGTTTCCATGCTCAATATTGAATTGGGAGAACGGGTACTTGGTACCCAGATGATGACCGGAACCGAACTGATGCGCATTGCCGATCTTTCACGGATGGAAGTCCTGGTGGAAGTGAATGAAAACGATATTATCCGCGTCAAGAACGGTGATACAGCCATCATCGAGGTGGATGCCTATCTGGATGAAAAATTCAATGGAGTCGTCACCGAAATCGCCAATTCTGCTACCTCAGCCGGGGTGTCAATTGACCAGGTGACCACATTTGATGTAAAAGTGTTGCTGTTACAAGAATCCTACCAACACCTGATTACCCAGAGGAGTCCAAATCCATTCCGTCCAGGCATGTCAGCAACCGTCGATATTCAAACGGAAACAAAAGCAGATGTTCTTTCCATTCCTATCCAGGCTGTAACCACCCGCCTTGATACATCAGCGGCACAACGGGATGAAGAGGGTATAATCCTTGCCGATGAAGATCCAAAAGAAGTGGTCTTTGTGGTCTCCGGGGAGATGGTGCGCTTACGGGAGGTTAATACGGGAATACAGGATAACAACTTTATCGAGATAGAGTCCGGATTAACCCTGGATGAAGAGATCGTTGTGGCACCCTATAGTGCTATTTCGCGAAAACTTCAGGACAGTACGGTAGTCAAGATCGTTACAAAGGAAAAACTATTTGAGGCAGAGAATAAATAAACAGTCTGTCGTTCGTTTATTCCAAGGCATCACATGAAATGGCACTCATCCTGAATATCGAAACAGCTACTCCTGTATGTTCAGTTGCTATCAGTCAGGATTCTAAAATCATCGGGGTCCTTGAAAGCAGAAAAGACAAATCTCATGCTTCCCTGCTGGCACCCTTCATTCATGAGATTTTCAAGAAAAACTCCATCAGGAAATCCGAGATGGATGCCGTCTCTGTAAGCCGCGGACCTGGTTCCTACACCGGTTTACGGATTGGGGTATCGACTGCGAAGGGTATTGCTTATGCGCTGAATAAACCCCTGATCGCAGTTGACACACTCCAGGCTATGGCGTATGGAGTGACGAAAAAACTTGATCGCGGGGATGGCCAATCGATTGATCCTGACACCTGGTTGTGCCCCATGATCGACGCACGAAGGATGGAGGTCTATTCAGCTTTTTTTGATGTCCATATGAAACAACGGCGTGAAATCAAAGCTGAAATCATTGATCCCCGATCATTTCAAAATATCCTTTCCCGGCGAAAAGTGCTCTTTTTCAGCACCGGTGCAGAAAAATGCAAAGCAGTACTAAATCACCCCAACGCTTCCTTTATCGATCATTTCACTCCTTCTGCCGAGTATTTGATCCCGTTTTCAGAAGAGAAATTCTACCGGCAGGAGTTTGAAAATGCAGCCTATTTTGAGCCATTTTATCTGAAAGATTTCATTGCTACCATCCCCAGGAAGAATATCTTTACATGAAATTATTGTATCATTCATCACAATAAGCGCAGGAATGGTAAAGTTTTTGTTTTAGTTGGTTTATGAAGCAGTGTTATCATATTGTTATTGGTCTTCTTCTCTCCCTGATCGCTGTCCCCACTGGTGCTCAGGAGGAGCACGTTGAATTTTCCCCATACCAGCCCGGTGAACGGTTGAGTTATCTGATTCATTACGGATTCATCAATGGTGGAAATGCGGTCCTTTATATGGAAAACGACACCCTTTTCGGGGAAAATGTAAACCACCTGGTTATCTCCGGATGGACTACAGGATTGGCAGATGTGCTCTTTAAAGTAAGGGACACTTACGAAAGTTATATCGACCCGGAAACCGATCTGCCCCTGCAGGCTATCCGGGATATCAGTGAAGGAAGGTATAAACGGTACAATGAGGTTACTTTTGACCGGGAGACAAGGCCTGATTCAACGATTCTGACCAGCCAGGCTTCCGGAATGCTGGTCGTAGAAAAGAACATGCACGATATCCTTTCTGCTTTTTATTATTTCAGAAAATATTACCTCCCGGGAGAACTGAAGAAAGGAGAACTTATTGAGATTAGTACCTACTTCACCGATGAATTCTTTCCCCTGCAAATTCGATACGCGGGAAAAGAAACCATAAGAACCAAACTGGGTAAGGTGAAATGCTTCAAGTTTAATCCGGTAACGGAAGTTGGGAGGCTGTTTAAATCAGAAGAGGATATGTCTATCTGGTTCTCCCGGGATGATAACTTTCTTCCCGTTAAGATCCGTTTTGAACTCTTTGTCGGTTCCATCCAGATAGACCTGATTGCCTATACTGGCCTTCGCCATGAATTCAAGAGTTTACAAAAATAAGTTTCCTTACTCCATTATTCGTTATTTCAATCAATAACGCTATTTTTGTAAGGAATATATTCAAATCTAATGTATGGCTACGACAGCAGATTTTAGGAATGGTTTATGTTTGGAATTCAATGATGACCTTTACGCCATTGTTCAATTTCAGCATGTTAAACCCGGCAAGGGACCGGCTTTTGTCAGAACCAAGCTTAAAAGTTTAACGACAGGAAAAGTGATCGACAATACCTTTACAGCAGGGGTAAAGGTGAATGTAGCAAGGATTGAAAGAAGGCCCTATCAATTTCTTTATAAAGATGATATGGGTTACCATTTCATGCATAGTGAAACCTTTGAACAGATTGCGCTTGAAGAAAAATTAATCGCTCTGCCCCAGCTGATAAAAGAGGGTCAGAAGGTCGAAATCATTTACCATGCTGAAACGGAAACGCCCATCTCCGTTGAATTACCACCGTTTGTTGTGCTTGCGGTAACCTATACTGAACCGGGTATTCGGGGAGATACCACTTCAACCTCTTCGGTGAAGCCGGCCACGGTTGAAACCGGTGCCACTGTCTCTGTTCCGCTGTTTATTGACACCGGTGATAAAATAAAGATCGATACACGAGACCAATCCTATTCTGAAAGGGTAAAATAGCTCCCTGGTGATCTGAACCGCGAACAGGATCAAACGAATCCGGAAGAATGGCTGAAAAAGGTTCCAAAAAAAGGCTGCAGGTATCAAAATTCAAATTGAATTCATTACTGGCTATTACACAGGCGATTAATGAAAACCTGTCTGTCGAGGAGTTATTAAAAAAATATGAAGAGATCCTGCGGCGAGATCTGGTCATCGGGAAAATTCTGATTTATAAATTCGGAGTAGAGTGGGAGTGTATCCTGAATTCCGGGTGCCCCCCTCCGATTGCAAATGAGATCAATGTGGAAGACCATCTCCTCCATTTTGACGAGATAACATTTGTCCCTGCGGATAAAGAAAATATACTTCAACCTTTTGACATTATTATTCCGGTCTATAACAACAATGCACCCCTTGCTTTTGTGTTGATTGGCGATATTGAAGAGGAGGGGGAAGGGGTTAGTCCTACTATTAAGCATTTGAACTTCATCCAGACCCTCTCCAACATCATACTGGTTGCGATTGAAAATATCCGGCTGTTCAAGGAGAGCTTGCGACAGGAAGCAATGAAAAAAGAGCTTGAACTGGCATCGAAGATGCAAAATATGCTCATCCCGGATAACCAGACACTTCCTCATAATGACCAGATATACGTTACCGGGTTTTACCATCCCCATTACGATGTAGGAGGAGATTATTATGACTGTATCGTCTTAAGTCCTGAGGAGTTGGGATTTTGTATAGCGGATGTGTCCGGAAAAGGGATCTCTGCAGCCCTGCTCATGTCAAACTTTCAGGCAAACCTGAGGGCTCTGTTTACCTCTGAAATACCCCTCGATTTACTCGTCGTAAAGCTGAATGAGTGTGTGATCAGCAGTGCTGCCGGAGAAAAATTCATTACCCTCTTTATCGCAAAATACAACTCCAGCACAAAAGTCCTTGAGTATATCAATGCAGCACACAATCCTCCAATCCTGTATGAAATCGAATCCAAAACAACACACCTTTTTGATACCAGTTGTGTGGGCGTTGGTATGATTGATCACATTCCCGTGATTAATGGTGGTTCATTCACCTTGAAGGAAAGATCGAAGATAATTTGTTATACAGACGGGCTTTCTGAATTGCCGGATGAGCATGGAGAAGAAATTGGCACAAAAACCATTGCTGCATTCCTTGCCAATCGTGATATGATCGGTGAAAACATTACTCAATTGATCAAAAAACAGAATATTAAATCAGGAAATGACCGACTGTTTGACGATGTGTCCATCATTGGTGTTGAATTCTTTTAATATTAGCTTTCACGCTCCACCACTGGTGTCATCCCCAAAATTTGAAGATTTTCAATGCATCTTCCGGACGATGAACAGGTTGCTTATATAATCGACAGTATCCTTCTCCTCGATAAACTTCAGGTTCCCGTCATAGGCGGGGTCGGTGTGGTTTGTAACACAGATATCAAGTATCTCTCCTCCGTTTCCTCTGATCAACTGACATACTTGCTGCTTGTCCAGCACATGCATCTCCATCTGGAAGTGATCTCCAATACCGATCAATGCCAGCCGTTCCCTGATCCGGATAAAGGATCTGATTTTTCTCACCCAACTCAGGGATCTTACATCTTTTGTTATCAGCTGGAAAATGAACAATCCATCCGGTTTCAACAGTTTCATTAATTCAGCCATATACCGGCAGGAATAGTATTGGGGGATATGCTGAAAAACGATCAGGCTGATCACAAGGCTTACGGAACCCGGTTCAAAAAGAGATCCCGGGGAGTTTTGAACGGTTTGAAAGGAGATCTTATCGAGGTATGTCCTGTTCAATGCTTTTGCCTTTTCGATCATGGTCCTGGAAACATCAACACCACAGAGGGAATGAAAATGCGGATAAAGGGCACGCAACAACCGGCCCACACCACAACCAAAATCCAAAACCAGTGCATTGTCAGGAGGGCTGATTTGCCTAGACTTCAGGTAATCAAACAACCGGTTTATTTCGGTTTCTCCGGTTAGAAAAAAATCCTTTTCCTTCCATTTCCCACCCTGTTTCCCGGGGTGTGTACATATTGCCCAAAACGGATCCTTTCCTGCCAGCCCTTCCCAATTTTTTTTTATTGACCGTAAACTCATGGTGCATGGATAAAGAGTTATACCCGGGAGTTGGAAATTTCCGGTTTATTCTGTACCCTGCTTCTTATGTCCAGGGCAACAAGCATGGCCATGAACCCCCAGAAGGGAGCAGATGCCTTGTCTGTTTCCAGAAAATTATTCAGGAAACCATGAAGGAAATAGGTACATAATCCAAGGGTTATCGCCAGGGTGATCATCTTTAACCACCTGTCTTCCGTCCTGAAGTAGGTTTTAAACCCCGTTGTTAACGAAGCAATTAAAATGAGAATCATGGTGATCGTACCAAGAAAACCACTCTCAGCCAATGGTCCGATATACTCGCTGTGTGCATTGCCCCGGTCACCAAAATTGGTACTGATAAAGGTGCGTTCCCGGAAGTACTGAAAGGGAGCATACTGGAACTGGTAGGTTCCTGGTCCCCAACCAACCAGTGGCCGTTCTTTGAACATGCGCAGGGCAGCATGCCACCGGTTTATGCGCTCCAGATTCGACGCATCCGAGGTAATGTTGGAGATGGATTGCACATGTTCCGCAAAATCGCCCGAGGAGGTCTGTTTGTTCTTTTCAAGCATCATGACGAGCTCTGTACGATAGGAATAAACGCCAAACAGGATCAGCCCGACAAACAGGAAGATGATGCTCAACCGAATCCTTAGTCGTACAATCAGGAATATCCCAAATGCACCCGCCAGGCTAATCCAGGTTGCCCTTGTATAAGAGAACACAATTGCGGTAGAAAAAACAAGAATGAGGATCCAGATAAGAGCCTTCAATTCAAAAGACTTGTCGTGTCGCAAAACAAATGCAAACAGTACCGGAAAGAAAAATGCCAGGATTGCACCGTAAGCTGTATGATCATTATAAAAAGGCCTTACGGCAGAATGTGAAGCTTGCTGGTCCATCAATCCCAGCTGCGCATGATGGATGAATGTATATACAATGATGGCTGTTAAGGGGATGATGTATGCCCAAAGGTAATTGGATATATTCCCGGTCCGCCGGAAAACCTGGGTGGCAAGGAAATAGAATCCGCAAACAAACCAGAGGCGTGCCAGGAAAAACTTCAGTGAGACCACCGGCATAGAACTGGTTACACTGGTCACAAATATCCATCCAAGGTTCAACAGAATGGCAATGGTAACGGGATGTTTCCATACCCTTTTATCAAATGACTGTTCCGATATGATCTTCATGAGAAAAAGAATCAACAGACCAAAAAGCAAGGGTTCGGCTGGCAATGACAGATCCACTTTCAATCCGGGAATGACTTCTTTCAGGGGAACCGAAAGTGGAGTAAGGAAGACAATCACCAACAGCAGCTTATCCAGGGCAAGAAAGGCAGCCAGAATCACGAGAAGCAATACTGGAAGGAGGTTGAAATAATAGATCTCAAAGGCAGTAAGCACCATATTCACCAGGACAAAGAATATGGAGAGACCATAGATCCAAAAGATGGTTTTTCTCTCTTTCTGAAGGGTAGGGTCCATTCAGGTCACAGGGTCTTACGCACTGAATCGATGGAAACAAGAACAACCAGGGTAAACAAAAATGCCGAAAAGGTTGAAATGATAACGATAATGGATCGTTTCGGATAGGCTTTCTTCTCGGATTCCTGCCCTTTATTTACGATGAATGTGTGTGAGAGGTTCTGCTCTGCATCGACTTTTGCTTCAACATACTTTTCCTTCAGCAAACTCAACCGTGCACTTTCATTTTCAAGAAATTCCGTCAGGAACAGATAGGTTCCGCCATGTTCTGCCAGAACGTTGATCTGTTTTTCCAGTCGTTCAGCCTGACTCTTGTTGCCGCGTGAGACAGCATCCAGGTAAAGCTCGACCAGTCCCTGGGATTGGGCTTCAACGTTAAATACACCCAGCTTCCCCAGGGTTTTCAACGAATCTTCCAGTACACCGATCTCATCTTTCAATGAAAAATATTCCTGCTCCACGATTTTATAGGCTTCCCGGGCACGTTTTTTCTGCATCCGGTTCATGGTTGAATCAAGCAAAGAAGCGATCTCATTCGCCATATCGGCAGCCACTTTGCGTTCCGTATCCAGTACGTCAATACGGATCGACATGTATTCCGTTTTGCGAAAAGAGATGTTTTCCTTCATCTTGCTATAGAGGGTGGTGTATTTGTAGCGTGAATCGGGATCGATCTGATAATGTTCGAACAGGTTGTACTTTTCCACCAGCCTTTCACGGATCTCGTCAGAATAAAGTACCTGCAGGAGCCGTTCCGTCTCTTCCTCCTCACCAAACTGCAGGATGTCCCTGGCTGGACCTCCGCCACTGGTGGAAATCAATGCCTTGGAAATGGAAGTAGAGGAGGAGGGGAAGAAAATCACCGTTGATCTGTATTTCGGTGTAATGGTTAACGAGATGATCACGGATGCTACAAATGCTAAGAAAGAAACCACGATCAGGGGTTTTTTCCTGTTCCATATGTAGCGTAAAAGGTTTGTCGACTCAAAACGAAAGCCGGATGCGTTGTGTTCGGTCATGTCAAATAATTTGAGGGATTCATTTATTCCCGGGATCCGTAATAAAACGGCGTTTACGATAATCCCGGTTTACAAGAATAACGAAGCAAAGGGCAAAAAAGTACATCTAATGAATAACCCGTATTAAATGGAAATTTTTCTTTCCTTTCTGCACCAGCAGGTATGTATCATTGATCAGATCATCCGCCGTGACGGTGTGATCGGTAGTGTTTACCTTCTCTTTATTCAGGCTTACTCCTCCACCTTCTATCAGTCGCCTCAGTTCTCCTTTGGAAGAGAAGATACCCGTTCTTTCAACCAGCAAATCGAGCAGGTCTGAGCCCGATGTTAACACCTCCCTGTTGACCTGGTATTGAGGAACTCCTTCAAACAGTTCAAGGAAGGTTGCTTCATCCATTTGTCTGAGGGACTCGGTGGTTCCTTTGCCAAAAAGAACTTCTGAGGCGGCTATGGCATCGTTCAGTGCATTTTTTGAATGGACCATTATAGTAACCTCATTCGCCAACGCTTTTTGAAGGGTTCGCAGATGGGGTGCTTCCCTGTGTTTTGCCGTCAGTTTCTCGATCTCCTTCTGATTCAGCATGGTGAAGATCTTCATGTATCGTTCGGCATCCTCATCGGAGGTATTCAACCAGAACTGGTAAAATTTGTAGGGGGAGGTCATGCTCGGATCAAGCCATACATTCCCTTCTTCGGTCTTCCCGAATTTTCCACCATCGGACCGGGTAATCAGCGGGCTGGTTAGCGCAAAGGCTTCTCCCCCAGTTTTTCTGCGGATCAGTTCCGTACCGGTCACAATATTTCCCCACTGGTCCGATCCCCCCATCTGCAATTTGCAGTTCATGGTCTGGAAAAGGATCAGAAAGTCGTATCCCTGAACCAGCTGGTATGAAAATTCGGTGAATGACATTCCGGATGTGGTATCTTCTCCTACCCTCTTTTTTACCGAATCTTTTGAGAGCATGTAATTAACCGTGATGTGTTTGCCGATATCACGGATGAAACCCAAAAAGCTGAACTCTTTCATCCAGTCGTAATTGTTCACCATTTCCGCTTTATTGGGTGCTTCGGTTTCGAAATCGAGGAACCGGCTCAGCTGGTCACGGATCTTTTCCTGGTAGGCTCTCAATGTTTTCTCGTCGAGCAGGCTTCTTTCCTCGGATTTGCCGGATGGGTCCCCGATCATACCCGTAGCTCCACCGACCAGCGCAATGGGTTTATGACCTGCGGCCTGGAAATGTTTCAGCATCATGATCTGAACCAGGTTTCCAATATGAAGGGAATTTGCCGAGGGATCAAACCCGATGTAAGCAGTTACCATTTCCCGTTCTACCAGTTTCCTTGTGCCTGGCGTCATGTCATGGACCATCCCCCTCCAGCTAAGTTCGTCAACAAAATTCATGGCTCAAAAATGTTTCACGCAAAGATAATATAATGAATTATATGAGGACCAGGGTCAGGACAATAATCCCCAGCATGCCCAAAAATAGGGTAATAGTATAAAACCCGGAAAGCAGCATAAACTTGACCGTGGTTTTTACAAAGGATTGCCGGTAAAACCGCTTCATTCCGGCAAAAAGATAGATAGGAATAAGAAGGATCAGAAATCCTGCAATGGTTTGTACGATACCATCAAAGAACATGGATGCCAGGAGTACAAACAGGATAATAAAAAAAGCAAAACAGTGAAAATAGATCGAGAATACAAAATGTTGAATGTAGAAGCGCCTTGACCGGATATAGAAGAATTTGAGGAGCAGGGCAAAAATTGGCAGCAACAGAAAGAGTGATTGGGAAACCCGCTTCAGGAAAACGTTCCAGGAATATTCGGGACTTTCAAAAATGGTAGTTATCCCGTTTATGAATCTCTTCCTTAGCCATTTTTCAGAAGGGATACTGTCACTGTATACTTTCAGTGATTTGATTATCTCCCGCATGTTATCCACAGAATCACCTTCCATTACATAGTCATAATAAACCGTATCGTTACCAACTCTAACCACAACAGTATCCAGTATGGCCGGAACATCTGAAGGATCTGTAATAATACCTCGTGAACGCAGGGAATCGACCCTGGATGAATCTGGATCGGTAGCATCTATTTTGACGAATCCTGCAGATATCATATCTGTACTTGAAATCTCCAACAGGGCAAAGAGAAAGATGCTGATAAAGATAAAGAGTTTGAAGGGTGGATAATAGGTGGCTCTCCGTCCGGAAACATATTCGGCAGGAAGAAAACCGGGTTTTAGCAGTAGTGGTTTTATGCTTCGCACAAAGCGGGTATCAAACTCAAAGAGCGTATCCATCAGGTCTTTGAACATTTCACCGAACGGCCTGTTCAATTCCCGGGTCGATTGCCCGCAATTGGGACAGTAATTTCCGGTGTACCGGTGACCACAGTTCGGGCAGGTAATAATGTCCGGAAGATTATCCATAGTCATCAGATTGAAACTCCATCTTCCGTTTCCTTTCTCTCCCTGAAACCCCTGATGCTATCAAAATTAAGGTCGTGGAAAATCATCGGAGCGAAAGCAGAAATGGGTCTGTAAAGGAAAGATTCTTCAATCTTATCTTCCGGAAGAAAATGGGTTTTCCGGTCGATGGTATTCAGGATCACCAGGATGATGCTCAGGATGAAAGCGGTTTTGATCACACCAAACAGTATACCAAGCAGGCGGTTAACAAATCCCAGTGCAACAGCTTTCACCAGTTTGTCGAGTGCCTTTGCCAGCAGGTGGACCACGACAACAATAATCACGAAAGTAATGGCAAAGGAGATCAGGGGAAGGTACTGTGTGGTCATGTCAAATTTCTCTATCAGGAAATCGGAGGTCATGCAGGAAAATTTGATTGCCCCAAAAATCCCGAGTACAAGTGCAGCCAGGGAAGCCACTTCAATGATCAAACCGTTTCTGAAGCCACGGTAGGCACTCCACAGAAGGAAGATCAGCAGGATCAGGTCGATGTAGTTCATGATTTGTTTGAATACAGTGACAAAAATAGGAATTTATTCGTTTTTGCCATCTATTCAAAATCCGCTATCTTTGGGGCTCGGAAAAAAAGGCTCC
>CAZTES010000005.1:0-46597 GCA_964612275.1 uncultured Rikenellaceae bacterium
TGAATGTAACCGTTGGAGATACTGAAAGTGTTGGCGATTATCCTACACCAAGGACCATTACGTTTGGAATAAATGCATCATTTTAAACCTTTTCGATCATGAAAAAGACAATAATTATACTTATAGCACTTGTGGGAATCAGCTATTCCTGCGAAGATTACCTTGACTTTCAGCCGGAAACTTTACTTACTCCCGAGGCTGCATTGTATAGTGAAGAGGATGTGGTTCAGGCTCTGAATGGTGTTTATTCCTCCCTGCAAAAAGCAGGCTATTTCGGTACAGAATTCTGGGTAATTGCCGATGCTGCTACGGATAACGGACAGATACCGGCTGACAGGGAGTCTGCCGGATCGAATACTGACCGGCTTCCCTATGCGTACACGCTTGATCTGACAGCGGTGAATACCGCAAATCAGTTTTGGAGAGACGGGTACTTTACCATTGCCAGTGTGAATAATATCCTGGAAAGGCTTGATGCTGTTTCTTTTGATGAAGATTTTGAGAGCCGCGTGACTGCTGAGTGTTTAGCTATCAGGGCAATGACTCATTTTGACCTGACCAAAATTTTTGCACAGGATTATAACTTTACTGCAGATCACAGCCATTATGCGGTACCCTACCAATTCAAATCTGTACCGGGTAACGCCCCGGGCAGGAATACAATGGCTGAAGTTTTTCAGTATGCTTTCGAGGACATCAATGAGGCTATTTCACTTTTGGAAACACTTGATGGATCCGAAATCTCCGGATACAGGGGAGGAGATGATTTCTTTTTTGTCTCTTACTATATGGCTGTGGGTGTCCGGGCCAGGTTGTATTTTTACATGGGTGATTATACCAATGCTTTAGGGGATTCCGATGAAGTACTTACAGGACCATTTACGCTTTCAACATATACAACAGTTCAATATGAACCTAGTGGATTTGAAGGCAATCCTGCTACATTCCTGGATGAATGGTACAAGCTGGCTCCTGTTGCAGAAAGTGAGGCTATTTTTCAACTCGAGACAGATGAGGATGACGGAGATTTTGCCAACCGATCGTTAATTGATATTTATTTGTGTAACGATGGAAATGGTGCTCATGGGGTATCGCTGGATCTCCTTAATCTTTATGAGCCGGCTGACCTGAGAAATTACTGGTTTGTTGATGAACCGCAGACACCGGCTCCGGATCGCCATGTTTACAAGTATCCCGGGGATCTGGGCATTAATGCAGATGCTCACGCACTGCCTATCATGAGACTTTCTGAATTCATATTGATGTCAGCGGAATGCGAAGCAAGAAAGGGTGCAGGCGGTGAAGCAAGAGCCTTAACACTGGTGAATCAGATTACTGCCAGGGCTAACGCAACAGCAATCGCCTCTTCCGGAGCCACCTTGGTCGAGGACATCATTACCGAAAGAAGGAAAGAACTCCCCTTTGAGGCAAACCGGCTGTTTGACCTGAAAAGGCTGCAGAGAGGATGGACCCGAACCGATTGTACACTTACCAATGGGAATTGTACACTCACTTATCCATCTAATCTTTATGCATGGCCCATTCCGATCGATGAGCTCAATGCGAATCCGGTAATCCGGAAACAGCAAAATCCCGGGTATTAATATTAACAGAAAAAGCAATAGATATGAAAAGATTAAAAATATATCTGACAATACTATTTTTTACAATAGTAACCGTATCCTGTTTCGAGGAGAACGATTTCGTTATTCCTGGAAAATTTGCCTGGGTGGGATTTGAAGAAAGTGCATTTTCCATAGCGGAAGATGGAGGTGAGGGAGTCCAGGTAACCCTGCTATTCTCCACCAAACCGGTTTCAAGTGCCCTGAACATTACCTATTCTGTAACCTCAACGAATGCAACTGAAGGTGTGGATTACAGCCTTCCGTCTGGAAGCGGAACAGCTACTATTCCTGCGGGAGCATCTTCAGTCAATGTGACACTCATAGAGTCTGCGCTTAACAATGATAATGTTACCGGAGACCGAACAGTTGTATTTGCAATAACAGATGGTGGTGGATATGAAATGGGAGCACCTGATGACAAGTATGGTACAACTGTTACAGTGGTGTTACAGGAAGATGATTTTACATCTTTTGGGTATACCAGTTTTGAAGATGTGGATCTTACCGGACTCAGCTCTGATTATACCAAAGCCGGCACAGTGGAAATGGTGAATAACCCCGGTGAAGCCCCGGTGGATTTTATCGCTACCGGTAACGAGCTAGGATTTGATTCATCCATGTTGCCTGAGAATACAGGAGATGACGGATCAGAGCCTATCGGAGTTAATGATGGATCACACGTTGGAGTTGCCTACCCCTTTGGTAGCCAGGGATATAGCGCAGAGGATATCGATGGTACAATAGAAATTGTATTTGATGAGGTTACAATACCAGGAGGAACTACATATCTCAGGCTCGATATCCACGCTTACTTCAATGATGGAGGCGACTGGGAAGAGGAAGACAATGGAATTGAGCTGATCTGGAGAACCATTGACGGGGATGAAACCGCGATCAATGTCCGCAGTCCCGGAGATCTGGATGATGTTGTACATGATATGGATGGAAATCCTATACCCCTGGATACCTGGCTACATTTTAATGGGCAAGTAAATTCTGTCAAAACCGGAAGACCAGTATTGCGTATCGAGAATGATAACAATGCTGACCTTATCATGGTGGATATGATCGAAGTTAAAGGCTTTTAATAGGTTAACGAAGACCATATTAAGACTTTAATTTATTTGCAATTTTTCATAAAGCTAAGTTTAGGTTGATTAGATGGAAGTTGCACTTTTCGATCGAAAAGTGCAACTTCCTCGCGGGGTAGTATTATCTTAATTTATGTTACCAAAGGAGTTATTGTATTCAATTATACTATAAAAATTATCGCATGAGAGAATTATTATCCATTTCTGAAAGGGTTTTAAATTCTGAACCATCCTCGACGGTAGGCATTGCAGATATTGCAACACGGTTGAGAGAGAGTGGGGAACAAGTATTCGATTTTTCAGCTGCCAGGGCATTTGAACCTACACCTGCTTATATTATTGATGAAGCGGTAAAAGCGATGAGGGCAGGGGATACACACCAGACCATGGCAAAGGGAACCAGTGAATACAGGAATGCAATCGCTGCCAAACTGAAGAGGGAGAATGGTATCATTGCTGACCCTGAAAAAGAGATTATTGCTACAATGGGTGTGAAGCAGGGACTGACCATAAGCTTCCTAACACTCATTAATCCCGGCGATGAAGTGATCGTGGAAGACCCCTGCTTTCCCAGTTACAAGCAACTGATACATTACCTGGGGGGCATTCCCAGAGCCGTACCGTTAAGAGCTGAGAATAATTTCAGGTGGGATAAGGAGGAGCTGGAGTACTCGATTACTGAAAAAACAAAAGCTATTCTCTTGAATTCTCCCCAAAATCCAACCGGAGTGGTACACACCCGGCAGGACCTTCAAATGATCGCTGATGTAGCCATGAAAAATAACCTCTATGTGCTTTCCGATGAGGTATATGAACGAATTCCATGGGAAGGAAGGAAACATTTTAATATTTGCAACCTGGATGGAATGAAGGAGAGAACGGTCACGCTTAACAGCCTGACAAAAAGTTATTCCATGGGTGGCTGGAGAATTGGCTATGTTTATGGATCCGAACACATCATTTCATCCCTGTATAAATTGCAGCAGCATCTGATCACAAGTTGTAACTCGTTTGTACAGGCAGCCGCTGCTCTTGCATTTAAAGAACCTCCAAGGAATGAAGTGCTCGCCTACTGGAAACAATGGGAAGAAAAAACACGGTATGTATCTGCAGAATTGAATGCGATCGATGGTGTTATATGCCCCATGCCGGAAGGCGCCTTTTTTGTATGGGCTGATATCAAGGCACTTGGAATTCCTTCCAAAGAGTTCGTTGAAAGATTGTTGAAGGAAGAAAAGGTCGCCCTGGTCCATGGCTCATCATTTGGCAAGAATGGTGAGGGATATTTCAGAATGACCTGTTCCAAAACCCAGGAAGACAATGTTGAAGGCTTAAAAAGAATCCGTCGATACATTGAAAAAATTACCTGATACCTTTCAGCCCATGTAAGAGATCTTTTATGAACATTCTCCGGTTGATCTTTGGCAAAATATCCTTATTTTGAACGGTCAATAAATCCAAACTCAGGAATTATTTAATAACTATAAATTTTGACTTATGAAATCATTGAAAATTAGTTCTTTGATCATTACTGTTTTGTTTTCTTTTGTTTTCTGTCATTGTGCCCGGGAAGACTCCAGGGTAAGCACCCGGGAAGACAGAGCCGAGTTATTCGATTACATCATTGAAAAAACCAAAGAGCGTGAAGCTTTTTCACCCGTGAAGAACAAAAACCTGAATTTCGACCCGGTTGAAGAGATGATGAAGTTCAGGGAAGAAATGATCGCTGCGGAGACCGATGAAGCACTGTTTGATGTCCTAATCAAAATAAGCAATGCCCGCCGCGATCGGCATTTGAGCATCAGTCCTGTTGAAGGCGGAATCCAGGTAAATGACTCCCTGAAGAGACAAGCTCCGTTAATATTCAGAGTCGATTTTTCGACACCCGGTGACTATTTCTTTTTTGTAGGTGATTTGGCAGAGAATATGGCTGATTATTGTGGAGATCAAATCCCTGAAATTGGTGATAAACTGGTTGCGGTTAATGGGGAACCGGTTGCGGACTTTTTTGAAAAAGCAAAGCCCTACATCCGGCATTCCTCAATAAATGGGCTCTGGCTAAAGCTTGCGGAAGCCATAAGCCTGCAAAATTGCATGCTCCCATTTACAATGGATAAAGAGGAGATTTCATTTGTCCTGGAGAAAATTGATGGGACGGAATATACCATTACTCTGCCATACCGTGAACCCCAAACCATTGCATGGGAAGATCACTACAAGGAGCATGGTGAACCCCGGTACAAAGGTTTTGAAATGCTTTACTCTGTTGAAACCTTTGACCTCTATATTTCGGAGGGAAAGGATGTATTGTTGCTCGACTGGTATGGTTTCGGGGAAGAGTTAGTGCAGGATATGGATCATCTGGTTCAATATGCATCTGAAAATAACATGCTGGAGTTACCGCTTATCTGGGATGGAACCCGGTCCCGCGGTGGATCAAAAGGTGCTTATGCCATTCAAAGACTATTCCCTGAACCATTCAAAACAACATTTGGGAATGTCAGGATCAGTGATGTGATACCCCTCTTCATAGCTAATCGTGAAAAGGCATTTGAAAGAAGAAGCGGTATGCTGGATGCTGGAGTTAATGAGACCGTTGATGATGGTTCATGGCTTATGGACTGGTTACGGACAGATGTTCAGAAGGCAATTGACGAAGGAGATGAGTATTCAAATAATGTTCCATTCAAGCTGGCACACCTTCCAAAGGATTCTGATGGGATCCTGCAGCCTGCTGAATTGCATTTCTCAGGACCCCTAGTTTGCTTTTTAGGACCACATGGAGGATCTCACCTCGATCAGTTTGCTGCCATGGTGGTTGATAATAACCTGGCCTATACCATCGGCATGCCAACAGGTGGTTACAGCAATACGTGGGAGTGGGATGAGGAATTGATCTTTCCAATCAGTAAAAAACCGGTTGTGGAGTTCATGTGGAATATCGGACATACTATACGACCTAATGGTGAGATCCTTGAAGGAAACGCAGCCCAGGTAGACAAATACATTCCTGAAACCAGAGAGAACTATCTCAATTATTATGATAACCTGATTGATGAGGCAATGGCCTGGTTTAGTCAACAATAGATTTCTATGAAGTACATTATTAAGTGGTACAAAGAGTACCGGAATTATTCGATTGGTACCAAAATTCTGGTATGGATGGTCATCGGTATTGTTGCCGGTGTAATATTTGGTGCTGATGCTGTAATTGTACAGCCCCTGGGTGATATTTTTATCCGTCTTTTGATGATGGCGGCAATACCCCTTGTTTTTTTCAACCTGATGAACGGTCTTGCCGGATTGAGAGATGTGAAAAGCCTTGGACGAATAACAGGAAAAATTGCATTTTATTATGCAGTAACCACACTGCTGGCTTTCTCCCTTGCGCTTTTTGCAGTCAACAAGCTGAAACCCGGATTAGGATTCCAGCTTTCGGCAGCACCACCCGAAGAGTTAGGAGAGATGCCAAAGTTGGTTGACCTGTTGGTGAATATGGTTCCGGATAATGTCTTCAGATCATTCGCTGAGGGCAATATGGTCCAGATTGTCATATTTGCTGTTCTATTGGGTTTAACCGTATTGCTGTTACCACAAAAACAAAAAGAACCATTAACCAGAGCCCTGGACCTGCTATCCAAACTGTTCAGGGACCTGGTAAATTTTGTCCTTAAAATCGGACCACTGGGAATTGCTGCTTTAATGGCCAGTGCTGTCGGAGAGTATGGCTCCAAAATGCTTGGTCCCCTGGCCCTGTTCCTTGGAGGAATATGGGGAGTACAGATAGTTATGATGATCGTATTTATAATTCTCCTCTTTGTTTTTACCAGGATGTCACCTTTAGCCTTTTTCCGGAAAACCGGAGCTCTCTATTCCACAGCTATTGCAACTTGCAGTAGCTGGGCAAGTCTGGCCGTTGCCATGCAGGTCTCAGAAGATAACCTGAAACTGCCGAAGAGCATCTATTCTTTCACCCTACCACTGGGAATTCAGATGAACAAGAATGGTACGGCTGTGATGCTGGTTTTTGTTCTCCTGTTTACCGCCCAGGCTGTCGGAATCGAATTTGACTTTGCTTCCCAGGTTACTATAATTTTAGTTGGGTTGTTACTGGAAACAGGATCGGGGGGAATACCGGGTGGTGGACTTGTAATCGCATTGATCTTCGTAAAAGCCTTTAACCTGCCCCTGGAAATTGCAGCCATTGTTGGTGGCATCTACAGGTTGGTCGATATGGGTAATACTACCACAAATATGATGAGTGACCTTGTTGGAACCACGATCGTTGCCCATTCAGAAATGAAGCGAAACAACAAAATGGAAAAGCTGGAAAAAACCCCCTGAATTAGTATTATCAGGGAATCATAAATCAGAATTTATCCGAAGCACTCTGTTAGGATATAACTTGCTATTTGAATTAGCCGGAAATACGAACTTTATTTCCAAACTCTTCATTGTGCTGTTACTTTATGGTATAAACCTAAATCGACCTCACATTATGAAAAAAAAGCGTCTTTCCTTACCCGGATTAATGTCAATAGTATTGCTCCTTTGCCTGTCATGTAAACCCCAACAACCATCAAACATCAGTACCATACAGGACAGGGAAGCCCTGTTTCAATATATCCTGGACAAGACAATGGAACGGGAAGCATTTTCACCTGTTAAAGACTCTGTACTGGATATTCATATTGAAGATGATATGGAGTTATTAAGAGTGGAATTCATTCATGCCCGGTCAGATGAAGAACTTTTCTATGCTTTAGTTAAACTCAGTAATCTCAGACATGATCGTCACTTAAAGATGTACCCGATAGAAGGCGGGCTGAAAGCTCCGGATAATTACAATCGGGATGCCAATACTAACTACCCACATTTCGACAGGGGGCCGAATGATACCATTTTTATTGCCCCGGTACGGTTTCATGCCGATTACAGGGGTGATCCTTTTATTATTTTCGTTCGGGACTATGCAACTGACCTGGAAGGAAAAATTAATGTTGGAGATAGACTGCTCAGTATTAACGGAACAACAGCTGAAAAGTACTTCGAGAAAATTCGCCCTTATTTCCGGTATTCGAGCGAACCGGGTTTCCGCGTCAGGGCTACTGAAGCATTAAATGAGAAAACAGCTATTCTTCCAGCCCATTTTTATGAGAATGAATTGACGGTTGAACTCGAAAGTGAAAATGGGAATACATATAACCTTACCTTACCCTACAGGCCCGGACAGGAAATTGAATGGTCAGGTATCGGTGAACGTGATTTTGACGCATATGATCCTGTTATGAAAACGGAGGGCTTCAAGCTCCTCAAGCACAAAGAACGCAAAATTATTCTGTTTGTATGGAATGCTTTCGGTGATTCTGTTCATCCGGATATGGATAGGGTAATGGAGTGGGCTGAAAAAGAAGGAGTCCTGGATTATGATGTCATTTTTGACGGAACCGAGTCACGTGGTGGCGGACGTGGTGTTTATGCCGTTCAAAGAATGAGTTCCCTTCCTTTTAAGATGACCTTTGGAAATCTACGGATTAGCGATATTACCGATGATTTTGTGGACAGGATGGTGACCAGGATTGATGCAAGAGAGGAGAGGGGGGATAGCTTAACAAATTCTGATATCTGGCTAAGAGACTGGCTTATTAATGATGTCAGACAGGCTATTGAAGGAGGAAATGAGTACACGAATAATGTACCTTTCAAATCTTCCTACCTGCCAAAAGATGCAGATGGTATCATACAACCAGCACCTGTACATTTTACAGGAAGGATGGTATGCCTCTTCGGACCCTATGGCGGTTCGCACCTTGACCAGTTTTCCTGCACGGTTATAGATAATGACCTGTGTCATTCCATTGGTATGCCCACCGGTGGTTATTCCAATACATGGGAATGGACAGAACAACTGGTATTTCCAATAAGTGGAAAACCGGTCGTCAGATACATGTGGAATATAGGACATACAATTCGCCCAAATGGAGAGATCCTGGAAGGTAATCCTGCTATGGTAAAGGAACAATATATCCTGACTACTGAAAACTGGGAAAATTATTACCAAAACCTTTATCAGAAAGCGTATGATTGGTTGGATAATAATTAATTGCACAAAACTTATCATTCAAACGAAATACGTATAAACCTATTTTTTAAGCAACCTTTCATCGAGAAAATATCATGAAAAGAAAAAGAACTGGCATCCTGTTACTCATTAGTTGTTTGTTGATATTTCACGATCTTTCTGCACAACACCAGATGGATCCATCAGGAGGTCGTTCAGACGGAAATCCTGATCCTGCATTAAAACCAATGCACTATCGTAATGTCGGCCCTTCAAGGGGAGGAAGAGTTACCGCTGTCAGCGGAGTAACCCGGGAACCCAATGTATTTTATATGGGCGCCACAGGAGGAGGACTTTGGAAAACTACCGATTATGGTTATCACTGGAATAATATTTCTGATGGATTTTTTGCCTCTCCCTCAATCGGAGCAATTGCTGTATATCAGAATGATCCAAATGTTCTCTACGTTGGAACGGGTTCTGATGGTATAAGAAGCAATGTAATCGTAGGTAAAGGAATGTATAAATCGACGGATGCCGGTAAGACCTGGTCATTCATCGGACTGGAAAATGCAGGACAAATTGGATCCGTATTAATCTACCCCGGAAATCCCAACCTGGTCTTTGCAGCTGTTCTCGGCCAACCTTTCCGCAAGTCAGAAGAGCGTGGAATTTACAGAACAAAAGATGGTGGTAAGAGGTGGGAAAAAATATTTTTCCTGTCAGACTCTGTTGGTGCGGTGGACCTGGAATTTGCTCCTGACAATCCTGATATGATGTATGCAGCTATGTGGAGGGGGGAGCGAAAACCATGGACCATCATTAGTGGTGGAGCGGAAGATGGAATATTTAAATCTGCTGATGGTGGAGATACCTGGCACAAAATGACCAAAGGATTACCATCCGGACTTGTTGGCAAGATCGATTTCGCTGTAAGTGCTGGCAAACCGGAAAGAGTTTGGGCACTGATCCAGGCTTCAGATGGGCAGGAAGGTCTTTACCGTTCAGATGATTATGCCGAAACCTGGGTGAAAGTGGAGATGCCTTCACGAACTCATACCAGCATAATGTACCGGCCATTCTACTTCACAAATATTACTGCTAATCCAAAGAATGCAGACCAAATATTTTCGGGTACAAAAAGATTCTGGACCTCATACGATGGAGGCAATACCTGGGAATCATTACCGGTTACGCATTCCGATCATCATGATCTCTGGATAAATCCGGCGGATCCGATGGTCATGATTGAAGGGAATGATGGCGGTGCTGCAGTATCCAGGGATGGCGGACAGACCTGGTCTACCCTGTTTAACCAACCAACGGCTGAACTCTACAATTGTGACGTGGATGACCGCTACCCATATTACCTTTATTCGGGTCAGCAGGATAATTCAACCATTTGTGTACCCAGCAAAGAACCTGGACTAAATGTTTTGAATAGTAATGATAATCATGGCCTTGAGGAAATGATGTACTGGGAGAGGGTGGGAGGATGTGAAACAGGTCCGGCCGTCCCGAAACCGGGTGATCCGAATATTGTCTATGCAAACTGCAAGGGGCAATTCAGTGTGTATAACAGAACAACTGGTATGGAACAACTGTATTATGTTGGAGCAGAAAGCCTGTACGGGAATCATCCTTCGGAAATAACATTTCGTTTTCAACGTGTTACACCGATAGAAGTTTCCCCACATGATCCCAATACCGTCTATTATGGTTCCCAATTTCTGCACAAGACCATGGACGGTGGCAGAACCTGGGAAACCATCTCTCCGGATCTGACAGCTAATAAAAAAGAGTACCAGATGAGAAGTGGAGGACCCATTGATGAAGATATCTCAGGAGAGGAGTACTATTCAGTATTGTATGCTATACAGGAGTCTCCGTTGCAGGAGGGGGTGATCTGGACAGGTTCAAACGATGGTTTATTCTTTGTAACTAAAGATGGCGGTGAAAATTGGATGAATGTTACACCGGATATGCCGGAAGGAGGCAGAGTCTCGAATATTGAAGCTTCACCCCATGATCCGGCAAAAGCCTACTATGCTGTTTACAGGGATTACCTGGGTGATGATAAACCCTATCTCTACAAAACGGAGGATTACGGTAAGTACTGGACCAGGATTACTGATGGAACAAACGGTATACCCGATGGTTACCCAACACGGGTTGTCAGGGAAGATCCCGACCGTGAAGGACTGCTCTTTGCCGGAACAGAATTTGGTATATTTATCTCACTGGATGATGGCAAAACCTGGAAATCATTTCAGAGAAATTTGCCCGTAACCCCCGTTTCGGACCTGAATTTTACCAGAAAAGACCTTGCCCTGTCAACCATGGGAAGATCATTCTGGATCCTGGATGATATTTCACCGCTTCATGAGTTCAGTTTTGAGGCTGCAAATTCATTACGCCTTTTTACACCCAGGGATATCTATCGACCAGACCAGAATGTTCATTTTACTCTTCCGGACAAACCTTCAGAAAGCACTGTTGCATTTGAATTCAGACGGAATGGTTCATTGATTTATGAAATAAATGCAAACCTGAAAGACCTGGGAAAAGATGAATGGGGTATTTATAAAATTACATGGGACTTGAGATATCATCTGGAAGATGGCAAGGGAGAATTCATAGGCCCACTGGTAGCTCCCGGAGAATATACGGTGATCATGAAATTTGATGAACAGGTTCTCCAACAGACCTTTGAATTTGAAATAGATCCTGAACTAGCCCTTAGTGGAACCTCGGTTGATGACCTGATAGAACAGGAAGAGTTGTCACTGAAGGTGGCAAACCTTGTGTTAGAGATACGAAAAGAAATCAGGAAGCTTGAAACGGAACTATTACAGGCAAAGAATAAAAAGAAAAAGGAGGAGCTTGCTAACAGGCTGTCAACACTTGAGAAAGGCCCCAAACGGTATGATAAACCAATGCTTCTTGATCATACCGAATATTTGTTCGAAATGGTGTCTGAAACACCTCAAAAATTGGGAAAAGATGCTTTTGAGAGGTATGAAACACTTCTGGAACAGTGGGTTCAATATAATGAATTTTAAAATCGTAAAATTCGGCTGATGAAATATCCCTTTAAAAGCCGGGTGCTTGACGGACTGGGTGTCCGGTCTTGCATCAATGCACGGAACTGGTCAACAAACATTGGTGGTAACTGGATTGACGACCGGGTTCTGGAAGCCATGAATGAAGTGGCAAAAACCTTTGTTGATATGTATGAACTTTATGCAAAAGCCGATCACAAAATAGCATCCCTGTGCGGAGCTGAAGATGCTCACATAACAAGCGGAGCTGGAGGAGCCATAGAACTGGCGGTTGCGGGATGTATGGCCCAAAACGATTATGGGAAATGGATCGGACTTCCCCATACCGATAACATGCAAAATGAAGTGATCCTGCACAGGGGACATTACATTAATTATACTCCGCAATGGATTGCCTCCGGTGCAAAACCCGTTGAGTTTGGTATAGCAGGAACATTGAAATCCTCTAAGAAAGAGCTTGAGGGAGTGATCACGGAGAACAGCTGCTGTATTTCCTATACCTTTTCCTACAATAACGTTCCACGGGGTTACCTTCCCTTTGAGGAAGTAGTTGAGATCGCCGGAAAATATGATCTCCCGGTGGTGGTGGATGCAGCGTCAGAATTACCGCCAGTAGGAAACCTAAGGAAATTTATAGAAATGGGAGCGGATATTGTCTGTTTTAGCGGAGGAAAAGCGATAAAAGCTCCAAATAATACTGGTTTTATGGTCGGCAATGGGAAAGGAGCAGAGATCATTAAAGGAATCAGGAACAATACATTCCCCCATCCTGGCTGGGGGCGCGGACATAAAGTAAGCAAAGAACAGATTGTAGGACTGGTTGTTGCATTAGAGATTTTCATCCGGGAAGGTGACCGGCTATACGATCAACAAATGAAACTGGCTGAATATTTTAAGCATGAATTGAGTGAAATTCCTGCCCTTACTGTCACCATTATTCCCAATGACGGAATATTTTATGAGCACCTGATGATGCCACATGTACCAAGGATTTTGTTTGAATGGGACAAGCAGGATTACGGATTTACATCAGAAGAACTGGACCGGTATATGGAGACGGAAGATCCACCTGTATTTTTAAGGAACATCCACTACCATAACTATTATACCAGTCGCGAATGGCGAATGATCGATACTTTTTACCTGCGACCTCCCGAAGAAGAAATGATTGTGGAACGATTAAAAAAAGTGTTTCTGAAAAGTATGAAACAATGAAAATCAAATGTCTTGTAAAGTGAATACAAATACGCTTCTACTGGTTCTATCCCTGTCAGTATCAACAAGCTTGAGTCTGGCCCAGGATAAACGACCAATGAGCCTGACAGACCGTCTGGAAATTCCCGACCTGGGTGATGCCATTATTTCCCCCGACGGGCAACAAGCCATCTATACACTTTCAACGGCTGACTGGATAGCAAATAAACAAATCAGCCATATTTGGCGGATCGGCTCCGATGGTTCAGAACAGGAACAATTAACAACCTCTCCTGGAGGCGAGCAAAATCCTGTATGGTCCCCTGATGGTTTGTCCATAGCATTTATCTCCCAGAGAGAACCGGAGCAATTTTCACAAATATACATCCTGTCAAATAAAGGAGGTGAAGCGATACAACTTTCCCGGCATCAAACAGGAGTAACAAATATCGCCTGGTCCCCCGACAGGCAATTTATTTACTTCCTGGCACCCGATCCGGTGCCCAATGAAATAAAGATCAGGAAAGAGGTTCAGGATGATATCTTCGGATTTGAAAAGGATTTTCAACAGCAACATTTGTGGAGGATTCATGTAGGTGATCGGAGAGAAATGAGAATTACGCGAGGAAATTACTCCATTCTCTCTTTTTCCATCTCAAGAGATGGAAGCATGATTGCCTACCTCCGCACTCGTTCACCTGTCAGGGATGATAGAGACCTGCGTGAGGTTTGGGTAATGAACCAGGATGGTGCCGAAAACCAACAGATTACCCGGAATGAGATACCTGAATCAAATCCTTTGTTATCACCGGATAATTCAAAAATTCTCTTCATTGCTGATGCCAATGAATCTTTCGAAAACTACTATAACGGCAACCTTTTTGTCGCAATAATTGAGACGGGAATGATTGAAATGTACCTCCCTGATCTGCCCTATGAAGTGGAAAATGCTGACTGGTCAGTGGATGGTGAATCAATCTATTTTGTTGCCAATATGGGAGTGCACAGTGAATTGTTCCAGTATGATTTGATTTCAGGGGAAACAGAACAGCTTACAAATGGAAAACATACAGTTCGTTCCTGGTCATTGTGTCCTTCTCTGAATATGCACCTTTTAAGTGTTGAAGACCAACAGAATAAGGGTGATCTCTACATCCTGCAGGATGAAAAGAAATCCGGCCTGGTTCGTGTAACCAGGGTATTTGACTACCTGTCAGAAAATTTTCTGTTACCAAAACAGGAAAAAGTTCAGTGGCAGGCTTCTGATAACGTAACCGTTGAAGGGTTACTCTATTACCCCATAAATTTTAAGGAGGGTGAAAAGTATCCCTTGGTAGTGCAAACCCACGGAGGCCCAAGAAGTTCAGACCAGTACGGGCTGGGTGGATGGAGAGTGTATATTCCCACCCTCACTGCCCGGGGTTATGTTGTTTTTGCACCCAATTATCGCGGCAGTACCGGTTATGGCGATGATTTTTTACGCGATATGGTTGGAAATTATTTCAACCATTCACACCTGGATGTCATGTCTGGAGTTGATTACCTGATAAACCTTGGAATAGTGGATGAAAACAGAATGGTTAAAATGGGATGGAGTGCAGGCGGACACATGACAAACAAAATCATAACACACACCAATCGGTTCAAAGCGGCATCTTCCGGTGCCGGAGCAGTAAACTGGATATCAATGTATGGGCAGAGCGATACCCGGCATCAACGAACACCCTGGTTTGACGGAACCCCCTGGCAGAAGAATGCCCCGATTGATAACTACTGGAATAGCTCCCCGTTGAGCGATATTTCTAAGGTGACAACTCCCACTATCATCTTTGTTGGGGAGAATGATATCCGTGTTCCTCCACCTCAATCCATTGAGCTGTATCGTGCATTGAAATCCAATGGAGTACCTGCCGAACTCTATATTGCACCAAGGGAAGCACATGGATGGAGAGAATTACAACACAGGCTGTTTAAAATGAACGCAGAACTGGAATGGTTTGAAAAATATGCTTTAGACAGGGAATATTTCTGGGAAGAGGCTCCAAAGAAGTAGTTGTTAAGAATGAAATGAGACCTGCAATTGATACGAATACTTTGGTAATCGCATGAACCGTATTCTCATCAACATACTGATTTTTTTATCCTGTTTATTATTATTTTCCTGTGCGGGTAACGTATCCAATGAATCATCCACCCGATCTAAAATTGCAGTTTTACCTCTTTCTTCAGTCAATACAGACCCTGCATACCAGTATGTAGGGAAAGGCTTGACACATGAAGTCATAACAAAAATGTATTATCTGAAGGGAATAGTTGTACGATCATATGGATCAGTGAAAGATCTGCAGCTTTCCGGGTTGGAACAAGATGTAATAGCGCATCAACTGGATATTGATTACCTTTTAAAAGGGAACTATACAACAGGGAATGATAGCCTGATCCTGGATCTGGAATTGATTCACCTTCCGGTTGAAAATACCATATGGACAAAACATTGCGAGGTTTCCATGGCTTCTCTGTTTACGTTGCCCGAAAAAGTAACCCGGGAAATTGTTCCTGAAATGGGGATAAAAACGGATCGGGATGGCATTAAAAAACTAACCCTGGATACATCGTTAGATCCGAATGCGTATCAGCTTTATCTTAAAGCAGTTGCAGCCGATCCGAAAACCCCCGAAGATTGGATGGATTGTATTAAACTACTGGAACGATCCATTGAACTGGATTCATTGTATGCACCTTCCTGGACTGGTTTTGGTCATGCCTATATGGAGTATTCCGGATTGGTGGGTGGAAGGAAGGGGTTATATACTCAAGCCGAACACAGTCTGGTGAAAGCCCTTGAAGTGAACAGTGATCTTCCCCAGGCGATAGAGTATCTTGGTTTGCTTTATGCCAAAATTGGTAAACCGGAAAAAGCCATAGACCTGCTGTCAGAGGGTGCCGGTAAGTATCCCAACTATCCAGGGTTTTATTCAGGACTTGGCTATGTAAATCGCTATGCCGGACAGATGGATGAATCCATCCTGGCTTACAGGAGATCACAGGCTCTTGACTCAGGATTGAATAACCTGGTTCGTTGTCAGATGCAAATCCTGAAATCACAGATCTACAAAGGGGATTATAGCACTGCAAAACAATCATTTGGGAGCGTGTGTGCCAACTTGCGCACTCTTGGAGAGAAGCCGGATGAAAAACAACTATTTTACGCCGGGGTAATTCATCTTTATATGAAAGATACGGTAGAAGCAATTGCACTTTTCGATTCAGCTTATGCTGTAAACCCTGAAAGTGTATGGACAACCTTTGGACAGGCCTATAAGGCTCTGTTAGAAAACAACAGGGAGAAGTTACTTGAGACAGCAGAAGAGCTTGAATCAAGAGATATTGTTGATGGTGAAAGGAGATACCGGATGGTACATTTTTATACACTTGGTGAAAAGAAAAACGAAGCACTGAAACATTTGAAAATATCTGTTGAAGGAGGATTCTTTAATTATCCCTATATCAGTAGTGATCCGCTTACAGTAAACCTGAGAGAAAAGGTAGAATTCCGGGATATTGCTGAATTAGCGAACAGGCGGTATAAGGCATTTAAGCGTTGAAACATAACCTGGATCATGACCATACTAAATCATGTTTATTCGTAAATAATAGAAAATAAATACATTTTCAGATGAAAAACAGTACTAAAAAGAGATCATTGAGGTGTATATTTAAATCAATCATTATTATTGTAATAATAGGTTTATCACCCTTATTTATTCTTTTATCCTGTTCCAGCTCATCGCAACAGGAAGGTGAAAGAAATGACTTTGGCCTTGTAATCCATGGAGGAGCTGGTGTACGGGCCAGGGAGGAGATGACTCCTGAACTCGAAAAAGAATACAGGAAAGAACTTGAGAAATCCCTCCTGGCAGGATATGAACTTCTTGTAAATGGGGGAAGTAGTGTTGAGGCTGTAGAAGCAGCCATCCGGGTAATGGAGGATTCACCATTGTTTAATGCCGGTAAAGGTGCCAGTTTTACTCGCGAAGGTAAGAATGAGCTTGATGCCTCCATCATGAATGGAAAGACACTTCGTGCCGGTGCATTGGGTGCGGTCAGAGGGGTTAGGAATCCCATCAGCCTTGCCCGAATGGTGATGGAGAAGACTCCTCATGTTTTGCTGGTGGACCAGGGTGCACTTGCTTTTGCAAAAGAAATGGGAGTGGAGATCATGCCGGATGATTACTTCTTTACAGAAAGACAATGGAATTCACTGCAGCGAAGATTGAAGGAAGATATACCTTACGGAGGGAAACTGCCTTCGGAAACAGACGATTCTCTAAGGTCGGATGAACCGGCAGATGCTGATCTTTTTGAAACGGTTGGAGCAGTTGCACTGGATAAGCAGGGTAACCTGGCAGCCGGAACATCCACCGGAGGACGGATCAAAAAAAGACCCGGAAGGGTAGGGGATTCCCCCATTATTGGGGCAAGTACGTTTGCGAATAACAGGACATGTGCCGTTTCAACAACTGGCCTCGGAGAAAAACACATGGTGCTGCTTACCAGTAAGGAAATTTCTTCCCTGATTGACCACAAAGAGATCGCTCTGGAAGAAGCCATCAAGGATGTTATTTTGAACCAGCTGGTCAGCATCGGTGGTGAAGGAGGGGCAATTTCAATTGATAAACATGGTAACATGGCCTGGGCATTTACCACAAATGGCATGTACCGTGGCTATATCAAACAGGACGGGAAAGCAGTAGTCAAAATTTATGAAAACGAATAAATAGAATCGTTCAACCTAAATACGAGGAGGAGATTTTATGGGAAAAATAAATTTTAAGTTATCTGCAGCCATTGTCATCTTCACGTTGAGCTGTTATTGTTCGATTCTTATGGCCCAACATATAAAATCTCCGGCTGAGTTTTTTGATCATGCCATGGGTGCAGACTATAAACTAGTTCCTTACGATGAACTGGTTGGTTATTATGATTACCTCATGAAGCATTCGGAGCGGATCAGAGTGCGGGAGGTGGGAAAAACTACAGAAGGACGCCCCATGCTTTTGCTGGAAATTTCCGACCCGGAAACCCTCAATAACATTGAAAAACATCAGCAGGTACAACAAAAAATTGCTGATCCACGGTTAATTGTAAGCCCGGAAGAAAAGAATCGGTTGATAGAAGAGAGTAAGGTGGTGGTCTGGATTAATTGTCAACTTCATTCAACGGAGTGTGCCTCCAGCCAGATGGCTCCTGAGTTAGCCTATGAACTTGCCACGCTGGATTCGAAAGAGGTAATGGAAATCCTTAACCGTGTTATCATTATCCTGATTCCATGTGCTAATCCGGATGGGCAGCAGAAAATCACCGAATGGTACTACCGAACACTGGGGCATGAGTGGGAAGGGGAAAGTATGCCCTGGCTTTACCACACTTATGCCGGCCATGATAACAACCGTGACTGGTATATGCTGAACCTGCAGGAAACACGCCTGTTAACCCGCATTCTTTATGAGGAATGGTTTCCTACCATCTTTTGGGACCTTCATCAGACGCGACAGAATTCACTTAGAATGTTCATTCCTCCATATTGTGACCCGCAGAATCCAAATATTCATCCATTGATTAACCAGACCCTGTTAATGGCCGGGGGAGCGATGATGACAGAGCTAACCAGGAACGGTAAACAGGGTACAATTCATAGTGCCAAATACGATAATTACTGGACAGGGCATTCCAGAAGCACACCATTCAAGCACAACATGGTTGGTATTCTGACCGAGGTGGCCAGCGTAAAACTGGCAACACCATTGGAATCGATACGGGAGGACCTGGTCGGTAACTGGAGGGGTATGCCAACCTATGATGTGACGGTCAATCATCCTGATCCCTGGCCAGGTGGCTGGTGGCGGCTTCGGGATATCGTCGAATATGAGAAGATAGCAGGTTATGGCCTGTTGCGTTTTGCTGCCCGTTATCATGACCTGTTACAGGAAAACTACATTAAGATGGGTTCCGATGCCATTAAAAAAGGCAATTCGGAGTCACCATTTGCATGGCTTATTCCACCGGATCAGAAAGATCCGCATAATGCCTGGGAAATGCTGGATCGCATTCATGCTACCAACGTTGATATCCATATTGCCACTGAAGAGTTTGTAGCGGATGGTATGAAATACCCTGAGGGAACATTCATTCTCTATTGTTCTCAACCCTACCGTCCCTATATCATGGATCTTATGGAGAACCAGCAATATCCTGATAAACCACTCTATTATGGCGGGCCGGATGAACCTCCTTCGTCTCCAAATCAATCGTATGTATCGGGCTGGACCTTCCCTTTGCAGATGGGCGTTCACAGAATTGCCGTTAATAATGCTTTCAACTGCAATACCATAAAACTGGATTCCATCCCTTTCCTGCAGGGTACTATAATTCCCGTAAGCCAAAATCCTGATTTAATCCTGGTAAAAGCAGGACAGAATGATGATTATCGTTTTATGAACCGGCTGTATAAAAAAGGTATCCCATTCTTTCTCTGTAAAGGAGGTGGGGAATGGTTATTGCCGGATGGGAAACAAGTACCCCCGGGTTCCCTCGTGATACCTTCTTCAACAGTTAACCAGAATGATCTGACCGGCCTTATCCAGGGATTATCAATCAATTTGCTGCTTGTGAAAGAGCCTCCGGCTATCCCCGGTGAAAATCTGGAACCGGCTATACAACCGAAAACAGCCTTGTACCAGCCATGGACAAATAACAAAGATGAAGGGTGGACCAGGTATACCCTGGAACAGTTTGAATTTCCCTATGTTACCATTCACAATAGTGATCTTAGAGCAGGTAAATTGAGAAACAGGTTTGATTGTATTATTTTACCTTCCGAGCAATCTGATGCCTTGTTAAATGGCATGAAGGAAAGCAGTACTTTCCCGGAATATGCCGGCGGAATTGGAAGAGATGGCATTGAGTCCCTGAACTCATTTGTCCGGTCCGGTGGGACACTGGTCTGTCTCGATGCTTCCTGTAATTTAATCATCGAACAGTTTGACCTTCCCGTAAAAAATCTCCTTTCAGGAGAGTTTGATCATAAGGGGGTAGAAAACAGATTGCATACGGATACTTTTTTCTGCCCGGGATCTCTTCTCGAAATGACAATGGATCCAGCCCATCCAGTCGGTTATGGTATGGAGAATGAATTCACTGGCTTTTTCACCAGTTCACAGGCTTTTGAAATTACCCGTGGAGCTGATTCTGATCAAATAACTGTCGTTTCCGAATTCGGTAACGAAGACCTGCTCGTAAGTGGCTGGATCAGGGGTGAAAAGATCATTGCCGGAAAACCTGCAATATTGGAAGTAAATTACGGGGAAGGGGGAATTGTACTAATAGGAATACGGGTGCAACACCGGGCTCAAACACATGGAACTTTCAGAATTTTATTCAATGCCATACAACGAAGTACTTTCAAGTAACTATCCACCACGGCAATAAGGTTGATCCCTTTCCTATTCATACCGCAACGAATCTGCCGGGTTGGAGTAGGCGAAGTGAATTACCCTGACCAGGATGGCTAGCAGTGCAATCAATAGAGCAATACCTGCACTGAACAGATATATCCAGCCGGAAAGTTCTACCCGGTAGGCAAAATTCTGCATCCAGTTTCTTATCATGATTATTGCAAAAGGTATGGCGAGTGCAATTGCCGGTATGACGAATTTGCCAAAATCACCGATCATTAATAATATTATGTTTCTTGAATCGGCACCGAGAACCTTGCGAATACCCATCTCTTTGGTTCTCTTTAGCACGGAAAAGGTGATTAAACCAAAAAGGCCAAATGCAGAGGTCAATAGTGCAAGCAGGGTGCCGAGTAGCATCAGTTTTGTATTTTGTTCATCAATCGAATACTTAGAACGGATCTGTTGATCAACATTGTAGTAATTGAAGGCTGCATCCTCATAATACTCCTGCAAGCTTTTTTGTATGAATTCGATAATATCCGGGGATAATCCCTCTTTTACCCTGATGGTAATGTATTGATAAACCTTTTTATACCGGGTAAATACAATGGGCATGATCGGCTTATACAGTGATTCAAAATGAAAATCTTTTACAACCCCGATGACTGTATCGCGATGATACCATACATTAATGGGTTCACCCACAGGGTTTTTCAGACTCAATTTTGCAGCAGCAGATTCATTGAGGATAAATTTCCCGGTATCCCCATCCAGTTCAGGCGAAAAATCCCTGCCGGCGACAAGTTCTATTCCAAACGTTTTCAGAAAATCGTCCTCTACGGGATTTTCCTTAATAATGAATGCTTTTTCAGCAGAACCTTCGGATGGCCAGGCATTCTGAATGATTACAATATTGCCCGGAATAGCATCCGAAGCGGAGGCACAAATTATTTCATTATGCGTGAGAAGCTTTTGTCTGACAGGGGGGAATGGTTTCGAAAACTGCCTGTTCACCTTATAAAATACAACAAGATTTTCCGGATTGAATCCAAGATCCGTTTTTTTTAAAAAAACAACCTGCTTGTACATAACCAGCAGGACGGTGATCATGAATGCAGAAATGGCTAGCTGGATAAATACCGAGGCCGTTTTTAATCCCCGTGAACGGATCTTTATTCCATGCATCTGAAGATCTTCAATATGGCTATACCGGGAAAGTGACAGAACCGGATAATAACCTGCAATAAGACTGATTATCAAAGTGAGAAGGATCAATCCGGCAGGAACGACCGGATTACTCCAGAATGGAAAGGTAAAGGGACGATCGACCAATCTGCCGAAAGAAGGAAGCAGTAAATGGACAAAAAGAGAAGAGAGAAGCAAAGAGACAATACAAATAATGAATGACTCGGACAGGAACTGAAAAACCAATGCTTTTCGATCTGCTCCAAAAACTTTTCTGATTCCCACTTCCCTCAATCGGGTGGCTGAATCTGCAAGAACCAGGATGATGAAATTACTGACAGCAATGATGAGGATTAAAAAGGCAATGGTACTGAAAATAAAAATGTTATCAATGCGGCCGGGAGCTTTGAAATTGTAACCGATATCGGATGAGTGCAGGTGAATGTCATGAATCGGTTGAAGCTTTGTATTAACCACCGCACCAGATCCATGGTAGTGTTCATTTACCCAGTGGTCAATTCTTTTTTCAATGACACTCACTATCCCTGTAATGTTGTCGCTCTTCTTCATCCGAATATAGGTCATGAAATCAAGACTATTTTTGATGGCCAGTTCCCCTGTCTTTTCAAGAGTTGCAAGAGAAAGAAAAAGATTGAATTCCATGTGTGAGTTCGGAGGGATATCATTGGTTACGGCAACAATGGTGAAATTGCCATTGTGGATTTCGATCTGTTGCCCAACCGCTTCCTTATCAGGAAAGATTTGATCTGCAAAGCTTTTTGTGATAACCGCTGTATAAGGCTTCTGAAATCTATCCTTCTCCATGCCGGTAATCCCTGGCAAGGAAAAAACCGAAAAAAAAGAGGACTCAACGTAACAAAAACGAATATGACCGAAATTATACTGCCTGTTCTCGTACAGAAACCCGGGATATAGAAAAAGCCGGCCAATGCTCTCAATTTCAGGAAAATAAATCTGTAAACTGTCAGAAACCCGATAGAGGGTGCTTGGCAGTATAAGCTCTTGGCCCTGAATGGTTTCAGCTGTAGTAACGACGCGGTAGATCTTTTCACTATCCTTGAAAGACCGGTCGAAACTTATTTCGTGAAGGACATAAACCAATAGCAATGAGGTAATTGTCAAACCGATCGTTAACCCAAGAATAAGTGAAGAAGAGAAAAAACGTTTACGAACCAGATTGCGGAGTGCTATTTTGAAGCAAATACTAACCATCTTTCTACTTCCCGGGAAGATCTTTTTGACCTTCCGATAATTATATTGGTCCTTCCAAATACCCTACAATAGGAGATGAAAGATAGTGCGAAAAAAGCATAAAAACAAAGGATTTCTCAATTCATACCATGAAGCAACTATTTATGCTTTTCCATGGTCATAAATAAAATGATAACCTCCTTTTGTCCCAAATGAGTTATATTTATAATATGTTTATTGCCAAACCAAACAACGTTTCGGTGAGCTTTTTTATGCATCTGGTCAGAATAATAAGCTGTATCTTACTGTTTGCAGCTATTCATGTTAACCTCTCTGCTCAGTCGGTCATCTGGTTGGAGGATTTTGATGACCTGCCGGATGGGACACAAATCGATACCGGTCCTACAGCCTGGACTATTGATGCCACGGCGTGCAACTTTGGCCCCCTGGGGAGCTTTGAAGTGTTTCTGAATGCATTCCAGGGAATTGATACTCAGGGAGAGGGTATCTGGTACTCAGAAGTCATTGACATTTCCGGTCATGTTGATGTGAAAATCACCATCGATCTGTTTATGTATGCTTTGATAGCTGGAGCAGATGATTATGTAAGGGCATACTATTCACTCGACAGTGGCCCGGAAATATTGTTGAAAAATGGCGATCAGACCGGGAACTTCAGCAGCGCTACTGCTTTTGCCGGCGGAATCAATGGAAGCACACTCCAGATCATTGTTAAACTTACCAATGATTTCTTGATTATCCCCAGGTTCCAGCGGTTTGATAATGTTAAGGTATATACCGGACCGGATGAACGGTTTGCTATTCAAAGCGGTGAGTGGGACGACCCAAATACCTGGTCCTACTATTCGGGCGGACCTTCCTGCAACTGTATCCCGGACGTCTTCAGTGATGTACACATCAATGAAGTGGATAGCGGGTATGTTGTAAGTATTGATAGTGATTCCAGGGCAAAAGAACTTTACCTCTATTCGGGTGGCACACTCCAGTGGACATCTGATAATGATGAACTGGAGATTTATGAAGATGGAGCTATATACATCCAGAGCGGTGCAACCTTAACGGAGAATTCACACAATGAAGCAAGAATAGAATTCGCTGTGGATCAATCAGATTATGTTCTCGATAATGAAGGTATCGTTATTGTTGATGATGTCATCCTGCAGAACAGGGAAGGTCAGGTAACGTTCAATGGTTCAGCAGATATTACAATAACCGATCAACTGGAGTTTTTTGACGCCAAAACCACCCTGATAAACAATAGCAATGGTATAGTCTATGTACAGGATGATCTATTGTACAATGGTGATACGACAGAACTGGTTAATAATGGAACCATACAAATAACAGACGATATCAGAAATAATTTCTTCGGTGGGGATAATCAAATTACCAATAATTCAGGCGGAACACTAACTATAGGTGATGAAGTTAATTCATTCTGGAACGGTCTGGTAATTGATAATTACGGATCAATTGACCAGAATGGAGCGTTCACCAATATTGAGGCAGGAGAGGTACAGGTGTACAACAAGTCAGGAGCAACCTGGAATTATGGAGGTGGAACAACCGATGATGATGATATCCGGCTTTACTGTAACTTCAATGCAAATTCTTTTGAATATGATAATACGGGGGACCAGCAGGTCCATCCGGCACAGGACGGATACTGGCACCTGGTACTATCAAATTCCGGAACCAAAACAACCCTTGGTGACCTTGATATAAATGGCAACCTAACCATATCCGGAGTGTCCATTCTCGATGTAAATACCAATAACAATGACATAACACTTGCGGGTAACTGGACGAATGAAGGTACGTTCAATGCAGGGTCACGCAGGGTAGAATTCGATGGAAGTACTGCTCAGGCAATCTCCAATGCATCCGATGAGAACTTCTATACCCTTGCACTGAACAATAGTGGCACCGGTGTAACCCTGAGCGACGGTAACATCACTGTTGCTGATACACTGTCCATGGAACAGGGTAATGTCTTCACCAATGCATTCAAAGTGACTGTTGGAACCGGTACTGCTGCTGTTGGTGTACTGTCGCATACCTCAGGAACTGTGATTGGCAGGGTTGAACGGTGGATCAGTTCACCCGGTTCAGGACTGCTTTTCCCAGTGGGTACCGTAGGAGCCTTCAGGTCTGCAAACGGCACCTTCAACACCCTGCATTCCGGCTCTATCGTGGGTGAGTTTGTTGCTGCAGATCCCGGGTCCGATGGTTTGCCGCTTACGGAATCGGGCATTACCATCCAGAAACACTATACAGATGGGTACTGGAATTTTGTGGCTGGAAATGGTTTTTCAACGTCAGATTTTAATATTGAGCTCATTGCCGAGGATTTTGCCAGTTATCCCATTAAACCGGTTACACGCATCATAAAAAGAACTGATTCGGGCAATTGGGGTCTGGATGGAATACACGTTGATGCCATTGATTCTGCCGTTTATCGTGATAACATAACCGGTGGGTTAACCACCTCGGGTACTCAGTTCGGTCTGGGCATTGGATGTTTACCGGTAACAATTACCGCTGTCATCCAGGATGTGGCATGCTACGGTGGTTCGGATGGAGCGATTGATATTACAGTTACCGGGGGTACTTCACCATTTGTATATTTATGGAGTACATCCGACGGGAGCGGTCTAGTGCCAACTTCAGAGGATCAAACCGGCTTGACAACCGGCACATATGACCTGATGATAACCGATGGTAACGGATGCGACTTTTATGATAGTTTTGAGGTTTCGCAACCGGCAGCCCCGCTTTCCGGATCGATTACCTTTCAGACGAATGTCGCCTGCTATGGTGATTCTACCGGCACCATAACCGTTGCAGGGCAGGGGGGGACCTCTCCGTATGAATATTGCCTCGATGGAGGAACTTACCAGGGTTCGGGAACCTTTACGGATTTGCCTGCCGGCGATTTCATCGCTACCATCCGGGATGCCAACCTGTGCATTTATGATGTGCCGGTAACCATTACAGAGCCGGCGTCAGCCCTGGGCGGCAGCATCCAAAGCCAGACCAATGTGCTCTGCTTTGGAGATCCGACAGGAAGTGTGACTGTGACAGGAACCGGAGGAATACCACCCCATGAATACAGCCTGGATGGAGGGTTGTACCAGTCAAGCGGTGAATTCACCGGGTTGGTGGCTGACGATTATACCATTACCGTCAGGGATGCCAATTTCTGTGTTCTGGATCTGTCGGTTACCATTACGCAACCTTTAGCCCCGCTAACCGGAAGCATCACCAGCCAGGTAAATGTTGGATGCTTTGGAGAAGCTACCGGTAGTGTTACTCTCCTCGGTGCCGGAGGAACATCACCCTATGAATACTGCCTCGATGGCGGAACCTACCAGGCATCCGGCACATTTGGAGGATTAACAGCCGATATATACACGGTTACAGTCCGGGATGCCAACGGCTGTACAACCGATGTTCCCGTTACCATTACCGAACCGCTTGCATTGACCGGTAGCATTACCATTAAGGTTAACGTTGCCTGTTTCGGCGACGCAACGGGAAGTGTTACCATTACCGGTTCGGATGGCACACTCCCATACCAGTACAGCCTGGACGGTGGATCATACCAGTCATCAGGCACTTTTGACAATCTCATCGCGGATGATTATACGGTAACCATCCGGGATGCCAACCTCTGTACTGTGGATATACCGGTGACCATTACAGAACCAACGGAATTTACAGCCAGTATTGTTACACAAACCAATGTCGATTGTTATGGAAATGCTACCGGAAGTGTTGCGGTTTCCGGAGCGGGTGGAACCACCCCCTATCAGTACAGCCTGGATGGAGGAGCTTTCCAATCGTCCGGAACATTCAATGATCTGGTTACAAAAGTCTATACCATTACGGTCATGGATGCCAACTCCTGTACTTTTGATATCCTGGTAACAATCACCGAACCGGAAGAGCTGTCGGGTGTGATTGTTGAACTGTATAATGCCTGTTTCGGTGAAGCATCGGGCTTTGTTACACTTCAGGGTGGAAATGGAATTGAACCGTATGAATACAGCCTGGATGGCGGGCCATTCCAGTCGAGCGGTACATTTACCGGATTGGTTGCCGGCGATTACATCATCACCATCCGGGATGCCAATTCCTGTACAACGGATATTCCCGTGACCATCACCCAGGCAGCCACTGCTTTAACGGGCAGTTTGATGAACCAAACCAATGTCCGGTGTTACGGAGATGCAACAGGATCTTTAACCATTGCCGGTTCAGGAGGCACTCCTCCCTATGAATACAGTTTCGACGGAGCAGATTTTCAGACATCCGGCACATTTAACAACCTCATAGCCAGCGGTTATGTTGTAACGATCCGGGATGCTAATCATTGCGCCTTTACTATTCCGGTTACGATCACCCAGCCAGCAAGCGGGTTGACCGGATCCATCACAGAAAAGACAGATGTACTTTGCCCGGATGATGAAACAGGAGAAGTAACCGTTACGGCATCGGGTGGAACACCGCCCTATGAGTATTGCCTTAACGGCGGTTCTTATCAAACCGATAACACATTCTCCGGGCTGGCTGCCTCCGATTATACAGTTAGAATAAGGGATGCAAACCTTTGTACGGTGGATTTTTATACAACCGTTGAAGGGCCTCCTTCATTTGAGATCAACCCCGTTGTCACCGGCGAATCCTGCGAGGGTGTAGAGGATGGAAGTATTATCCTGAATCCCTCCGGCGGTACACCGCCCTATGCGCTCTTATGGTCAAATGGTGAGACAACTGAAAACCTGAATAATATCGGAGCAGGAATATATGTCGTGACCATTACAGATACCAGGGATTGTATCTACGAGTATGACATTGAAGTTGTACTTATTGGTGAAGATTGCCTTTTAATTCCGAATGCATTCATTCCCAATAATGATGGCATGAATGATACATGGAGGATCCGTTCGATCGAATCCTATCCCAATGCTACGGTCCATATCTTTTCACGCTGGGGTCAGCTGGTATTCAGTGCTGAAAACGGATATACCGATCCCTGGGATGGCACCTACAAGGGGAAAGATCTGCCGATGGACTCCTATTTCTATGTGATTGACCTGAAAAATGGACGGGAACCCATAACAGGACAGGTTACCATAATTCGTTAATGTATAGTTTGAAAAAACATCTGATTTCGTTGTCCATGAAATTTATTAGTAAATATACCTCAATACTGATTCTGTTCATGGGTTCAGTGATCAGCAACCAGGGGCAGCAACTGCCGATCCTGAGTCAGTACATGATGGATCAATACCAGATCAATCCGGCATTTGCCGGTTATGATGGTTTCCTGAATATCAACATGACCGCACACGAACAATGGGTGGGACTGGATAACTCGCCAAAAACCCACGCGGTAAGTTTTCATACCCGGTTGTATGAGCAAAGTTACATCCTGAAAGAGAATCCGGTGAAAAAGAAATGGCGCAGGCCATTTAAAGGGGGCAGGATTGGCATTGGGGCAGCTATCTATGATGACCGGCTGGGATTGCTCAGCAGAACCGGTTTTCAGCTTACTTATGCCTTTCATATCCCGTTCGAGGTAACCCAGTTATCCTTTGGCCTGTCTGCAAACGCCTTTCAATATAAACTGGACCTGGATGAAGTGATCCTGTTCGAGGAGGAAGATCCATACCTGCTGGGCTATGACGGTGTTATGTTTATCCCTGATGCCGATTTCGGGGTGATCTTTTCTGCCGAGAATTACCAGGTGGGACTTTCAATAAATCATTTGTTTGAATCAGCATGGAAGCTGGGAAATAATGGTAATTCAAAATACCAGATCCTGAGACACTATTATTTTAATGTAAATTATTCCTTCAAAGCCAGCCAAAATGTTGAAATAATGCCCTACCTGCTCCTGAAAAGCTCCAATGATTTCTCTAACCTTCAGGCTGATATCAATCTTACCGTGAGGTATAAAAATGCCTATTGGGGAGGGATATCCTACAGGACAATAGATGCCATGATTATCATGGGAGGTTTGCGCTTTAACCAGTTTCATTTTGGCTACGCCTTCGATTATTCGTTCAGCAGTATCCGAAACTACAATTACGGATCACACGAAATCATAGCCGGATTCCGGCTGGGAGATCCGGCCAGAAGATTCCGTTGGCTGCAATAAATGCAGGTGTTGTTCATCGCTATCTCAACTGGGAAAAATCGTAAATACCGGGTGGCACCATTTATCCATTGAATAAAAAAAGTCCGTATCTTTACACGTTTGTATGCAGACTGTAATTCATACGTTGTTTACCTTATAGGAAAATTCTTCATGAAACCCGTCAACAAGCTTATTTGGTTCTCCTTTTTATTCCTGATGAGTGGGATAGCATGCTTTAGTCAAACCACCTTAATATCTGCCCAAACCGGTAACTGGGATGATGGATCGACCTGGATCGGTGGAATAGCCCCCGGTCCTTATGATCACGCAATCATATCCGGCGGAACAACAGTTACTCTCTTCCAGGGCGGAACCGGCACCTTTATTACCAACCTTACCATCAACAGCCGCGGTGTATTGAATGCTGATAATAAAGAGATGAATGTTGCGGGAACACTGATCGTCAATGGGACCTATACATCGTTTGACCCGGCTGCCCAGGACCTGAATTTCACTGGGGATACCATTGGAGGTGTCGGGAACATAAGTATTTATAAGAACACAAGTTATCTGAGGATCTATAATGATGTCGTCATACTGCCCGGTTCAAACCTGCTCATAAACGGACACGTACACCTGGAATCTTCGGTGGCGGTAAACAACCATGGAATTGTTGAGGTGAAAGGAGATTTATCCGGAGAGGGGACATCTTCCGTCTGGACGAATGAAGCCGGTTCTCAACTGATTGCCGGAAACGAGTTGCTGTTGAATGGCGCCTTGAACGCTTCCTCCCCTGGCAATACAGTAAAATATAACAGGCTGGATGTTCAAACGGTTAAGTTACCCGCTGCATCCACCTACCATAACCTTGTGATCAGTGGAGCAGGAGTTAAAACAATGGAAGGTAGTCTGGTCATAACCGGTGACCTGACCGTTGGTTCTGGCACCCTGGACTGCAACAGCCTGGATATTGAAATCCTGGGGAACTGGAACAATACCTCTTCTTTTGTAGAAGGAACAGGCATGATCGCCTTTACAGGAAGCCATTCGCAAGAGTTTATCCATGCCTCCGGTGATACACTGTATCACGTTCAATTGAATAAAAGTGGCGGTGAATTAACCCTGAAGGATCATATGTTAATCTCCGGGGCCCTGACGCTAACATCAGGAATTATTGATACTGAAAACGATACCCTGACATTGGGTACCGGACTGGGGAATGAAGGTACATTAAACTATATTTCTGGAATCATTGTTGGCAAGTTCGAGCGGTGGATTAATGCTGCCGGATCCTATCTCTTCCCGGTTGGAACAGAAGACTACCAAAATTCGCTCCTTTTCGGGTTAACAGGATTCGATACCGGAGGATCTATCGTGGCAGAGTTTCTGCCATCTGATCCCGGTAACAATGTGTTTCCACTGGTCGACGGTACCGTGACTGTCTATAACACTTTCGTTGATGGGTATTGGGGCCTGTCTGCCATTAAAGGTTTTTCCCTTGGAGCCAATACCTATGATCTGGAACTGGCTGGAAATGACTTTTCTGCATTTCCGATCGATTCAGAAACAAGGATAGTTGCCCGAACCGATGAGGTGAGCAACTGGCTTGCCAATGGTTTGCATGTAGCCGCTTCGGGCACGACGGCAAAGCGTTCCGGATTAACTTTCCTGTCAGCCCAATTTGCCTTCGGTGATGATACCAACTGTTCAAAACCGGCAACCTCTCCGATAACCGGTCTCGATGAAGTATGTACCGGTGAATCGGACGTGATCTACCAGGTAACCGATAATCCTCCGAACACCTATACGTGGATCATAACCGGGGGAGTTCAGGTTTCCGGGGGAAATACCTACAGCATTACGGTCAATTGGGGAGTTGAGGGTATGGCGGATGCCAATGTCCGGGTAACTGAATACAATAGCTGCACCAATGCAGCACCGGTGGATTTGCCCGTGGTCATCCACTCCATACCACCTTCAGAAATATTCGGGAAAAGGGCGGTAGCAGAGCATACAAATGGAGTGGCCTATTCCGTACCCGACAGGCCGGATTATACGTTTACCTGGACCATTACCGGCGGAACACAGGCATCCGGTGGGACTACCCACAGCATTACTGTTAACTGGGGTGGTAATGGAACCGGGATTGTGCAGGTCGTAGCACAAAAGAACGGTTGCAACCCGGCTCCTGCCGTTTTTCTTGAGGTGAATAAGTATGTGATTATTGAGAGTGTAACCTCCGGTAACTGGTCAGACCCAACAACATGGGATTGCAATTGCATTCCGCTGCCTACCGAAAATGTGCGGATATTGAATGGTCATAATGTGACCCTTACCGAAGGTGGTGCAGGATCAGAAGTCAATAACTTCATCATCAATACCGGGGGTAAATTGATAACAAACAACAGAAATTTTACGGTTCATGGTGATTTCGTAATCGATGGATTTGTGGAAGGATCAACAAACAAATCCTTTACCCTGGATGGGATTGATAAAACCATTGATGGTGCCGGAACGGTTAGAGAAGGCATTGTTATTCCCTTTGGGAACAAATCCCTCGAGCCCACCGCAGTGGTGAACCTGAATTCAGGCGACCTGGTAATCGGACCGAATACCACCATTACAAACCATGGGAGGATGAATCTGGCAGATCATCTTGTCGGATTAGCCGGGACAAGCAATTGGGTGAATGACGAATATTCTACGCTTTATATTTCAGGAAACCTGCTGCTCACGGGAGTGCTGGATGCTGATGCAGTGGGAAATACCATAGGATACATTGGAACAGAAGCACAGCTGATTAAACTTCCTCTATCCAGCTATTATCACCTGCTGGTTGCGTGGGATGGTGTAAAAACGCTTCAGGCAAACACCACCATATACGGAGATCTTTTCCAATATTCAAATTGCACATTTGATGTAAGCCCGGCTGACTATTCCATTTATATTTCCGGTGATTGGATTAATGATGGTTCCACTTTCGAAGAGAGGGCCGGTGAGGTAGTCTTTCAGGGAACATCCGATCAGGAGATATCCGGTGAAGAATTATTTTATGATCTCACCGTTAACAAGAGCTCTGGTGCAATAAACCTGCAAAGTCATACCATTGTATCCGATTCCCTCTCTTTAGTAAGCGGGATCATCAACGCAAACACCTATGTTTTTTCATTGGGAACTGACGTGGGTAATGCTGGAAAACTTGCTCACACCAATGGCTGGATCGTCGGGAAATTTGAACGATGGATCGCTTCTACGGGTACATCTATTTTATTCCCCTTAGGAACCCCGGTTTTTTACGATCCGGCAGCCATCACCTTTTCATCGATTACTGGAGGATCCCTGATTGGTGAATTCGATCCCACGGATCCGGGATCAGACGGATTGCCCCTGTCAGAGGGAGCGGTAACCATTACAGCACAGTATCCTGATGGATACTGGGATTTTACCGCATCAAACGGGTTAGCTACCACGGATTTTAATATTGAGCTTACGGCAAATGGTTTTACCAGCTATCCGGTATTGCCTGGAACCCGTATTTTAAAGAGAACAAATGGTGGTTCCTGGACCCTTGATGGAACACATGCTGCCGGTGCACCTCCTGTTGTATACCGCAATAACCTGGATGGCGGTTTATCCTCCTCCGGCACGCAATTCGGATTGGGACACATTGAATGTCCTTCTCTTGACCTGACCTGCCTCATTTCCGGTGTGAACTGTTTTGGGGAGAGCAATGGGGAGATAGATATTACCGTTTCCGGAGGTGAAGCACCCTATACCTACAACTGGTCCGACCAGACAGGAAGTGGTTCTTCAACCGGTAGCGAGGATCAAACCGGCTTAACCGCGGGTACCTACCAGCTTACAGTATATGATATCAATGGGTGCCAGCTCGATTCAGTCCTTACAGTTCCGGGTCCGACGGAACCCTTGCTGGGTAGCATTACCGACCAGACCGATGTAGCCTGTTACGGTGAGGCAACGGGAAGTGTAACCGTCGAAGGATCCGGAGGCACAACACCCTATGAATACAGCCTGGATGGAGGAACCTATCAGGGATCGGGCACGTTCAACAACCTGGTGGCCAGTGACTATACGATTACCATCAGGGATACCAACTTCTGTACAGTGGACGTACCGGTAACAATTACACAGCCTGCCACTGCCCTTTCGGGAAGCATTACTGACCAGACAGATATCCTTTGCTATGGTGATTCAACCGGGATGGTTACGGTCGAGGGATCCGGAGGTATAACGCCCTACCAATACAGTCTGGATGGCGGATCCTACCAGGGATCGGGTGCATTCAGCAACCTTGCAGCCAATAGTTATCTTGTTACAGTCCGGGATGCCAACCTCTGTACGACTGATGTTCCGGTGACAATCACAGAACCTGCATCAGCCCTTACGGGCAGCATTACGGACCAGACCAATGTTGCCTGTTATGGTGAATCAACGGGGAGTGTAACCGTAGAAGGTTCAAGCGGGACACTGCCCTATGAATACAGCCTGGATGGCGGATCCTACCAGGGATCGGGCACGTTCAGCAACCTTGCAGCCAATGGTTATCTTGTTACAATCAGGGATGCCAATCTATGTACTGCAGATGTTCCGGTAACCATTACACAACCTGATTCTGCACTTGCAGGAAGCATTGTTGAGCAGTACAACTGCTGCTTTGGGGAAACAACAGGTATGGTGACCGTTGAAGGATCCGGAGGTACATCTCCCTTTGAATATAGTCTCGATGGAGGATCTTATCAGCTGTCGGGAACATTCAGCGGATTAGCACCAGACAACTATGTTGTGACAATCCGTGACGCTACCCTTTGTACCACTGATATTGATGTGCTGATAACAGAAGCAAGCACAGCACTCTCGGGAAACCTGGTAAGTAAAACCAACATTACCTGCCATGGGGATTCTACAGGAAGCCTTACAGTTATCGGGTCCGATGGTACAACACCCTATGAATACAGCATTGATGGAATAAACTACCAGGTGTCAGGAACGTTCTCCAATTTGACAGCAAATGCCTACAACGTGATTGTGCGTGATGCCAACCACTGTACTTTTATTATACCGGTGGTTATAGAACAACCTACCACTCCATTTGTCGTAAATGTCATGGATCAAAAGGATGTTACCTGTGCCGGTTATGCTGATGGGGAAGTAACAATAGAGGGAGCAGGCGGAGTTGAACCGTATGAATTCAGATGGAATGGCGGCCCATTCCAGTCTTCCGGAACATTCACTGCTCTATCCGGAGGAGATTATGATGTAGCCATACTCGATGCTAACCTCTGTACAGCAAACCTCGCTATTACCATACTTGAACCGGATTCAATAACAATCAACCCATCTATAACCGATCCGACATGCATCGGAGAAGCAGATGGCAGCATTGTACTTAATCCGACCGGAGGAACACCACCTTATTCCTTCCTCTGGTCTGATGCTGAAACAACAGCAGATCGGCATGGTCTTGAAGCCGGAACCTATACGGTGGATATCATGGATGCCAACGGCTGTTCCTATCAGGGAAGCGTGGAGCTTGTGTACACCGGAGTGGATTGTTTTTCCATTCCCAATGCCTTTATTCCAAATAACGATGGGTTCAACGACTTCTGGGAAATCAGAGCTATTGAATCCTATCCGAATGCCACGGTTCATGTCTATTCAAGGTGGGGGCAACTGGTATTCAGTTCAAAAAATGGATACCAGGAACCGTGGGATGGAACATTCAAAGGGAAGGAACTGCCCATGGATAGCTATTTTTATATTATCGATCTGAAGAATGGAAGTGAGCCCATTACGGGTCATGTTTCGATTATCCGGTAATGGCTTGACAAAAGATAAACGGTTTTAATCCTCCTTCTCCGCCAACCGGCGGATTCGGCGGACGAGAAGGTCTGGTCTAATTGGCTTCGCCGAGCTCGTAAACTCGGTTCCCCGGGGCTTGTTGTACCTACCGAAGTTTACGAAGGCATGGCCCCGGAAAAAAGGGTCCAGGGCTTGCCTTGGGGTTTAATACCATTTATTGCACACATAATTTCGATATTGCATGAGAATGAAATATAGATATCTCACTTTCCTCCTATTGGGAATTCTACCAGGAATTAAAAGCGGCAGTCAGCAACTCCCGCTGCTGAGTCAGTATTCCATGGATATGTATCAGATAAACCCTGCCTTTGCAGGACACAACGGGTATACAAACATTACCCTGTCTGCCCATGAACAGTGGCTCGGCATGGCAAATTCGCCCAAAACGCATACCCTGAGTGTCCAGTCACGACTGTATGAGCAAAGTTATATCCAGAAAGAAAACCCGGTAAAGAAGAAATGGCGCAGACCATTCAAAGGTGGAAGGATTGGCATTGGAGCAACCGTGTACAACGACCGTTCGGGCCTGTTCAGCAGAACCGGATTTCAACTAACTTATGCCTACCATATCCCCTTTCAATTCTCACAACTCTCATTCGGCTTATCGGCAAGTGCGTTTCAATTTAAATTTGACAGGAATGAATTGGATCTGGCTGATGACGGGGATCCATTCCTCGTTGATTACGATGGGTCACTGTTCATTCCTGATGCCAATTTCGGCATGGTCTATGCTACCCGGGATTATACGGTTGGATTTTCCATTGATAACCTGTTTCAATCATCATTGAAACTGGGAAAGGATGGAGATGCCAACTATCAGATTTTCAGGCACTACTACCTGACAGGAAATTATGCATTCTCCCTCAGTAAGAACATGACGATTGAGCCGGCTCTGCTCATCCGAGCCACCAACGGATTCAACAGTGTACAGGCGGATGCAAACCTGACCCTCCGGTACAGAAATGATTACTGGGGTGGAATATCTTACCGGACGATCGATGCGCTGATCCTGATGGGTGGATTGAATTATAACCAGTTCTATTTTGGTTACGCATTTAATTATTCCATGAGCAGAGTCCGAAGCCATAATTATGGAACGCATGAAATCATTGTTGGCATGCAAATCGGGGACACAACAAGAAGATACCGCTGGCTACAATAAAATGTAGCAGATCGAACTCCCGTTATATGCTTCTTTTACTATTTCCTACCTTTGTTATACCGGTGAATCAATTTCAATCATCGAATACTTCAATATTATGAGGCTGAAGAAATTGCTTAAAAAGGGTTACCGGATTATCGGTACCGTGCTCATTCTATTACATATATGTTCATGTGATACAACATTAACCTATGATGTGATCGTTTATGGCGGTACATCAGGAGGTGTCATTGCAGCTGCTAAAATGGCAAGACTGGAGCGGTCTGTTCTGCTCCTGTCTCCTGCTTTTCATCCCGGAGGATTGACCAGCAATGGTCTGGGTGCAACCGATATTGGAAATAAAGATGCAATCGGTGGCATGGCTCGTGAATTTTATCAACGGATCTTCAAATATTATCACCCTGATTCATCGGGTTGTCAATGGCTGTTTGAACCGCATGTTGCTGAAAACGTGTTTCTTGATATCCTGCGTGAAGCACAGGTTCCTGTAATTTATGGGGAACGGCTGGATTTGAATGACGGTGTTTCCAAAGTGGGTACAAGGATAACCGAACTGGTCATGGAATCGGGCAAGCGATATAAGGCTAAATTGTTTATTGATGCGACCTATGAGGGGGATCTAATGGCATTAGCCGGTGTATCCTATACATATGGTCGTGAAGGGAATGATGAATACAATGAAACGCTAAATGGCGTGCAAACGGCGAATGCTATTCATCATCAGTTCATCAGGGAAGTTGATCCTTATGTGGTGCCGGGTGATCCTGAAAGTGGATTATTGCATGGTGTATCAGACGAGGGGCCCGGAAAGGAAGGATCTGCTGATCACAGAATTCAGGCTTACTGTTTTCGCCTTTGCACGACCGATTCTGTTGAAAACAGAAGAGCCTGGCCAAAACCTGAATCGTATGATGAATCAAAATATGAATTGTTGTTGCGCAATTTTGAAGCAGGGGACCATAGAATTCCCTGGAGCAAGATCATGATGCCAAATCGTAAAACGGATTGCAACAACAATTTTGCCGTTTCAACGGATTATATTGGAATGAATTATGGTTATCCGGAAGGAGATTATTCGGTGCGACAGGAGATTTTTAACCGGCATGAAGCTTATCAGAAGGGGTTGATGTGGACCCTGGCAAATCATCCGCGGGTGCCGGAACAGATCAGGGAGTATTTTTCAACTTGGGGACTCGCACTGGATGAATTTACCGATATTGATAATTGGCCCGGGGAGTTGTATATACGGGAAGCACGACGGATGATCGGTGGATATGTTATGACTCAGCATAATTGTCAGGGAAGCGAAATTGTACAGGATGTTGCCGGATTAGCGGCTTATACAATGGATTCCCACAATGTGCAACGGTATATTGACTCGTCCGGTTTTGTGCGCAATGAGGGTGACGTTCAGGTCGGGGGATTTGATCCGTACCCCATATCCTACCGGTCCATTGTTCCCAGACAGGATGAATGCACGAACCTGTTTGTTCCCTTCTGCCTGTCAGCAACACACATCGCTTTTGGATCCATCCGCATGGAACCGGTATTTATGGTGTTGAGTGAAACATCATCCATCGCAGCATCGATTGCTTTAGACCATGCTATTGATGTTCAGTCAGTTGATTATGATGAATTGTGTCAAGCACTGCTGGGTGCCGGACAAATCCTGGAGTGGAAGAAAGAGGTGAGAAATGAGTTCCACCTTCGCTAAAGCTATGGTGGACAAGAGGTGAGTTTTGAGAAGTGAGTAGGGAGTTAAAAGTAGTTCAGAATAGAGAGTCCACAGTCCTTAGTTTGCAGTTAGAAAGAAATACGATAACCTTTTAGCCACCAAGGGGCGTGATATAATAGCCCAGGGTAAGACTGCGCAAGCAGGCGCAACCCTGGGAATTTTATATACCGACAAATATGGTCCAACTTCACTGCTATTCTCCGAAGGAGTCCTTTGGACGATGGGAAATCCCTCCATGGACCGAAGTACACCAGGCGTTAATCCGGAAACCATATCGTAACTTCTTCTTCGAAAAATGCTAAACGTATCGGAAAGCCAATCCCCCCTGTTGTCCCCTCAAGGGGATACAGTACTGCTATCCTTGAACAGGTAGATATAACAATCGAACCGGGCGAAGCCTGCCCTACGGTTTACCATCCTGTGGCTGGCAGGTAGGGAATATCCAATTATGAAGTTTCGTCAGGGGATTTTTGCTAATAGAGTGGAAAAACGAAAAATACCTTAATCAAACCATCCAAAGCGGAACGATACGATTCCGGCTGGTCCGGAAAAGTCGGTATTGCTGTAATCCATTCCTGCTCCTTCATCGGAAATACCTCCAACAAAACGGTAGCTTCCACCAAAGCTTACTTTCAAAAACCGGGTGAAATTTATTTCCAGCTCGACAATTGGTGCAAGAATATAGATGTGATCATCCGGGAAAAAACCTTCCACACTATTTATTGAACCCATCCCCATAACGGCAGAGATTGTGGGATGGAGTACCTTGCTGGCAAGAAACCGGTAACCCAAAAATAAACCACCGTATCCAAATTCAACATCCTGCTGGAGTTGAGAATTATCGGTAAGTCCTACGCCAAAACCGCCAAGAAAAAAATTGTCCAGCATCACACCACCTTCCAATCCCAATAAACCGGTAAAATCATCAGCAATCGAAGTGAGTTCAATGGCAGGCCCGATAAAACCCCTGATTTTGGTGGCTCTGCCAAACAGTACATTAATATCCTCATCTGCCTGTGCTGTAGCTGAAATTGCCAGCAGGATCAAGGAGAAAAATAAACATGCTTTTTTCATTGTGGAACTGTTTTTTATTTTTTAAAGCTCTGCACACGGCAAAGTAGTTTGTTGCAGGCTATGAACGGGGAACAGAAAGATCCTGTTCACCCATTAAAGATCGGACAATATTTGTCCATATGCAAATAGGCGATCAATATTCATGCCAGGGTTTTCAACAGTTTACCTTCTATTTTTCCTCGCGTTCTTTTTGGCTCTTGTTTTAAGCTGGTGTTGATACTTCGATGAGAAATAGAGCTTATTCTTCCCGTAACGGGGTGTATCGATCATGATTATATGCTTCTTTGCTCGTTTGATTTTTTTAGTACTGCTGCAGGAAGGAGCTACTGAAAAAATCGAAAGAAGAAGAATAACTTTTAGTAATCCTCTCATACTTTTTCCCTGTTTCTGTTGTTTACTTATACGGTATTTCAAGAATAATGTTATCTTTCATAGGCAAAACGGGTGTTCGTTTTTAGTGCTAACGCTATATGATTAATCTTATTTCAGTCCTCTTTGGCATCGTGGGCCTGGTGATTGCACTTATTGGGTTGTTTCCCTTACTTGGATGGTTAAACTGGATTGCCCTGCCCATTGCAGTAATCGGTTTGCTGATAGGAATTGTGGCAAAGTACAGCACAGGGAGAACACTGAACACCATTGTGCTTTTGATTGCCGTTATCCGGTTGATTATCGGGTATGGCATACTGTAAGATGTTGGAAAGGCTGAAACCTGTTCCTGGTGAAAAAGAAGCGGTAAATATTCTATTTTTATGTTTTCAAATCTTCGTAATTTTTTCACGAAAGACAAACAGATAAAACCCTGAAACCTATGAAAACAAATCACTGGCTTTTCATGATCCTGATCGGGGGATTGCTTTTTTGCATAGCTTGCAAAAACCGAGGACTAAAAAAGGAAGCTGAAAAAACGAAAGAGAAAATGGAGATAGTAAAAGAACCCTTTGGAACCACTCCTGATGGACAGGCGGTTGATCTATTTACCCTTACAAACAGCAATGGGATGGTGGCAAAGATCACCAACTATGGTGGAATATTGACTTCACTGATGGTGCCTGATAAAAATGGGAATTTGGAAGATGTTGTTCTTGGATTTGATGATCTTCAGTCCTATTTGAAGGGGCATCCACATTTCGGTGCCATTGTGGGAAGATATGGAAACCGGATAGCAAAAGGGAAATTTACCGTTGACGGAGTTGAATATACCCTTGCAGTAAACAATGGTGAAAACCATTTGCATGGCGGACTGGTTGGTTTTGATAAAGTGGTCTGGAGTGCTGAACCATTTCAAAGCGATGACAGGCAGGGGGTAATGCTTACCTATGTCAGCCCGGATATGGAAGAAGGTTATCCGGGCAATCTGACCGTAAAAGTAACCTATTCCCTGACTGATCAGAATGAGTTTACGATTGATTATGAAGCCGGTACCGATAAGCCATGCCCTGTGAACCTTACACACCACAGTTATTTTAATCTTACTGCTGGAAAGAGGGATATTCTCGATCATGAAATGATGATCAATGCTGACCGGTTTGTTGTGGTTGATGAAGGGCTTATTCCTACCGGAGAGCTGAGGGCTGTAGAGGGCAGTGCCATGGATTTTTTATCCCCGCACACCATTGGATCCAGAATTGACTACGTGAGTGGTGGGTATGATCATACCTATGTGTTAAATGAAGGGGATGATGAGATGGTTTTTGTTGCCAGGGTGTTTGAACCCGTGAGTGACAGAGTCATGGAAGTCTATACCACGGAACCGGGAGTTCAGTTTTATACGGGAAACTTCCTGGATGGGAGCCTGACCGGTAAAAATGGTGTTATATACGAAAAGCATTATGGGTTTTGCCTTGAAACACAACATTTTCCTGATTCGCCCAATCAACCTGAATTTCCTTCAACCCTGCTCAAACCGGGTGAGACCTATACCCACTCAACCGTTTATCGATTTTCAACCACTCATTAGCTTAAAGTAAAATTCTTTTTCGAATGCACTGTCCACGTAGAGTCATTACCCTTCTATTTTCGACAATATTTGTCGTGCACCTGGCTGCAGAGGCTCAGCCCCTGATGAATCTATCCCTTGACCCATCGAATGGCATACGGGTAAAGGAGTTTTTCCTCGCCGATAGCCAGTTACTCCAATTTCACTCTCCACCTGTTTTGTTTACTGTTGAAGTCAATGATGTTCAATTCAGTTCGGGCAATTGTGAGGTGGTGCAGGGTAGTGATAACCTCCAGTTTAATATTGGGGACGCAATTCATGGGATCCTGACTCCGGAGGCAGGATTTGATAAGGGATGGAAAGCAGTTGTTACCTTTCAGAATATCTCCGGAGATACATTGAAGGTATCGAATGTTGTTCCTTTCGGGCCATCGGATGATCACATATACCTCACCGGGACCGGCCCATGGGCTCTGGCACGAACAAAGATCTTTATCCCCGGAAAGGGACCGGTGGGTGTAATTCTTCCTGATAATGCATGGGAGATGGGGTATGCTTCCCTGCCGGTAACTGCAAACCAATCTCTCTGTGCCATTGCCAGGAGAACGAATTACGAGAATTCAGAGAGGAGAAGGTATGAAACCATTGTGCCTCCGGGAGCAGGTGTCGAATACACCTTTTACGCAGATCATTTCACTGGTGATTGGCAGGATGGATTGAAGATCATGTTCCAGGAACGATATCTTTTCGACCTGGAAGAATTTGATGAGACCCTGTATAAGCGGGAGGACCTGCAGTGGATAAAGGACAAATATACCATGGTGCTGCAGGCTGCCTGGGATCATGAATTCTTTGACTGGCAAACAGGGAAATATACATTCTATAATTTTCTGGAAGAGGGGAAAGAATTGCTGGGTGGATGGGATGTATTTTGTCTCTGGCCCACCTGGCCCCGGCTGGGTGTTGATCAGCGAAACCAGTATGACCTGTACCGGGACCTGCCTTTAGGGCTGGATAAAATCCTCGAAATGGCCAACTATTCACGAAGCCAGTCAACCCGTTTTTTTATCTCTTACAATCCGTGGGATCAGAGCACCCGGCAGGAGGATCACTTCAAAGGGCTGGCACAATTGATTGAACGGACCGGTGCCGATGGTGTCGTTCTGGATACACGGGGAAAATCGAGCATTGAACTGCAGCGTGCTGCTGATAGTGTAAAACAGGGAGTGATCATGTATTCGGAAGGAATGGCTATCCCGATGGACATGCCCGGTATCATCTCAGGAAGAGTTCACAATGCCATTGTCATGAGCCCTCCTCTGAACCTGAACAAACTGATAAGACCCGACTTTGCCATCTTTCGGGTTGTTCAACGGAATGATGACCGGATACACCGGGAAGTTGCCATCTCATTCTTTAACGGATACGGAACCGAGATCAATGCATTTGCTCCGGGCAGACCGGACTGGCTCGAAGAGGAGTATAGTTTCATGGGCAGGACAACCATGATCCTCAGAGAAAATTCAGACGCTTTTCTTAACACCGGCTGGACCCCGCTGGTATCCTCCACCAGGGACAGCATCTGGATTAATGAGTGGAAAGACAATGGAAAAACCATCTATACTGTTCTCAGTTTTGATCCGGATGGCTATACCGGGGCACTTATTAAGGCAGTCCCTTCACCCGATCATCATTACGTCAGCCTTTGGAATCATGAGGAGATTGAGCTGCAGCGGTCTGGCGCTGACTGGTACCTTCCTGCTCATATCGAAGCATTCAATAAACAGTGGTCAAATACACGAAAAGAAGGCAGCCTGGAATGCCTTGCCCGGTTTCCCAACATGCTGGATGCCACGATACGAAGGGATACCCTGCTGATCCATGCCGGCCGGGGAGACAGGGTGGTTGTCTGGAAAGGAATGCCCTCGTACCAGGGTATATCCAAAACGTTTGATGCTGACTCACTTCAGCTTCGTGTTCTGGATCTCTTCGGTCGGTACGAAGGCAAAATAGTGATCCAGTTGTTTGAAGAGAATACCCTGCTTGATGAACGGGTGGTTATGATAGAACCCGGGAAACCCTGGATGATCAGCAAGGTGACCCATACATCCAGGGTGAAACGACCCTTTGCCAATATGGAGGAGATACCTGCCGGGGATTTCTACTTTTCAGTCACGAACGACGACCAGTTCATTCCCTATCCCGATTATACAACCCCTGAAAAAATCCATGTTGAACGGTTCTTCATGGACAGATACCCGGTGACCAACGCTGCTTTCTATGAATTCATGATATCCACAAACTACCAGCCGGCTGATCCTGTTAATTTCCTTAAGCATTGGGAAAATGGAACCTACCCAAAGGGACAGGATAACTACCCGGTAGTCTATGTCTCCCTCGATGATGCCCGGGCTTATACCGAATGGGCGGGTAAACGCCTTCCGACAGAAATAGAATGGCAGTATGCAGCCCAGGGGACCGATTGTAGAATCTGGCCATGGGGAAATGAGTTTCACGGAACAAAGTGTAACAATGCCTTTGAACGACCAACGCCGGTTGACGCGTTTTCCAAGGGCATGAGTCCTTTTAATATTGCCGATATGGTGGGGAATGTTTGGCAAATGACAAACGATGTATACGACAATGGGAGCTGCTACTTTAACGTAATCAGGGGGGGCAGTTATTATAATCCTGCCTCAAGCATCTGGTACGTGAAAGGAGGGCCTCAACCCCTGAATAAAACGCAGATGCTTTTGCTGGTATCCCCGGGATTTGACCGGTGTGCTACCGTGGGATTCCGGTGTGTGAAAGATGCGGAATGAAACCCGGAAAATTGATAGAAAAAAAGACCTCCTTTCTGCTCTACAAATAATACATTTGTTTGTATATTCAATGGATAGATCATATCTTTCAAATTAAAAATTGAACACCTGGTCACAATAAATTCACTGAACGCATGAAAACAACAAAGACATTTTCTTTTATCGGCGTGTTCCTTATTATCGCATCGGTAGCATTCCTTTCTGGATGCAGTGCAACCCGGATGGCAATAAAGAACTATGCTGGTTCCTGGGAGTATCATATTGATACGCCTGATGGTCCAATTGATGTTGCAATGGTTATCATACATGACGGTGAGAAATTTACAGGAACAATGGAGGCAGAACAGGTATCGATAGAATTGGAGGACCTGAAAATCGAGGATGGTAAGCTTACGGCTCAATTTTATTATGGTACATATCTTATCGATATAAGCGGTGAATTCAATGAAGATGAGTTTACCGGAATCCTCGGACCCCCGGATTACCAGATGCCGTTTAGTGCCACGAGGGTGAAATAATGATATGAAGGGATGAGAGTGTGAGAGGTGAGTCCCACCTTCTCCGCCATTCGGCGGATACGGCGGGCGGAGAGTGAGAAGTGAGTAATGAGAGCAAAAGATGGTGCTGGTTACTGGTTGTCCCGAATTTCTTAGAAGCTTTGCTTCATTAGAAATTCTACCGAAGGTATTCTCACATAGTGATCCCTAATGGGACTTCGGAAAAGGATCCTCTGCCAAAGGCATTCCTATGGAAGAGAATCAATTCCCGTAGGGGTGATTCTCGGGACTAGTTGCTGGTTAAAAGAAGTGACGAGTGACAAGAAATAAGAGAAAGGGTACTGGTTGCTGGTCTTGATTTAAGAACAAGGATTACCTACAGTGAGCTCAAATTCATCACAGGCCTCTGGCAAGTTCGGAATTCTCGGTTAACGAACACCGATTTACGATTTTATATACTTCTGAAATCTTCATTCGTTAATCTGCATTCGATATTCATCTCAGCCCCAAAGGGGCGTAATAGATTAGCCCAGGGTAAGGCTGCGTAAGCAGACGCAACCCTGGGTTGATAGCACCATGGTGTAAATTGGTCCAACTGCGTTATTCCTTATTTGGGAAAGCATTCCATGGACCAAAATACACCAGGCGTTAATCCGGAACCATATCCTAACTTCGTCTACAAAAAATGCTAAACGTATCGGAAAGCCAATCACCCCTCTGGCCCCGCCTTTGGCGGGACACAATGCTGCTATCCTTGAACAGGTTGCTTTAACAATCGAGTTACGCAAATCTGCTTCCTTATTGTTCAGGGAGACTATTAAGGCTAAGCAAGCAGATTTGCGAATTACACTGAGCGTAAGCGAAGTGAGTTACATTGATCCCGCCGGCTGGCCATGTGAAATAGGGGTAATCCCAGTCGAAGTGCTCATGCAAGATTTTATTTCACATGGTAGGCGGGAGAAATGAGTTACAGCGAAGCACCTGCCCTTATTGAGAAAAAAGTCGTAAACTTGCGGTAGAAAGGGCATTGAAATGAACAGACGAAGGATCCTTTTTTTACTGTTTATCCCCTCATTTATTTTTGCTCTTGGCCAGAAAAATGATCTCATTGACTGGAAGGGGGAATTCCTTGAGGGAAAGGAACAGCTTTTTTCTTCCCGGGCCGGGAAGAGTATCGATGCCCTGGGTGATTATGATGTCTCGTTCTATTTTCTTGACCTGGAAGCAAACAATACCTCCACTACAATTTCCGGAAGAACTACCATCGGAGCTGTTGCTGTTGTACCATCCCTTCAGACCGTGGTATTTGAATTGAATGCCGATCTTGTCATCGATTCCGTTCTGGTTAATGGTTCAATGGAGGAGTTCTTAAGGGAGGATGACATGGTAACCCTTCATCTTGAAACAGCTATCCCTTTCAAAGAATACTTTTCTGCAGAGGTTTTTTACAGGGGAACCGTGATTTCCCAGGGATTTTTTGCAGGGATGAGTAACGAGATTGATCCAACATGGGGAAAACAGGTAACATGGACGTTGTCAGAACCCTACAGTGCCCTTGACTGGTTTCCCTGCAAGCAGGTGCTGTCGGATAAGGCAGATTCTGCATACGTTTTTATTACCACCAATAACACCCTCATGGCAGGGGCCAACGGGATACTGACTGATGTTGTACCACTGGCAGGAAATAAGGTCAGGTATGAGTGGAAAACATACCATCCCATTGCCTATTACCTGATATCCATGACCATTGCCGATTACCAGGATTACAGCCTGTATGCCCATCCCGATGGGTTTCCGGACTCTATACTGATCCAGAATTATATTTACGATAGTCCGGATTATCTTACTCAGAACAAATCATTGATTGATAATACAAAAGACCTGGTTGAATTGTTTTCCAGTCTCTATGTTCTTTACCCTTTCCCTGATGAGAAATACGGTCACTGTCTGGCTCCTATGGGTGGAGGCATGGAGCATCAGACCATGACCACCCTGGCGGATTTCCGGTTTTTCCTGGTCGCGCATGAACTGGGACACAGCTGGTTCGGCGATTACATCACCTGTGCCACCTGGATGGATATCTGGATCAATGAAGGATTCGCATCCTATTCGGAGTACCTTGCTTACCAGCATCTTGTTTCACAACAGGATGCGGATGGGTGGATGCTGAACGCGCATAGCCAGGCCCTGATGGAGCCGGAGGGAAGTGTTTATGTGCCCTTTGAAGAGATTGGTAATGTAAGCCGGATATTCAGCGGGCGTCTCTCATACAAGAAAGGGGCAGCCCTCCTGCACATGATCCGGTTTGAACTGGATAATGATTTCCTCTTTTTTGGAACACTGGAGAGCTACCTGAACCAGTACGGTCATGGTGTAGCCACAGGACTCGATTTCAGGGATGTATTGGAATCGGTATCCGGCAAGGACTTTTCCGG